>NZ_CP022584.1:991071-1321428 GCF_002240225.1 Paenibacillus physcomitrellae | reverse complement strand
TGATACCTTCCTGCTGCATGGCGTAACGGGCAGCGGGAAAACTGAGGTTTACCTGCAGACGATTGAACGTTGTATCGCCCAGGATCGTCAAGCCATTGTGCTGGTGCCTGAAATTTCACTGACACCGCAGATGGTAGAGCGGTTTAAAGGACGATTTGGCAACAAGGTGGCGATTCTGCACAGCCGTTTGTCGGGCGGAGAACGTTATGATGAATGGCGCAAAATCCGTGAAGGCAAAGTCCAGGTTGCGATCGGCGCACGTTCGGCTGTGTTTGCTCCTTTTGAACGTCTCGGCCTGATCGTGATGGATGAAGAGCATGAAACCTCCTACAAACAGGAGGAAACGCCCAAGTATCACGCCCGTGATGTCGCCGTTCGGAGAGCGCAGCAGCATGGGGCCGTTGTCATTCTCGGCTCGGCAACGCCATCGCTGGAAAGCTACCATGCGGCGCGTTCCCAGTCTGATGACGAGTTTGCGCCGATGCTGCTGGAAATGCGGAATCGCCCTTTAGGCAGCAGCCTGCCCAAAGTCAACATCGTGGATATGCGGGAGGAGCTGAAGGAAGGCAACCGCTCCATGTTCAGCCGCCCGCTGCATCAGGCGATTGCTGACCGGCTGGAGCGGAAGGAGCAGTCCGTTCTGTTCCTGAACCGCCGGGGCTTCTCGACTTTTGTCATGTGCCGCAGCTGCGGTTATGTGGCGAGTTGTCCGGATTGTGATATTTCACTGACCTATCATGAGAAATCCAACAATATGCGCTGTCATTACTGCGGCCATGCGGAGCCTGCTCCTTCGACCTGCCCGGAATGCGGAAGCGAGCATATCCGCTACTTCGGAACGGGAACCCAACGTGTCGAAGGAGAGCTGGCCAAGCTGTTCCCGGGCATCCGCGTGATCCGGATGGATGTCGATACGACAACGGAAAAAGGCTCGCATGAACGTCTGCTGCAGGCGTTCCGCGAGCAAAAGGGCGACGTTCTGCTCGGCACGCAGATGGTCGCAAAAGGTCTGGATTTCCCGAATGTCACCCTCGTGGGGGCGATTGCGGCGGATTCGGCTTTGAATCTCCCGGACTTCCGCGCGGCCGAGAAGACGTTCCAGCTGCTGACGCAGGTGGCTGGGCGGGCGGGGCGGCATCAGCTGCCGGGTGAGGTTTTTATCCAATCCTATATGCCGGAGCATTATTCAATCGTCCATGCCAGCAGGCATGATTATCTGTCGTTTGTTCGTGAGGAGCTCCAGCACCGCAGGGGGCTTGGCTATCCGCCTTACTGCCGGCTGATCCTGATCACGCTGTCTCACGAGCATATGCCGGTGCTGGTGCGCATGGCTGAGAATTTTGCGGCCGAGCTGCGCGGCAATGCCGTCAAGAAGGGGATATTCGGCAGCCTGGACCGCTTGTCTGCGGAAGCGCTGGACATTCTTGGGCCTATTGCCTCCCCGATGCCGAGGTTAAAGAAACGCTATCGTTTTCAATGTATGGTAAAATATCGGGGAGACATCGACGCGGTTGAGCTGGTGCGGCAAACCGCCGACGGCCTGCTTGGCGGAACCAAAGATCCCCTGTTCCAGATTAGTATCGACGTAGACCCGCAAATGTTGATGTAAGAATGGTGGGCAAGGAACCTCCCATTTTATTCTTGGCATATACTAAAAATATACAATTGACTCCGTGATGTGAAGGAAGGGAATTTATATGGCATTAAGAATTATTGTGCTTGAACCGGATGAAGTGCTCCACAAGAGAGCGAAGGAAGTTACGAAGATTACCCCTAACGTGCAAAAGCTGCTGACCGATATGGCCGACACCATGTACCACGCTGAAGGCGTTGGATTGGCTGCTCCGCAGGTCGGTATTTTGAAACGGATGATCGTGGTGGACGTCGGCGACGAAAACGGGCTGATCGAGCTGATTAACCCTGAGATCGTGTCCAAAGACGGCGAACAGTTTGGCCCTGAAGGCTGCCTCAGCATTCCCGGCTACCGCGGCGATGTTAAACGCGCCCAGACGGTGACTGTGAAAGGCCTGGACCGCAACGGCAAGGAAGTCACTTATACCGGCTCCGATCTGCTGGCTCGTGCGTTCCAGCATGAAATCGATCATCTGGACGGCGTTCTGTACACAGATATTGCTGAACGGGTATACGAAACTCCTCGTGAAGAAGAGGAACGAGAGTGAGGCTGATGGCATGAATATAGTATTTATGGGGACTCCGCAGTTTGCGGTTCCGTCTCTCGAGATGCTTTTGGCCGAAGGCTATAACGTCGTGGGTGTCGTGACGCAGCCGGACCGTCCGCAGGGACGGAAGAAAGTGCTGACTCCAACTCCCGTGAAGGAAGCGGCTTTGAAGCACGGGATCCCCGTGCTTCAGCCTTCTCGTCTGCGTGCTCCTGAAGCGGTTGCTGAAGTGGCGGCCCTGAAGCCGGATCTGATCGTGACCGCCGCTTACGGGCAGATTTTACCGAAAGCTGTACTGGATCTGCCGAAATTCGGCTGTCTGAACGTGCATGGTTCACTGCTGCCGAAATACCGCGGTGGCGCGCCGATTCAGCGCTCGATTATTAACGGCGAGAAGGAAACAGGCGTTACGCTGATGTATATGGCTGAAGGATTGGACACCGGCGACATGATCGCCAAGGTAGTCGTTCCGATTGAGTATATCGACACATCGGGCACGATTTTTGACAAGCTGAGCACGGCGGGGGCCGAGCTTCTTAAGGAGCAGCTTCCGCTGATTATTGAAGGCCGGGCTGACCGTATTCCGCAAAACGATGCCGAATCGACCTATGCGCCGAACCTGACCCGGGAGGATGAGAAAATCGACTGGAGCGCCGATGCCGAAAGCATCCGGAACCGGGTGCGGGGGCTGCTGCCTTTTTCCGGTGGATTTACGACCTGGAACGGGGATGTGTTTAAGGTTTGGGAACTCTCGGTAGCCAAGGAAAGCGGCGGGGGTTCGGGCCAGGCTCCGGGCACGGTGCTGGCATTGTCTGACAAAGGCATCGAGGTGCAGACCGGCAGCGGTACGGTGCTGCTTACGCGCGTGCAGCCTGCAGGCAAAAAAGCGATGCCCGCGGCTGAATTTCTGCGAGGCGGCCAAATGAAGACGGGCGAGGTTTTGTCATGAGCGGCGGAAGAAACGAAGGCGGAAGTTCCGCATCCAAGGCTAGTTCGGCATCAAAGGCCGGAGGACAAGCTCCGGCTTCCAAGCGGGCAGGCCAAGCTTCGATCTCAAAAGTTGCAGGACAAGCTCCGGTCTCAAAAACGGCTGGACAAGCTTCCGGCAAAGCAGGCGGATCAGCTTCTGGCAGAAGCAAATCTGGAAAAGGCAAAACTACGGGGCAAACACCGGATAAAGTCCAAGGACCTTCATCCGGCAATGCCGGTGGACGAGGGCCCCGCTCCAAGTGGAAAGGATCGATTGCAGGTGGCCGCGGCATGTCTACCGCACGCGAAACGGCGCTTTATGTGCTGACGGAAGTGGAAACCGAAGGCGCCTATAGTAACTTGCTGCTGAACGGAGCCATTCAAAGCGCCGGTTTGTCCGGCCCGGACGTTGGGCTTGCTACCGAGCTGGTTTACGGCACGATTTCTAGACGGTCGACGATCGATTATTTTCTCGGTAAATTTGTGTCCAAAGGATTGGGCAAGCTGCAGCCATGGGTTCGCAATCTGCTGAGACTCAGCTTCTACCAGCTTTATTATTTGGACCGGATTCCTGCCCATGCGGCGGTTAACGAGGCGGTCAACATTGCCAAGAAACGCGGTCATCAGGGCATTTCCGGCATGGTGAACGGCGTGCTGCGGAATGTGCTCCGCCAGAAAGAGACGCTGAAGCTGCCGGAAGATCTGCCTGCAGCGCAGCGGATTGCCCTTGCGGAATCCCATCCCGAGTGGATGGTCGAGGGCTGGATCCGGCAGTACGGTGCCGACACGGCCGAGGCGATCTGCCGGGCCGACAACGAACCGCCGTCTGTCAGCGTCCGGGTCAACCGGACGAAGACGGACCGGGAGGGCCTGCTCAAGGAGATGACTGCTCAAGGGTTTGAAGCGGCTGCGTCCCCGCTGTCGGGGGACGGCATTATTGTGCAGGGCGGCGGAAACATGGCGCTATCGGCCTGGTACCGGGAAGGCTTGCTGTCCGTCCAGGACGAAAGCTCCATGCTGGTCGCCGAGGCGGTGGATGCCCGGCCCGGTATGAAAGTGCTGGACTGCTGCGCGGCTCCCGGCGGGAAATCCTGTCACATAGCGGAACGGATGGAAGGCAGCGGAACCGTCATCGCCAATGACGTGCACGCGCATAAGGCGAAGCTGATCCAAGACCAGGCCGAGCGGCTTGGCCTGCCCAATGTCCATATCCGGATCAGCGACGCCCTGGAGCTGGCCGGGCAATACGAGCCGGCTTCCTTCGACCGGATTCTGCTCGACGCCCCGTGTTCGGGGCTTGGTGTGATCCGGCGGAAGCCGGATTTGAAATGGACCAAATCCCCGCAGGATTTGGCCGAAATCGCGCAGCTGCAGCAGCGGCTGCTTGATGCGGTCTGCGGCCTGCTGAAGCCGGGCGGTGTGCTGGTTTACAGCACGTGCACGATCGAGCGGGCCGAAAATGCCGGGGCGGTCGAGGCGTTCCTCGCCCGCCATCCCGAATTCGCGGCGGATGAGACGCCGCAATTGTTCCGCCGCCTTACCGCGGCGGCGGACCGAGAGTCCGTCGGCCTGCAGGTGCTGCCGCAGGACGCGGGCTCGGACGGCTTCTACATCGCCAGGCTTGTTAAACAAGCCTGAGGGAAAATAGATGAAGCCGCCATTCCCTTTGGGGCTTCAAAATCTGCTCTTTAACCCGCCGCTTTGTGCTGGCGGGTTATTTCCTCTTTAGACTATCCGGGTTTTATGCTAAAATGGGAAGAATGAGTGAGCATGGCATCCCAGATGGCAACATACATTAATTTAGAACAGGTGTGTGAAAATGAAACCTTTTATATATGATTTTACGCTGGAAGAACTGCAGGCATGGGCCGTAGAGCAAGGCGAGCCGGCGTTCCGCGGCAGCCAGATTTTTGAGTGGATTTATGTGAAACGGGTGAACTCCTTTGAAGAAATGACGAACCTGTCCAAAGCTCTGCGCCAAAAGCTGAACGATCAGTTCCAGTTTGTTACACTGAAGGAAATCACGAAATTCGAGTCCAAAGACGGCACCGTCAAATTCCTGTTTGGTCTTCATGACGACCACGCGATTGAAACGGTTATTATGAAACACAACTACGGCAACAGCATCTGCGTAACCACTCAGGTGGGCTGCCGGATCGGCTGTACGTTCTGCGCTTCGACCCTCGGCGGCTTGAAACGGGATTTGACCGCGGGTGAAATTGTCGCCCAGGTTGTGAAAGCCCAGCAGATTCTGGACGAGCGCGGTGAACGCGTCAGCAGCATCGTGATCATGGGTACCGGGGAACCTTTCGAGAACTATGACAACACGATGAAATTCCTGCGTCTGATGATTCATGAGAAGGGACTCAACATCGGCCAGCGCCATATTACCGTATCGACCAGCGGCATCGTGCCGAGCATCTATAAATTTGCGGATGAAGGAACCCAGATCAACCTGGCGATTTCCATCCATGCGCCGAATGATGCTCTGCGCTCGAAGCTGATGCCGGTTAACCGCCGTTATCCGTTCGATGATGTGATGGAAGCTCTGCGTTATTATCAGGCGAAGACCGGCCGCCGTATTTCGTTTGAATATGCGCTAATCGGCGGCGTCAACGACCAGGCCGAACATGCCGAAGAGCTGGCTTCCGTTCTCAAGGACATGCTCTGTCATGTCAACCTGATTCCGGTTAACCATGTTCCGGAACGTAAATATGTGCGTACTTCACGGAATGATATTTTCAAATTCCAGCGGACTCTGGCGGATCAAGGCATTAATGTGACCATCCGCAGGGAGCAGGGCCACGATATTGCCGCCGCCTGCGGACAGCTACGGGCTAAGCATATGGAGTCTAATGCGAGGTGAGATCAGTTGATCAATAGTGTAAGTGTAACCAATATCGGTCATATCCGATCCGTCAACGAAGATTCTTTCTCCGTTGTTAAACTGGAGCAGGGTTATACGCTTGGCATTGTAGCGGACGGCATGGGCGGCCATCAGGCCGGAGATACAGCCAGCCGTCTGGCTGTCGAGACGATTGCATCGGATCTGTATGAAGTTTCTCCCCATTTGAATCCCGAGGCTTGCGGGGTGGCGCTTAAACAGGCCATTTTGCATGCCAATAGGGTCATTTATGAGACGGCCTCCGCGCATGAGGAGCTGCACAGTATGGGCACAACGGTTGTTGCTGTCCTGCTTGGGCCTTCCGGAGGCGTTATTGGCCATATCGGGGACAGCCGGGCGTATAAGTTCAAGAACGGGACAAGCGTTCAACTGACCGAAGATCATACGCTTGTGAATGAACTGGTCAAGAACAACCAGATCAGTAAAGAGGAAGCAAGCGTGCACCCCCGCAGAAATGTCATTATGCGGGCTTTGGGCACCGATGCGGAAGTGGAAGTGGATCTTTACCCTGTAACCTTGGAAGAAGAAGAAATCCTGCTCGTTTGCAGCGACGGCCTCAGCAGCTATGTTTCAGCTCAGGATATTAACCGGACGCTGGGGATGCAAGGGGTCTCCCTGAAGGAACGAGCCGAACGTCTGGTATCGCTTGCTCTTGATGCGGGCGGAGAAGACAATATTACTGTGGTACTGCTGGAACTTCAGTCCGAAGCACCTGGGTCAGGCACAAAGGAGTTGAGCTTATGATCGGTCACGAAATTGGCGGCCGCTATCAGATTCTTGAGCGTATAGGCGGAGGTGGAATGGCCCTGGTCTATAAGGCTCAGGATCTGCTGCTAAACCGTCACGTCGCGATCAAGGTGCTGAGGCAGCAGTTCGTTAACGATGAGGAATTCATCCGCCGCTTCCGCCGGGAAGCACAGTCGGCGGCATCGCTTTCTCACCCGAATGTAGTGAGTATTTATGATGTGGGCGAAGAGGACGAAGTTCATTACATCGTTATGGAGTACGTCGAAGGCCAGAATCTGAATGAAATTATTAAGGAGCGCGCTCCGCTGCAGGTAGATGAAGCCATTCGAATTGCGGCTCAAATCTGCGATGCGCTGGACCATGCCCATCAGAATCAAATTATTCACCGGGACATTAAACCGCATAATATTTTGATAGGCCGCAACGGACGGGTGAAAGTGACCGATTTCGGGATTGCGCGGGCAGTCACTTCAGCGACCATTACCCAAACCGGTTCGGTTATGGGTTCTGTGCATTATTTCTCGCCGGAGCATGCGAAAGGCGTTGCTGCGGGGGAGAAATCGGATTTGTATTCCCTGGGCATCGTGCTCTATCAGATGCTTACGGGCAAACTTCCTTTTCACGGCGAAAGCCCGATCAGCGTAGCGCTTAAGCACCTGCAGGAGGACTTTGAGGAGCCCCGGCTGGTCAACCCGATGATCCCGCAAAGCGTTGAGAATATTATTTGTAAATCGATGCGGAAAAATCCTGGCGAACGTTATAATTCAGCCCAGGAAATGCTGCTGGATCTGGAGACTTGTCTGCTCCCGGAGCGCAGAACGGAGCCGAAGCTGGCGTTTGGTCCCGAGGATGAGGACAACACGCTGATCATCCCGGCGATCAAACCACAGCCTGCTGCTGCAGCTGCAGCGAAGAGCAGAAGAAACCGCGATTACGAAGATTCCGATGTGCCTGATGAGGCGTCTAAGGAACCTGAGAGTAAGAAGAAATCAAGGAAACCGTTGATTTGGGCAGGTATTGTTCTTGCTATTATTGTTATTCTTGGAGGCATGGCGTGGTATTTCAAGAACCAGTTTGAAGTGCCGGATGTAACGGTTCCGAATCTGATAGGGATGACTCAGGACGACGCTAGAACGAAGCTGACAGAGCTGGGCCTTGCGGTCGGCAGCGTCAAGCAGGCTTATAACAAGGATTACGATCCTGACGTCGTCTATGAGCAAAGCAAGCCGGAGGGGACGGATGTCAAGGAAGGCGCTCTGATAGATCTGACGGTCAGCATAGAGAAGCCTCTTCAGCAAATGATCGACCTGAGCGGGATGACGCTGGAGGAAGCCAAACAGCAGCTCGTGAATATGGGCGTGAACGGCGACTCTATCTCCAGTACCGAGGACTTCAGCGACACCGTTGAAGCCGGCAAAGTCATCAGCCAGGATCCGGCGCCGAACAGTGAGTTTGATCCGGAAGTGGCTTCGGTTCATTTGACGGTCAGCAAAGGCAAAGAATCGGTAGCGATGCCGGACTTGACCGGACTGGACGAGAAAACGGCTAAAAGCAAGCTCGACGATCTGGGCCTGTCGATGGTGACGAAACAAGAGTCAAGCTTTACGGTTGACAAAGGTTTGGTCATCGAGCAGTGGCCTTACAAGCCAGGTGATTCTGCAGAACCAGGCGAAGAAGTGACCCTGACGATCAGCACCGGTTATCCGGAGGAAGCGGTCAACTATTCTTACGGTGTTCCTGTTGCTCCGGCGCAGGCAGATAAGAACAGCAAAATCCGTATTGTCTTCAGCGATGCTCGCGGAGATAACCAGGATTGGGGCACCAAAACGATCAACACGGTTCAGACGTTGTCTGTAGACCTGGTTCTTGCCCCTAACAAAGATGCTTCGGTCAGCGTGTACCGGGATGGACAGCTGTTTGATACTTATCGGGTATCGTACATTGACGCGAAACAGGGGACGGTGCCGACTCCGGAACTGCCGGTTACCGCTCCTCCTGAAACAAGCGACCCGGGAGAATCCTTCATCCCTGGTGAATCGGACGAAGATGGTTCGGGGAATGATGATACGGGTTCGAACAATTCCGGCAATTCTCTTTCCTCTTTTGACACCAAGCATGGTCATGACAAAGGCAAGGACGGAGACGGACGGTAATCATCCAAACCCGGACAACAACCCTAGATAGATAGATGAAAGCGAGGAACCTCATGCCTGAAGGTTTAATCGTTAAAGCATTAAGCGGCTACTATTATGTAAAACCTGACCAGGCGGGAGTGGACACCATAGTCCAATGCCGTGGACGGGGGATTTTTAAGAAAAAAGGATTAACTCCCCTTGTCGGAGATCGTGTCATTTATACGCCAACCGAAAACGGGGAAGGCACAGTAGACGAGCTTTTGCCGCGGGAGACGGAATTGATCCGTCCGCCCGTGGCAAATGCCAGTCTTGCCGTCCTGCTTTTTTCTGTGAAAGAGCCTGACCTGAATTTGCAGCTGCTCGATAAATTTCTTGTACATATTGAGCATGCGGGTCTCCGTGCGCTCATTTGTTTGACCAAACACGATTTGATGGACGCGCAGGAAGACGAACAGGTTGCCCGTGCAGTAGAGCTATATGAACAGGTCGGCTACAAGGTGCTTGTCACCAGTTCGCTGAAAGGCGAGGGCATGGAACGGGTTAAAGAAAATCTGGCTGGCCATATCAGCGTCTTTGCCGGACAGTCAGGCGTTGGGAAATCTTCGCTGCTGAATGCGATGCTTCCCGGTCTGACGCTTGAAACGAGCGAAATTAGCATGCGCCTGGGCCGCGGCCGTCATACGACCCGGCATGTGGAGCTGATCGAGCTCGAAAACGGCGCTTATGTCGCGGATACGCCGGGCTTCAGCCAGCTGGATTTCCTGGAACTCGGCGTGGACGAGCTGTCGATCTGTTTTATTGAATTTGCTCCTTTGGCGGAGCAGTGTAAATTCCGGGGCTGCAGTCACCTGCATGAACCCGGCTGCCGCGTGAGAGAAGCGGTAGAAGCCGGGGGCATTGCTGCCAGCCGGTATGAGCATTATGTGGAATTTTTCCAGGAAATGAAAGATAAGAAGCGGAGGTATTAAAACTATGGTATTAATTGCACCCTCTATTTTATCGGCTAGCTTTGACAAGCTGGGCGCGGAAATTGTGGAAGTAGAAGCTGCGGGAGCGGATTGGATTCATGTGGATGTCATGGACGGCCATTTTGTGCCGAACCTGACTTTTGGTCCAATTGTCATGGATGCTATTGCTCCAATCGCAAAGAAACCGCTTGATGTTCATTTAATGATCGAGAATCCGGAAAATTATATCCCGGCCTTCGCTAAAGCTGGAGCCCATGTGATTACCGTTCACGCAGAGGCCTGCGTGCATTTGCACCGTGTACTGCATTTAATCAAGGAGCATGGAGTCAAAGCCGGTGTAGCGATTAATCCGGGAACTCCGGTATCGGCGATTGAACAGGTGCTTGAAGACGTGGACCTGGTGCTGGTGATGACCGTGAACCCTGGTTTCGGCGGACAAGCGTTCATCCCGACGACAGTACGTAAAATTGCCGAAATCAGAAGACTGCAGCAGGAGCGGGGCATTGCCAGCTTGCATATTGAAGTAGACGGCGGTATTACGTCTGAAACCGCTCCGATCGTAGTAGAAGCGGGCGCAGATGTGCTGGTAGCCGGAAGTGCGGTATTTGGCCGCAGCGACCGTGCTGAGGCGATTCGTGAGATTCGCTCCAGCGTGGCTATTTCCCAGGGCTGATTTACGAAAAGGACAAGCAAGGTCAAAGATCGAATGGAATAGGCGGAGTCCACTTCGCATAGAAATGGTTACATGAGCAGGCGTTTTCTCATGTGGCCATTTTTTTTGTGCGCGAAAGCGGGACTCGGGCACTCAGATCCGCATATGGTAATGGTGAGAATGATGGGGAGGGTGAATGATGAAATTTTACACATTTAAGCTGCCGAAGTTTTTGGGAGGATTTGTGAAGGCTGTTTTGAATACATTTCAAAAGAATTAAACAAAACCGGCTGCCGGAACCGAGCGTAGGGAACCGGACCCCCTGCGCCTTCCGCACCAGGACATGAAAAAAGCACCTCTATAATCAAAGGTGCTTTTTGTTTATATGCGTATGTGATTAAACGCGTGTTACCTTGCCGGATTTCAGCGCGCGGGTGCTGACATAAACGCGTTTTGGTTTACCGTCTACCAAGATCCGTACCTTTTGCACGTTTACGCCCCAAGAACGGCGGTTACGGTTGTTTGCATGGGAAACATGGTTACCGGTGCTTGGTTTCTTGCCAGTTACATAACATTTGCGGGACATTGATTACACCTCCTTATTCCAAGACTCTCATCTTGAAAACACAACACTTTTAATATAATATCACAGCAAAAAAAGCTACGTCAACAGCTGTGTAAACATTATTTCCGGCTGCACGGCATCTTTTATTTATTTCTCTTTGTTCTTATAGTACAATGTTGTTTAAAGCCGGGCATCCCTGATGCGGTTTGGCCGCTGTTTGGGGATGCTTGCACACGGGCGGATCCTTCAGGGCGATTGGCCACCTGCGATCCGGGGACTGTTGTTTGACCTGACCATCCATTTTGATTTCATACTTGATTTTGCGATAAGAAGAAGCGGAGTCAGGGGAGTTCCGGTATCGGACCGGTTTTTATAGACCAAAATGAAGCATAGGAGCCGCAGAGAAGCCGGCTGAATAACAGGCCGTTTATTTTACTGCGCAAAGCGTATTTAAGCTAGGAAGGGGAATTCTCATTGAGTAAGCGTTCTCTAAATGGAACAGATTTCAGCGCGATGGTTCTTGCCGGAGCGGAGCAGCTTCACAGACATGCCGAGCATGTCAATTCACTGAACGTATTTCCGGTCCCAGATGGTGACACCGGAACCAACATGAATTTGACGATGACAAACGGGGTAACGGAGCTGCGTAAACAGAATACCGGAGGTGTGGGAACCAGAGCTGCCGTTCTTTCCAAGGGACTGCTGATGGGGGCCCGCGGCAACTCGGGAGTTATTTTGTCCCAGCTGTTTCGCGGGTTTGGCCGCTATGCAGCATCATTTGAAGAATTAAACGCTGTGCAATTTGCATCAGCGCTGCAGAGCGGTGTCGATACTGCTTATAAAGCCGTTGTTAAACCGGTCGAGGGAACGATTTTGACGGTGGCGAAAGAGGCGGCGAAACAGGCCGTTTATTTCTCGCGCCGCACAAACGACGTAACCGAACTTATGAACGAGGTGCTGAATAAAGCGAAGGAGGCTTTGGCCCAAACGCCGGAACAGCTGCCCGTGCTTAAGCAGGTCGGAGTCGTGGACTCGGGTGGACAAGGGCTTGTATATATTTATCAAGGCTTTGCCGATTATTTGAACGGAATGACGCTGCAAACGTCCGGAACGGTTCTGCCTGAAGGACAAGCTGTCGTTAATCCGGCGAACGTGACGGTGCCTGAAGAGCAGTCTGTACAACCTGTACAGCGGCCGTTTGCGGAAGTGCCAATGTCGGCGCAAGCGAAGCTTGAGACGGAAGATATTGAATTCCTGTATGACATGGAATTTTTCATTAACCGCAAGCTTGGGGGCGGCCAGTCCGAAAGCTTCTCGGAGGACGCCTTCCGCAGCGCCTTGGCCGTTAACGGAGATTCGATTATTGTCATTGCGGACGACGAAATCATCAAGGTGCATGTCCATTCCAAGGCGCCTGGCGAAGTGCTTAACCTCGCGCTGAAGTATGGAGAAATTACGCAGATTCATATTTTGAATATGCGGGAGCAGCACCGGGATCTGCTGACGGCAGGCATGGATATCGCTCCGGCTCCCGAGCTGTTTGCCGATATACCGGCCGAACCGGTAAGGCATGAGGATCCGGCGATTCTGCCGGCCGATGAACTGGCTCCATATGGTTTTATCGCGGTGGCCTCGGGCGACGGCATTACGGAGATCTTTAAAAGTCTCGGTGTAGACATTGTCTTGTCCGGCGGACAAACGATGAATCCGAGTACGGAAGATTTCGTAAATGCGGTTAAGTCGATTACGGCCCAGCACATCTTCATTCTGCCGAACAATTCGAATATTGTACTGGCGGCCCAGCAGGCACGTGATTTGCTGGAAGGCGAGCGTAGCATTACGGTCATTCCGAGCAAAAGTATTCCGCAGGGCATGGCAGCGGCGTTTGCTTTCCAGGAGGAAGATGACATTCAGCTCAACGAAAGCCGTATGAATGCGGCGGTCAGCGAAGTCAAAACCGGACAGGTGACTTATGCGGTCCGCGACACTTCCTTTGACGGGCTGGAAATCCGGGCGGGACATTATATCGGCATTGCCGATTCCAAGATTGTGGCTACGGAAGAAAATATGATTGCCACCTGTCAGGAGCTGCTGTCCCAAATGCTCGTAAACGGCGATGAAATCGTGACGATTCTGACCGGCGAGGAGGCCAAAGAGGGAGAGACGCTGCAGTTGACCGGATGGATCAATGAACATTATCCGGATGTAGAGGTCGAAGCTCATGAAGGCGGTCAGCCAATCTATTATTATTTGTTCTCGGTGGAAGGATAACTGAACCGCGAGCATAGTCAGGAGGAGAAAGATGGCGAAACCCGTTATCGTAACAGACAGCACAGCCGATGTGCCTAAATCAATCGTCGAAGCTTACGGGATTCACGTCATTCCGATGGTTGTCCGGTTTGGTGAAGACTCGTACCGCGAAGGAATCGATATGACCGCAGGCGAATTCTACGAACGGCTGGAGAATGAGAAAGAGCTGCCGACCACGTCACAGACGTCACCTTCGGAGTATATGGAGGTGTTCCGGGGGCTCCTGGAAGCGAATCCGAGCAGTGCGGTGATTTCGATTCACCTTTCTTCCGGGATGAGCGGCACTTACCAGGCTTCTATGCTTGGTAAAGATATGCTCGAAGAAGAGCTTGGACATCCGGTAGACGTGCATGTGGTCGATTCCAGATGTGCAAGCTACGGCTTCGGCATGTTGGTTACGGCAGCGGCCCGTTTGGTGGAAGAGGGGGCGGATACGGCGGCGATTCTGAGGGAAGTTGAACGCCTGATCCAGGTCCGGCATTTGTATTTCATGGTCGACACGCTGGAATATTTACAGAAAGGCGGCCGGATTGGCCGGGCAACGGCGCTTCTTGGTACTTTGCTGAACATCAAGCCAATTCTTTCGGTCGGCGAGGACGGCGTGATCTATTCGGTGGACAAAGCTAGAGGACGGAAAAAAGCGATTGCCCGCATGATGGAGCTGTTCCGCAAAGACTTTGGCGACGTGAAGGATATTCATGTGGCGCTCGCCGATTCGGCCAATCCGGAAGGAGCCGAAGAAATTTTGGCGGAGCTGCGGAATCATTTTACGCTGCATGAAGTAGTCCGAACGGATATTGGCGCCGTGGTTGGCGCTCATGTGGGGCGCGGGACGGTTGCTGTATTTTGCTGGCCAGCGAGGGATTAAACATGTTGTTAAATGAAATTCCGGTAAAAAAAGTCAGCGGCGTGAGTGCTCTCAAAGAAGGAGAGCTTCACGCCTTTCATATCTTTACGGTGAACGATTTGCTCGAATATTACCCGTTCCGTTACGAGGATTACCGGCTCCGGCCGCTCAGCGAGGTACAGGATGGCGAGAAAGCGACTGTGCAGGCTAAAGTGTTCGGTGTACCTGTTCTGCAGCGTTACGGCAAGAAGTCCAGGCTGACCTGCAAAATGATGGCCGACGACTGGATGTTTTCGGCAACCTGGTTTAACCGCCATTTTCTGAAGGAGCAGCTGACGCCTGGGCGGGAAGTGACGCTGACCGGCAAATGGGATATGCGCCGGATGCAGCTGACGGTTTCCGATTCGGAATTCCCGGATCAGGGGGTAAGCCGCAGCGGCAGCCTGCAGCCGGTTTATTCGGTAGGCGGGAACATTACGCAGGCGTGGATGCGCAAGACGATCAAGCAGGCGCTCATGCAGTACGGCGAGATGATCCCGGAAATTCTGCCGCAGGAGCTTGTGCAGAAATACGGTCTGATGGCCCGCAGCCGGGCGATTCAGCGCATCCACCAGCCGGTGGACAACGAGGAAGGTCAGCAGGCGCGGCGGCGGATGGTATATGAGGAGCTGTTTCTGTTTCAATTAAAGCTGCAGGTATATCGGGCGATGAACCAGCAGCGTCAGGACGGGGTGCAGCATACGGTCGATAATGCGACCATGCGCGAATTTGTGCGCAGCCTGCCCTTTGAGCTGACGGATGCGCAGAAGAAGGTGGAGCTAGAGATCCTGCAGGATATGCGCTCCCCTTACTGCATGAACCGCCTGCTGCAGGGCGATGTAGGCTCCGGCAAAACAGTGGTAGCGGCACTGGCGCTGTATGCGGCCGTCAAATCGGGGTACCAGGGCGCACTGATGGTCCCGACGGAAATTCTGGCGGAGCAGCATGCCCGCTCGCTGGCGAAATTATTTGAGCCGTTTGGCATTATGGTGGGGCTGCTTACAGGCAGCATTACGGGGCGTAAAAGAAAAGACCTCCTGGCTTCACTGCAGATGGGATTAATCGATATTGTGGTCGGCACCCATGCGCTGATTCAGGAGGATGTTTTCTTCCGGTCGCTGGGCCTCGTAGTTACGGACGAGCAGCACCGCTTCGGGGTAAACCAGCGCAGCATCCTGCGGCGCAAAGGCTACAACCCGGACGTGCTGACGATGACGGCAACGCCGATTCCGCGCACGCTGGCGATTACCGCCTTTGGCGATATGGATGTCTCTACATTGTCCGAACGTCCGGCAGGCCGGAAGCCGATCTCGACTTATTGGGTCAAGCACAGCATGATGGACCGGGTGCTTGGTTTCATTAACCGGGAGATCAGTCAGGGGCGGCAGGCTTATCTGATCTGCCCGCTGATCGAGGAATCGGACAAGCTGGACGTGCAGAATGCGATCGACCTGTTCGTTTCGATGCAGCAGGCTTTCCCGGACTTTAAAGTAGGGCTGCTGCACGGGCGGATGACGCCGGCGGAAAAGGAAGAAGCGATGCGTCTATTCTACGCGAATGAAACGCAGCTGCTCGTTTCGACGACGGTCGTCGAGGTTGGCGTGGACGTGCCGAACGCAACGCTGATGATCGTCATGGACGCCGACCGGTTTGGGCTGTCGCAGCTGCATCAGCTGCGCGGCCGGGTCGGCCGGGGGGAGCACGCGTCTTATTGCGTGCTCATTGCGGATCCGAAGTCGGAGGTAGGTCAGGAGCGCATGCGCGTGATGACCGAAACGGACGACGGCTTCGAGGTGGCTCGGCGGGACCTGGAGCTGCGCGGTCCCGGCGATTTCTTCGGCACGAAGCAGAGCGGCGTGCCGGAGTTTCGAATCGCGGACATGGTCAGCGATTTCGCAGTGCTGGAGGCGGCGAGGGACGACGCCGCCGCGCTGGTGCGGGAGCCGGCGTTCTGGACGTCGCCGGCTTATCTGCCGCTGCGGGAGTATCTGCAGCGGGAGCAGATTTTACAGGGCGAGCTGATCGACTAGTGTACCGCCGCGGTTAGCGTGCCTTGTTGACTGCTGCGGTCCGTTCCCATAGGTAAGCAGACAAGACAGACAAGGACAAGACCGGACAAGCCGGATGGTTCGGCAGCGATTTTCCTGGCACTTGGGACAAGTGCACCGTCATATACTGGGAAAGACGACAGTTTTGACGGGAGGTGCCATAGAACTTGGGTTATCAGCAGTTTGGAATTAGCCCTCAGCTGGTGCAGCGGGTGAAGCTGAAGATGAAAAATCCGGCAGTAAAGGACCGGATCAAGAAGCTTGTGGAGAATGTGACTAAAGCCGATCTGCAGGATCCTGCCAAGGTCCGCCGGCTTGTGAAAAGCGCTTCGGTTATACTTAACGAACGGTTGACCAGTGTGCAGGAAGAGCAGATGACGCAATTTGTGCTTGCGCAGCGGATCGATCCAAAGAATACGTTCCATCTGATCAAGTTGTGGGGCATGTTCCGCTAAGAGCCAAGAGGGTGGCTCGGCCTACTCTCTAACCCCAAATCGGATACCAAGCGTTCAGGCCTGCCGGGGAATCCCGGCGGGTTTTTGCTGTTTGGACTTGATCAAATGTCCGGGCTGATCGATACTCATCGCCCGGAGTTGAGGCGGGTGAAGGCTTCACGTCCCGGCGCCAAATTTGCATTTTATAAACCGTAGGTGTAGTTTGAGTAGAGAGCAAAAGGGGGATAACACCATGATTCGATTAAAAAAGCCGGAAGAGATTGAACAAATGAGAATGGCGAACTATATTGTAGCTGACTGCCACCGGGAAATTGCGAAGCTGATTGAGCCGGGCATCACGACGCTGGAAATCAATGATTTTGTAGCCCGTCATATTACAAAGCTTGGAGGCCGGCAGTTTACGAAAGGTTATAACGGATTTCCTGCTGAAACCTGCGCTTCGGTTAATGATGTGATTGCCCACGGATTCCCGAATCGTACCCCGCTGAAGGAAGGGGACATCGTCAAGATGGATATCGTAGCTGAATATGACGGCTGGTTTGGGGATTCCGCCTGGTGTTACGCAGTGGGCAATATTAGTGAGAATGCCCGAAAGCTGATGGAGATCACCAAGGAGTGCCTGTATCTGGGCATTGAGCAGGCGCTTCCTGGCAAACGGCTGGGCGATATTGGACATGCCATTCAGGTTCATGCGGAAAGCAGCGGCTTCTCCGTAGTCCGGGATTTGCTGGCCCACGGAATCGGCCGTGCGCTGCATGAGGATCCGAACTTTGAACATGTCGGCCAGCCTGGCAAAGGTCTGCTGCTGAAGGAAGGCATGGTATTGACGATTGAACCGATGATTAATGAAGGCACGTTCCGGATTACCATCGATGAGGACGAATGGACGGCCCGGACGGCAGACGGCCGCTTGTCCGCCCAATATGAGCATACGGTCGCGATCACGGCGAATGGACCGCTGATTTTGACCGCTCAGTAACCGGTATAGAGCTTGGCGGCGGCTGGACCTATACACAGACAAGAGCCCGGACAGAGGTCCGGGCTCTTTCGCTTCTCAAGCGCTTTTGGCATATACTGCTGCTAAGTATACCGTGAAACCGTATGGCTTCACGGAAGACATCTGGACCTGCAAGATTTACGACGAAACAGGAGCAAGGCAAGGGTACGTCGTATCGTACAAATTTAGTCTGATGTCAGGTTGTTAATCAGTTATTAGAGGAAAAATGTGCGGGAAATGATGACAAGAAGAATGAACAATACCAAAATTACGCCTGTAGAAGTCCAAAGTCCGCCACCTACTGGTCCACAACCTACGCCTGCTACTTCACCCATGGAAAATTCCTCCTAATCGAATTTAAATTTGAATTTCATTTTTTAAAAATCGTTACCTTTCCGGCCAGGCCGGACGAGCGCAGTTTAGTAAACAAATCCGAAGCTGCGAGTGATAATTACGAGGAGAATGAACAGAACCAAGATCGCTCCTGTGGAAGTCCAAAGTCCGCCGCCCACTGGGCCGCAACCTGCTCCATATCCCATTGTTGTTTCCTCCTTTTAAGGAATTGTTACTTTCTGAATCATTGTATGAAGGGGCGGGTTATTCGTTATGGACATATACCCAGACGATGCGCCCAAATCCTCCATCCCCCGGTGGGGCCGAACTGGGTGAAATAACCATTGCATAACGAACGTACATTCGGTATATAATGAAATACGAACATACTTTCGGTTTTGTTGATGGGGAGTGAGAGAGTGAAGACGGAACGGGTCATTATGCTGGCAGACGGACAGTCGTTTTATGCTTCGGTGGAGAAGGCGGGAAGGCCGGATTTGAAAAATAAACCGGTAGCGGTAGGGGATCCCTCCCGCCCCTCAGGCATCATCCTCGCGGCCTGTCCAATCGCCAAATCACGGGGCGTAACTACCGCCGAACGGGTGGGGGAGGCGCTGGCGAAGTGTCCCGACCTGGTGGTAATCCGTCCGCGGATGCAAACGTATATCGCCGTCTCTCTATTGATTACGGAAATTTTTGAATCGTTTACGGATCAGGTTGAACCTTATTCGATCGACGAACAGTTTCTGGATGTAACAGGGTCCATTCCTTATTTTGGCCCTCCGGAGGAAATGGCCCGGCAAATTCAGACGCGAGTGCTGCTCTCCACCGGCGTCTGGACCCGGTGCGGAATCGGCCCAAGCAAGATTTTGGCTAAGATGGCAACGGATAATTTTGCGAAGAAGAGACCGGAGGGCATTTTTAAACTGGATGCTGCCAATATCGAAACCGAGCTGTGGCCACTGCCTGTTCAGCAAATGTTTATGACGGCATCCCGGATGACCCGGCATTTCAAGCGGATGGGCCTGCATACGATCGGAGACATCGCCCGGCTGGAGCTTCCCGACTTCAAGCGCCGCATGAGGCAGGAAATGGGCAGGCAGAGTGATATTCAGGCGGAATATTATTGGCAGACTGCAAGGGGGATTGACCCGAGCCCTGTAGTTGCCGATATACGCGGCAAGCTGAAATCGATCAGCCACGGCAAAGCGCTCCGAAGCAGCTTATACAGGAATATTGAAGACATCGAGGTAGTGCTGCTGGAGCTGGTGGTAGAGGTATGCCGCCGCTGCAGAAGATGGGGCTACATCGGGCGGGTAGTTACGGTAGGCGCGGCCGAGACGGATGGGCGGCGTTCTTCATCGTTCAGCCGCCAGATTACGCTCCCGGAGGCGACTTCCCTTTCCCATGAAGTAGCCGCAGCTGCCCGGCGGATTCTCCGTCAGTATTGGAAAGGAATGCCCCTCAGCCGTTTGCATGTATCGCTTACGGATCTGACTGACCCTGCGCTTATGCAGCTGACCCTTTTCGAGGATCGTTTCAAGGCTTACAGACTTGAACAAGCGGCCGACCAGATCAAAGACCGATACGGCAGCGATGCGGTCGTGAGAGCATCTTCTTTGCTGGAGTCCGGGGTCGCCAGGGAAAGAGCCGGACAGATTGGGGGGCATTTTAAATGAGTAAACTAGATGGAAATGAGCGATGGAAATCCAAAATGCTGCTGACCGAACATCAGGAGCAGTACGAGCAGCGGCATGCCCATACGGCAAAGGTGCCTCCGTCTCGGCCTACAGAAGCTGAGCTGATCATGATCCGCGATTATATTTTGCTGCCCTACATGCTGAGCATGGTGGAGAAAAGCTTGGATGACATTGAGCATCGGGCCAATTTGCTTAAACCTCTTTATTTAATGGCGGGGAAGGTCGTGAGGAGTAAAATCAGCGAGGATCTGTACCTTTTGCGGCGGGAGCTGGCCAAGCGGAACATCCGGGTGTTTCGTGATGAACAAGAAGATCTGATAGTTTACCACCGTTTTATATGCAGGGGGTATGAAGACCGGTTGGGTCTGGTGCGCGACGTAGTCCGGTCGGAGATTAGCGTTCGTTTATCCAGATACCTTAAAGAAATCGCTTCACGTTTGGCTTCTGGCGAGTGAACTTGCAGGGCTGGGGAGAAGGCGGAACCGTAAGAGATGGAACAATCGTAAGAGATAAGGGAAACATAGGAGTTAAGGGGACCATAAGGGATGGGCAGACTATAATGAGGCAGCTCAGATACTTTAACAGACACATGGACTAACGCTTTAGGGCAGAAAAGTTAACGCCATTTTCGGAGAAAAAGCGGAAAATCGGGTGATCTAGAGGTTCTGCCGTATTTTTCATGTTCGGATATGTTCCAACTGTACGCCTTCTCATGTAATATATAGGAGTAGTCTGAGAAGAACGGTTGCCAGAGCTGCAGCTGCCTATCATTCGAGGAAGGGAAGTCTTGGATATGCGGGTAGGAATTCCGAAGGAAATCAAAAACAATGAAAATCGTGTTGCCATAACTCCGGCAGGCGTAGATACGCTTGTTCGGGCCGGTCATGAAGTCTGGATCGAAACCTCCGCGGGCGCAGGCAGCGGGTTTACGGATGAAGAGTATCAGGGCAAAGGCGCTCATGTGGCGAACTCGGCAGCCGAGGTATGGTCCAGCGCCGAAATGATCATGAAGGTTAAGGAGCCTATGACGGCGGAATACGGCTTTTTCCGTGAAGGTTTGATTTTGTTCACCTACCTCCACCTTGCCCCGGAGCCCGAACTGACGCGTGCCCTGGCGGAAAGCGGCGTACATGCGGTAGCTTATGAAACGGTGCAGCTTGAAGACGGCTCGCTGCCGCTGCTTACCCCGATGAGCGAGGTAGCCGGACGGATGGCGGCGCAAATCGGAGCCCAGTTTCTGGAGAAACCTTACGGCGGTAAAGGCATTTTGCTTGGCGGCGTGCCCGGGGTAGCTCCGGCGGAGGTTGTGATCGTCGGCGGCGGCGTGGTAGGGACCAATGCAGCCAAAATCGCGCTGGGCATGGGAGCCCGGGTAACCCTGCTGGATCTTAACGCGAGCCGTCTGCGCTACCTGGATGAAATTTTCGGCGGACGGTTGACGACAGTAATGTCCAGTCCCTACAACCTGGAGCAGGCCGTAGCGAAAGCCGACCTCGTCATCGGAGCCGTATTGATTCCGGGAGCCCGGGCGCCGAAACTCGTCAAGGAATATATGGTACAGCAAATGAGCGAAGGTTCGGTGATCGTCGACGTGGCTATTGACCAGGGCGGTTCGGTGGAGACGATAGACCGTGTAACGACCCATGCTGATCCAACTTACACTAAACATGGTGTAATCCACTATGCCGTAGCGAATATGCCGGGAGCGGTCGCACGCACGTCTACGTTGGCACTGACCAACGTCACGATGCCATATGCTCTGCAGATCGCTAATTTTGGCCTGGCGGACAGTGTTCGCAGAAACCCTGCTTTGGCGAAAGGCGTCAATGTTTCGGTAGGAAAAGTAACAAATGAAGCCGTGGCGCTCAGCCTGGGATACGAATACAAGCCGGTTGGCGAAGTTCTGGATGCTCTGAAAGCTTAAAAAAGTCCTGTTCTCACCCGTTTATCCGATATTTCGTTGAAATGTCACGGGTTTGATGGCAGATTTTGTGACATTTTAATGGGCTAAATATTATATTGTATAGAGAAGAAAACTAGGATAACGGATGACAACAGGAGGATGACGGATGAGAAAAGGAACAAGAAGAGTAGCCGTGGTAGGGGCGGGCATGGTTGGCGCAGGATGCGCTTATTCCATGATCAACCAGTCGATCTGCGATGAGATCATGATTGTTGACCGGACCTACGACAAGGCGGTGGCACAGGCGCTGGATTTATCGCATTGCATGGAGTTTACCTCTACCCGTACCAAAGTTTATGCGGGCACGCTGGAGGACTGTGCGGACATGGATGTGATCATTTTAACGGCGGGCCGGAATCCGAAGGGCATGCAGTCACGCCTCGCTTTGCTGGAGGATGCCAAAGCCATTACGGAGGACCTTGTAAGCCGGATTATGGCCAGCGGGTTTGACGGCGTGTTTGTCGTGGCGGCCAATCCGGTGGATATCGTGACCTATCTCGTACGCGAGGTTTCGGGACTGCCGCGTGGACGCGTCCTCGGCACGGGTACCTCGATCGATTCCTCGCGGCTGAAAACACTGCTGTCCGAGGTGTTTTCCGTCGATCCGCGCAGCGTTCAAGGTTATGCGCTCGGCGAACACGGCGATTCCCAGTTCGTGGCCTGGTCGCACGTTACTATTGGAGGAAAGCCGATTCTGCATATTTTGGAGCAGCATAAGGAACGTTTTAAAGACCTCCATCTGGAGACGATCGAGCAGCGGACGAAAGATGCGGGATGGGAAATTTTTACGCGCAAAGGCAATACCCAGTTCGGCATCGGCAATGCCCTGGCTTACATTACCCGGGCCATTCTGAATGACGAGCACAAAATCATCGCGGTTTCCGCGATTCTGGACGGCGAATATGGGCAAAAGGAGCTTTGCACCGGCGTACCGGCGATTGTCGGCAAAGGCGGCATCCAGGAAATTCTGGAGCTGAATCTCTCGGCGGACGAGGAGCAGAAGTTTCTAAAGTCCTGCGGCATTATCAAGGAAAATATCGTCAAGCTGGTAGAGACCGTTTAAATATCCTATCAGCCGAGAAACGGAAAAGCCGTCCCGCGTGAACGGCATCCGGCAGTTGGATTTCATCCAGCCGCCGGGTGCGGTTCGCGTGAAGGGGCGGTTTTTGCTTTTTCATCACTCGGGAAGCAGGGGAAGGGGGGATATGAAGCAAATAGCGGCCTTCCAAGAGATGCTAGTATTTCCGGCTGTCTGCTTATATACTGAATGTAGTTCAAAATGAAAACGCTGCCTTATTACTAAATGAATCGAAAAAGGGGAAAACCATGACCATTCATTACGACTCTGGCAATCAAATTTTTCATTTGCAATCCAAAGATTCCAGCTACATCTTTCAGCTTGTGCAGGCCGGTTATCCGGCTCATTTGTATTGGGGACCGAAGCTGGACGTTTCCCGCTTTCATACCGATTACCTGACAATCGAGCGCTGCTCGTTCAGCCCGAATTTTATTCGCGAGGACCGCACTTTTTCCTTTGATACGCTGCCGCATGAATATCCTTCCTATGGAACGGGGGACTTCCGCGAGCCTGCGCTGGAAATTCGTTTTGCAGACGGATCGGCAGTCAGTGACTTCCGCTACGAGGGACATGCCATTAAGGCGGGCAAACCCGAGTTGACCGGACTTCCGGCCACCTATGCGGAAACCGAAGGGGAAGCCGATACGCTGGAGCTATATTTGAAAGACGAGCCAAGCGGGCTGTCGGTGGTGCTGGCTTTTACCGCCTTCCGCGATATCGATGCCATTACGCGTTCCGTACGGATTGAAAATAAGGGGACAAGCCCGGCCGTTCTGGAGCGGGTGATGAGCGGCAGCGTGGAATTCGCCGATGCGGATTATGAAATGCTGCAGCTGTCCGGCACGTGGACGCGGGAGCGCCATATGCATACCCGTCCGCTGGTGCCGGGCATTCACCGGATTGACAGCAAACGCGGCTCCAGCAGCCATCAGCAGAACCCGTTTATCGCGCTGCTTGAGCGGAATGCGGGCGAGGATTTCGGCGAGGTTTACGGCTTCAGCCTCGTGTACAGCGGCAGCTTTATGGCCCAGGCGGAGGTGGATCAATACGCCACGACCCGGGTCATGCTGGGACTGCAGCCTTTTGGCTTCAGCTGGCAGCTTGAGCCTGGAGAGACATTTCAGACGCCGGAGCTTGTGCTGGTCCGGTCCTCGGAAGGGCTTGGCGGCATGTCGCGCACTTATCACAAGCTTTACCGGACCCGCCTTTGCCGGGGCGTTTACCGCGATCAAAGCCGGCCGATTCTGATCAATAACTGGGAAGCGACCTATTTCAACTTCAACGAATCGACAATCAAAGAAATCGCCGCTGCCGGCAAAGAATTGGGGCTGGAGCTGTTTGTGCTCGACGACGGCTGGTTCGGCCGCCGCGACCGCGATGATTCTTCGCTGGGCGACTGGAAGGAAGACCGCCGCAAGCTGCCGAACGGTTTGAAGCAGTTAGGCGAAGACATTACGGGAACCGGCATGCAGTTCGGACTGTGGTTCGAGCCGGAAATGGTGTCCCCGGACAGCAATCTGTACAGGGCGCATCCGGACTGGTGCCTGCATGTGGAAGGCCGCAGCCGCACATTGGCCCGGGAACAGCTGATTCTGGATCTCAGCCGGCCCGACGTCTGCGATTATATCGTGGAATCCGTAAGCAGCGTTCTGGCCTCTGCGCCGATAACGTATGTGAAATGGGACATGAACCGCAACATGACGGAGATCGGCTCCGCCCTGCTGCCGCCTGAACGCCAGCGCGAAACGGCCCACCGTTACATGCTCGGCTTGTACGATGTGCTGGAACGCATAACCTCGAAATTCCCGCATATCCTGTTCGAAAGCTGCTCCGGCGGAGGCGGAAGGTTTGATCCGGGTATGCTGTATTACATGCCGCAAACGTGGACCAGCGACGATACGGATGCCGTGGAACGATTGAAAATCCAATACGGCACCAGCATCGTCTATCCGGCCAGCGCCATGGGCGCGCATGTGTCCGCCGTGCCGAACCATCAGGTGCACCGCAGCACGCCGTTTGAAACCCGCGGCCATGTGGCGATGTCCGGCAACTTCGGCTATGAGCTGGATCTGACCAAGCTGACGGACGAAGAGAAGCACAGCGTCAAACTTCAGGTCGAGCAGTATAAGCAGCTCCGGGGGTTGATCCAGTTCGGCGACTTTTACCGGCTGCTCAGTCCGTTCGAAGGGAATGAAACCGCCTGGATGTTTGTGTCCGAGGATAAAAAAGAAGCGTTCGCCGCGTATTTCCAGGTGTTAGCCGGCCCGAACGCGCCGCTTCGCCGCCTGAAGCTGAAAGGGCTGGATCCGGCCAAAGCTTATCGTTTGGAAGCGGACGGCAAAGTGTACGGCGGCGACGAGCTGATGTACCGGGGCCTGCATTTTAAGCCGCTTGATGGAGATTTCAAGAGCTTACTGTTCATCCTTCGCGAAATTTAACGGCCTATGCCGGTTTAAAACAGCGGATGCCCGTATAAACGGGTGTTAAGCTGTTTAGTCATCATTTTTCCTGTGTTATAATAATATTAGGAAAAAAGGAAGCAGAACCGGCTGATCGGCTTTTGCTTCAAATCAAATAAGGAAAGGATCAGGATACCATGAGTTCCCGAAGGACGAAATCCGAAAGGACGATTTGGAAACGTTGTGATCTCTCTTATACTTAGCTCCCTTTCGTAGTGGCATGCCGGATAGGCTAATTCCCTGCGAAAGAAGCGTGTAATCATGCGAAGGATAAAAGCTCGAAGGACCTTCTTTGCAGGGCGTTGCCGAAAGGACAACAAAACTGCGATAAGAGGGATACCTGATGAGAACAGAAAACACCAACCATGTCAGACAGATTTTAATGATTTTAACGGGCTCGATTTTGCTTGCATTGACGTATTACCACATTAACTTTCAGAATCATTTGGCGGAGGGCGGATTTGTCGGGATAGCTCTGCTGGGGAAATACCTGTTTAATCTGCCGCCCGGCCTGATGACGATTCTGCTGGACCTCCCCCTGATGGTGCTTGCTTTTTACCTGAAAGGACGCCGTTTCATCGGCTATATGCTGCTGGGCTCGGTTTCCTTCTCGGTTGCGTACGAAGCATGCGAACGGTTTTCGCCAATAACGCTGAATCTGCACCATAACCTGCTCGTCGTTGCGATCCTTTCGGGATTGCTGACCGGGATAGGAGCCGGTCTTGTTCTGCGCGGAGGCGGAGCCTGCGGTGGGGACGATATATTGGCTTTATGCGTAAGTAAATGGACCGGCATGAAGATCGGTACGGTATTTATTTTGCTTGATGCTGTGGTCCTGCTGGTTTCACTCATTTTCCTGCCGCTGCCGGAAACGCTGTTTACGGTTCTGGCCGTGTTGATCGCGGGGAAAATCATCACCTGGATCGTCGGTTTCCAGAAGAAAACCAAACCTGTCAAACCTGTCTCCGTCTCTTACGTCGTGGAACGGGTGGACGGCAAAACCGCACAAGCTTAAGACTTGGGGCGCTTCCTCTTTTCGGGGAGCGCTTTTTTTACATAGTGAAACGAAAGGCGAAAAGAAAGGCGAAACGAAGGAATTCAAAACAAAAGTCGAATTTCATTGAATGGCTGAGAGGAGCATAACGGATGAACGAAATGAACAGAAGCATCAACAAAAGCATTAACAGAAGCGGGGAGGCTTTGATTGAGGAAGTTCAAAACACGGAGGTGCCGTACGGCTGTCTGGCGGTCTGGTTTCTGGGCCAGGAAAGTGTCATTATCAAAGGTGGAGGAGTGACGGTTTACGTCGATCCTTTTGTATCCGAGTTTGAGGCGCGGACTTACCCGGCGCCGATTCGCCCGGAGCATATCACGGGGGCCGATCTGTGCCTGATCACGCACGAGCATATCGACCATATGGACCCGGCCACGCTGTCGGTTATGGTCGGCAGCAATCCTGCCATGAAAATGGTAGCACCGGCCTGGTGCCGCAAACCGCTGCTGGAGGAAAGCGGCGTCCAGGAGGACAAGCTGCAAAATGCCGAAACCGGGGTTTGGATTTCTCCCTTGGAGGGACTTCGCCTTCAGGCCATCCCGGCCGCGCATGAACAATTGGAGCAGGACGGGCAGGGTTTTCACCGCTACGTCGGCTACATCCTTGAGCTGAACGGGGTTGCGCTGTACCATGCGGGGGACACGGTCATTTACGACGGCCTGCTGGAAAATGTGCGGCAGCATAATGTAGATTTGGCGATGCTGCCGATTAACGGGCGCGACTATTTCCGGACCAGCCGGGATATCGTCGGTAACATGGATTACCGGGAAGCGGCCGAATTCGCTTATGCTGCGGGGTTTGAAACCGTCATTCCGCTTCATTATGATTTGTTTGCCGGCAATGCCGAAAATCCCGGTTATTTCGCCGACTATCTGTACCGCCATTTTCCGGAACAGAAGTTTCATATCATGGCGCGCGCCGAACGGTTTGTGTATGTATCGCCGCGGGCGTTTCTGTGCTGATACAAAAGTTGCTCATGCAAAAAGCAAAAGCACCTTCAAGTTGTCTTCCACCTCTTACAGCGCAGATGGATTTCTTGAAGGTGCTTTTTTAGATCCAATAGAAGGCAGAATAGAAAGAGAAAAGCATTAATAGACCGGACAACGCCGGGGAAACGGCATCAGACAGAGCTTTAAGGTTTCTCCGGGGAACTACCTACCGTAAAGGTGGAAGATTCCCGTACAATCAGTTCGGAATCCACGACAAAAACCCGCTTGTTCTCGAACTGGTTCTCGTTCATCTGATCGATGAATTTCTCCACCAGAATGGAGCCCATCGTATACTTAGGCTGACTAACGGTACTTAAAGTCGGATTGATGTATTTGCTGATCCGATTGTTGTCGACCCCGATCACCGCAAGCTGGTCCGGGATGCGGATGCCAAGCTCCGCACACGCCCGGTAAACACCAAGCGCCATCTCATCATTGGCAGCGAAGACAGCGGTGAAGGACAGCTTCTTCTCGACCAGACGTTTGAGCGCTTCATAACCGCCGATCTCACTGAAATGACCATTCTCTACGAATTCAGGCCGGAACGGAATTTGATAATCTCTTAGCGCCTTCAAGTACCCCTCCAGCCGTTCGAAGCTATCAACAGCATCCGGGTATCCGTTCAGGAACACAATATCCCGATGTCCCTGCTGAACAAGATGTTTGACAACTTCACGGGAAAATTTGACGTTATCGGTATAAACACAGGGGATACGCTCGTGTTCGATATGGCGGCCGACTACGGCTACGAAATACCCTTTATCGGCCAATTCGATAATTTCCTCATCCGCAATGAGCGGAGCGATCAGAATCAGGCCGTCGATGGTCCGGTCCAGTAACAGGTTCAAATATTCCTGTTCTTTCTCCTTCTGGTTCTCGGAATCGCAGATGATCACCCTGTAGCTCTGTGCATAGGCCATATTTTCAATGCCTTTGATAATTTCAGTGAAATAAGTGCTGTTGATGTCCTGAGCGATCACTCCGATCGTTTTTGTCTTTTGGGAACGAAGATGTTTGGCGGCGGCATTGGGATGATAACCTAACTCTTCGATAGCTTTCATAACCTTTAACCGTGTCTTCTCCGTCACACCGCTCGACCGGTTCAGCACCCGGGACACTGTGGCAGGGGACACCCCCGCTTTAGCAGCAACGTCGACAATTTTGGCGTCCATAATAACCTCAACCTTGGAAATTTATTTGTTTGATAAAGTATAGGTTTAATTATATTTCAAAATGAAATCGATTACTATAACCTTTGAAATTCAGGTCGACAAGGCACTAAAGATAAACAACACATGCCTTATTTAGCTGCCTGATTCTGAATTGCGAGAAATCGATTTCATTTCGGAGAGTTGTATATATTAAATAGGCAGAAGAAGAGGCATAAATACTGTTACAGACTCCGACTTAGAAAACGATTTCAGGGTGTTTTAACCCTGCCGGGGGATTGGGCGATTAAAAATGGACCAACACTGGGGCACGATAAACCGCCTTCATGAGAAAACCCATGCTGCCCAAACTTCAAGGATAGGGCAGCATGGGTTTCATTCTCCGTTCTAATCGTTGTTGATGCTATCGTCATAACACGGAATTATTTGTCTTTCGGATGGTCTTTATCCCATTCCTCCGCTTTGGCGGTGCCAATGGCGATAGCTCTTCCTTCTTCATAACCGTCCTCAAGCAGCGCGTTGGCGATTTCGACCGCTTTGCGGCGAACGCGGGGATCAAGATTTTTCATGGATGGCGGGTAATCATTTTTGCTCCAAGGCATTTGCAATCCTCCTCGAATACAAACAGGAGAGTATAACGTTTGCCGTTTGTACTCTCCTGAATGAAATCCGGACGCGGGCCCGAAAGAAGAGACCACTCCGGTTGTTTATTTAATTACCCTTCGTTGGCTTATTCAAACAGCGCAAGATATTCGCCGTAGCCTTCTTTCTCAAGGTCCTCTTTGGGCACAAAACGGAGTGCGGCCGAATTGATGCAGTAGCGCAGGCCATTTGGTCCAGGGCCGTCATCAAAGACGTGGCCCAGATGGGAGTCGGCTTCCCGGCTGCGAACCTCGGTCCGGACCATGAAATGGCTGGTATCAAGCTTCTCCTTGATGCTGTAGTCGCGGATCGGACGGGTAAAGCTTGGCCAGCCGCATCCGGCATCATATTTGTCCTTGGAGCAGAACAAAGGTTCGCCGGAGACGATGTCTACGTAAATACCTTCTCCTTCGTGATCCCAATATTCGCCGGTAAACGGACGTTCTGTCGCGCTGTTCTGCGTAACTTCGTATTGGATCGGCGTAAGTTTGCTCTTCAGCGTCTGCTGATCGATAAGAGGTTTGGACCAGTGGGTTTCAATGAAATCCGCGCGGCCCGAGCCTTTGCGATACCGTTTATAGTGCATCGGATTTTTCTTGTGATAATCCTGATGATATTCCTCTGCTGCATAAAACGGTTTGGCCGGTAAAATTTCCGTTACGATTGGTTTGTCAAAACGCCCGCTGTCCGCCAGTTCCTGTTTGGAAGCTTCGGCTTCCTCACGCTGGGATTCGTTGTGATAGAAGATGGCGGTCTGGTAGGACTGCCCGCGGTCATGGAACTGTCCGCCTGCATCTGTTGGATCGATTTGCTGCCAGAACAGTTCAAGAAGCTTGCGATAAGGGAACACATCTGGATCAAATGTAATTTGCACCGCTTCATAATGACCGGTGCCGCCGGCGCATACCTGTTCATAGGTTGGATTCTCCACATGGCCGCCGGTATAACCGGATACGATGCCTTTAATGCCCGGAAGTTCTTCAAAAGGAGTAACCATGCACCAGAAGCAGCCGCCTGCAAACGTAGCCAGTTCGGTTTTGCCTTGTATATGATTCATAGCGTTTCGCCTGCCTTTACTTCAAAATTTGAATATTGCAAAAAATAATGTTCAATAAATTCATTATAATAGATTCATGTCCAAAACTAAAATCAAACCGTGACCCGTAAATACAAAATTATCCGGCTTCACGTCTGTTTCTTCTTTTATATCCCCAAACCACTGCCAAAACAAACATGACATATAGGGCCAAAACCTCCAGCGCCAGCAGAGGATGGGAGAACAAGGAGCTTCCGAGGTAAGCATAAACCAAGATGCCGGGCAGTTTACCTAAAACGGAGGCCGACAAATAAATAAGAAACGGTATAGAGGCCGCGCCGGCGTACACATTAATCGCCCATTGGGGGACGATAGGCAGCAGCCGGTACAGCAGAACCGATTCAAAGGGATGCCCATGGACATAAGAAGCAAAGCGCTTAAGCCCGGAATATCGGTTCAGCCACCGTTCGGCGTCCTTTCGGTACCAGTAGGCTCCCGCGGCATAAAGAAGAATACCGGATAAGGTAGAGCCTGTTGCGGTTAAGAGAGCCCCGATCGAGGGACCGTAGAGAAGACCAGCTGCGGCAATCACCAGCTTGTAAGGCATAATCGGAAACGCTCCGAGCAGGGTGGCAAGCAGCAGCATCGCTAGCGGAGAAGGCCGGTGGTTTAACATCAGACTAATCTGATCCTTATAGGCAAATGCAGCTGCCATAATCAATATATAAATAACGGGCGCGAGCCATTTCTTCATTATGCATCCGATCCTTCCTGATTCTACTCCAAATCATATATAATCTGCGGTCAAGAAACAACGGGCAAAGGAGAGGGCGCGTCTTATATCCTTTTTTCCTTCCACAGAAAAATAAGTATGCCATGGACATAGCTTTTTCAAGAGGCAGATGCTATAATGAGAACAAATGAATAGTTCGGTTCCCAAAGGGGAGTAGCTTAACACAATAAAGTCGTCATTACGGGATAGTATCCCCGGCTTTATCGGCAACAATTCGAATTGTTGTTAGCGAGACCTTTGCCTGCTTGTATTGCTGCGGGTAAAGGTCTCTTTTTGTGCGATTTTCTGGACAAAATAGCGCCTTTGCCTGAAGTCAGGCAAGGCGCTTTTGTTTTACGGGGCGTTTTTTTCAATTATTTGAGAAAAATAACGTTCCGGCAGCGCGGATCCGGCCATATCGAAAAAAGGAGGTTATCATTTGGATTTAATGAGTATGGAGTTTTGGACGGCCTTATTCTCTATCATTCTGATCGACTTGGTGCTGGCAGGGGACAACGCAATTGTCATCGGACTTGCCGCTCGAAATGTACCGAAAGCGGATCAAAAGAAAGTGATTTTATGGGGCACGGTAGGCGCCATCGTGGTCCGGGTAATTATGACGGTGCTTGTCGTACAGCTGCTGAATATTCCGGGTTTGCGTTTGGCAGGCGGCCTGGCTTTGATCTGGATTGCCTATAAGCTGCTGGTTGAAGAGAAGAAACATGATATCAATGCGGGAACCCGCATATGGGCGGCCATCCGTACTATCATCATCGCGGATACGATGATGGGGCTTGACAACGTGCTGGCCGTAGCGGGAGCTGCACATGGCGACATGACGATGGTCATTATCGGACTTGCCATTTCGGTACCGATTATGGTGTGGGGAAGCACGATGATTCTGAAGCTGACGGAACGATTCCCGATAGTTATCACCATCGGTTCGGCTGTACTGGCCTGGACGGCAGCGAAAATGCTGGTTGAGGAGCCGCTGATTCACGATTGGTTTGAACTCGGTGTTGTCAAATACTTGTTTGAGGCGCTCGTTATCATTGCGGTAGTCGGTCTGGGAATGTTGGTCAAAACAAAACGTAAGAAGCATCAGGAACCCGAGAAATCTTTTTCTTAAATAAAACAAGATTCCTGAAGCAAAGAAAAGGATGAAGCAAGCGCATTGGCGGCAGCTTCATCCTTTTTGTTTTGCGGGCATCTGCTGTTGAAGCGGACGTCCATCGGATACTCGGTTATTCAGTTATTCGGTTATTTGGTATTCTCCCGGCTGGCCAGACGAAACTGCTTCGGAGACATGCCGAATTTGGAACGAAACACTTTGTGGAAATAGTTGTAGCTTGGAAAACCGGAGCTCTCCGCGACATGCTCCAGGGACAGCGGACTGAAAATAATCCGTTCACGGGCCATGTTCAGCCGAATATCGGTTGCATACTGGATGATGCTCTGTCCGAAGGTGGCTTTAAACAGATGCACCGCTCTGGACACGCTGATGCCGACATGGGCGGCGGCGTCTTCCAGGCGGAAGCTGGTGGCGGCGTTCTCCTCCACGAAATGCTTGAGCTGATAAGCCAGATAGGATCGCTGTCCGTCTCTGGGCTGCTCTTCCAGCTGGCGGTCGATTTCCAGACATAAAATTTTAATGTAATGGGCTGCGATTTCGTCTTTAAGCTGTGAAACACGCTGCTGCTCAAGCGATATTTGCCTGAATAAGTTGATAAACGCGTCTGTCATCGGCATCCGGATTTTGTTGGGTCTGCTTTTGGCTGCCCACCAGTTCCGGATCCAGCTGCCGTCAATGAAGATATAATAATCTCCGCTTAAAATCGAAGAGGTTTTAGACTGGGCAGCGGGATCGATATATAATTCGTATGGCTCGCTGGGGGAGAAGAGGAGCACATCTCCCATCTCGACATCTACCAGATCGCTGCCGATGCGCGTTCGTGCTTTACCTTCAGTCTGAAGCCGGATCAAATAATGATCGGGACCGTTGGCATCGTTGGAACCATAAGCTTTACGGTGAACGGAATAACCCGCCGCCAAAATAACCAGGTGCTCTTCGGCGACCATACTGCGACATCCTCCTGCACATTCAAAAATAAAATAATGACCAGATTGTTCATGTTTGAATCATATTATTCATTTTACTTTAATTCGAATCATATTACTATAAAGCTAACTTAAGGAAGCGCAACCCAATAAGCTGCTCCTTAAGAACCGAGTAACTTGCAGCAAAATTGAATAGCTCAAGGAGTGATTCCGTGACCCCGTTAAAGGTTGGTGTGATTGGCTGCGGCAATATCAGTCCCGCTTATTTTACTTATCTGCAGAACAGCTCCAAGGTTTCCTTGGTTGCCTGTGCAGACATGCTCCCTGAGAAGGCGCAGGAGCGGGCCAAGCAGTTCGGTGTTGAAAGCGTATACACCGTCGAAGAAATGCTGGAAAGCAATGTAGATGCCATTCTGAATTTGACCATTCCCTCTTCCCATGCCGCAGTCAGTCTGGCTGCGCTCGAGCATGGAAAGCATGTATATACGGAAAAGCCGCTGGCTATTTCTCTTTCCGACGGAAAGAAAATGCTGGAGCTGGCGGCCAGAAAAGGGCTTGTAATCGGTTCGGCCCCAGACACCTTTATGGGATCAGGTCTTGAAACGGCTCGTCAGGCTTTGCTGGAGGGAGTCATCGGCAGACCGGTTGCGGCCACTGCTTTCATGATGGGAGCCGGACCGGAAGGCTGGCATCCGAACCCTGCCTTTTTCTATGCGGTCGGGGGCGGTCCTATGTTCGATATGGGACCTTATTATTTGACCGCGCTTGTCCAGCTGCTCGGGCCGATTGCCCGGATCAGCGGCTCTGCAGGCAGCCAGATTCCGGAGCGGAAGGTCGGCTCCGGTCCTGACGCGGGGAAACCGATTCCGGTTCAGACACCGACGCATTACAGCGGTACGCTGGATTTTGCCAGCGGCGTCATCGGCACGATGGTAACCAGCTTTGATATCCGGGGAGGAAGCACGCTTCCGTGGATCGAGATTTACGGAACGGAAGGAACGCTGCGTCTGCCGGATCCGAATTATTTTGAAGGCGAAGTTAAGCTGCGCAAGGCAGGCAGTGAGGAGTGGACGGTTCTGCCGCCTGTATTTGAGAGCCATGGCAATGAGCGCGGAAGAGGTCTGGAAGAAATGGCTGAGGCTATCGCTCAAGGCCGTGAGCCAAAGGCGTCCGGACTGGTGGCTTATCATGTGCTGGAAGCGATGCATGCTTTCGGCAGATCCTCCCAGGAAGGCCGGCATATTGCGCTTGAAAGCGCTGCGGAACTGAGCGCGGCTCTGGCGCCGGGTCAATCGGGACAGCTGGGCCAATCCTGAAAGGCCGATATGGGACAGTCGCCGGCCATAACTTGTAATACTGAAGGATAAATCTATAACAAGGAAGAGGAGAATCGATATGGCTAAAATAGCACTGCAATTGTATACGGTTCGCGAACAAATGGAACAGGATTTTGAAGGAACGCTCCGCAAAGTAGCGGAACTGGGATACCAAGGCGTCGAGTTTGCCGGCTTCTACGGCAGAACCAAAGAGCAGGTGAAAGCGCTGCTTGAGGAAAACGGGCTGACAGCTGTTGGCGCGCATACTTCACTGGATCTGCTGCTGAACCATCTGGATGAACAGATTGAAATCAACCAGTTCATCGGCAACAACAAGCTGATTGTCCCTTACGTCGCTGAACAGGACCGCAACCGCTGGCCGGAAATCATTGCCGACATTAAACGCGTAGCCGAAACCTGCTCAGCCAAAGGCATCACTCTGATGTACCACAATCATGATTTTGAACTGACGCAGCAGCTTGACGGCGAAACGGTGCTGGATACGATTTTTGAAGCGGTGCCTGCTTCGCTGCTTGAAGTGGAACTGGACTCCTGCTGGGTCGAGTTTGCCGGTTTTGACGCCGTCTCTTACATCGAGAAATACAAAGGCCGCATGCCGCTTCTGCATCTGAAAGACGTGAAGAAGAAAGAAGACGGCTCACCGGAAACGGTCGAGCTGGGCGCAGGCGAGCTGGATATTAAACGCATTGCGGACGCCGCCATCGAAGCTGACGTGGAATGGCTGATCGTGGAGCAGGATTACACGGCGAACGGTGCAATCAACTGTATTACAACCAGCATGGACTGGGTTAAAAATTACGTGTCTCAGGGAGGAAAATTGAATGTCTAAGCAACTGAAAGTAGCAATTATCGGGTGCGGAGGAATTGCCAATGGCAAACATCTTCCGAGCCTGGCTAAACAACCTGAAGTGGATTTGGTCGCATTCTGCGACATCGTTGAAGAACGTGCCCGCAAAGCGGCCAAGGAATACGGCACGCAGGACGCTAAAGTCTTTACTGATTACCGCGAGCTGCTGGCAAACAGCGACATTGATGTTGTGCATGTCTGCACGCCAAACGATTCCCACTCCGAAATTACGGTAGCTGCGCTCGAAGCGGGCAACCATGTGATGTGTGAGAAGCCGATGGCCAAAACGGCCGAGCAGGCCCGTGCTATGCTGGAAGCCGCTAAACGGACCGGCAAGAAGCTGAGCATTGCTTACCAGAACCGTTTCCGCAACGACAGCCTGTATTTGAAGGAATTGTGTGAGCAAGGTGAATTGGGCGACATTTACCTGGGTAAAGCTTTGGCGATCCGCCGCCGTGCGGTTCCAACCTGGGGCGTATTCCTGGACGAAGAGAAGCAAGGCGGCGGCCCGTTGATCGATATCGGCACACACGCCCTGGATCTGACCTTGTGGCTGATGGATAACTACGAGCCTAAGAGTGTTATGGGTTCCGTCTTCCATAAGCTCGGTCACCGCGAGAATGCAGCGAATGCATTTGGTTCCTGGGATCCTGCCCAGTTCAAGGTTGAAGATTCTGCATTCGGTTACATTACGATGAAGAACGGCGCTACGATCATTCTGGAGTCCAGCTGGGCCCTGAACGTAGTTGAGACCGGCGAAGCCAAAACGCTGCTGTGCGGAACAGAAGGCGGAGCCGATATGAAAAATGGTCTGCGCATCAACGGCGAGAAGAACAGCCGTCTCTATGATACGCAAATCGACCTCAGCTCCGGCGGCGTAGCCTTCTTCTCTGGTGAAGAGGAAACGGACGCCTACCGTGAAGCCAAAGCCTGGGTACAGGCGATTCTGGAAGACAAAGAGCCGCTCGTGAAACCGGAGCAAGCCTTTGTGGTAACGCAAATTCTGGAAGCGATCTATGAGTCGGCCAAAACGGGCAAAGCGGTTTATTTTGACTGATCAACAATGCGCTAATAAGCTAAAAGAGGCTAACACGCTAAACATGTAACGCTAAGTAGCCGAATATGCTGACACGTTGAATATGCTAAAAATTGAATTGTGGCAGCTTTTGCCTAGAAAGCATGTTTATAATAAGATAAGCATTCCATAATAAGGGTTCAGGGAGGAATTGGTGTGAAATTAGGCATTTTTATGGTTCTGTTTGGTGGACGTCCCCTTGAGGAAGCACTTGACTATGTAGCCTCAAAAGGCATCCAGGCTGTAGAAATCGGTACAGGTGGCAATCCGGGCAACGCACACTGCAAACCTGACGAGCTGCTCGAAAATAAAACCAAGCTGAACGAGTTCAAGCGGGCGGTTCAATCCCGCGGTTTAACCATCAGCGCACTGAGCTGCCACGGTAATCCGCTTCATCCGCAGAAAGCGCTGGCCCAGGCCGATCATGACGATTTCGTCAAAACCGTCTTGCTGGCGGAGCAGCTTGAAGTACCGGTGGTCAATACATTCTCCGGCTGTCCGGGAGATCATGAAGACGCCAAATATCCAAACTGGCCGGTAGCTCCTTGGCCAAACGATTACCAGGAAATCCTGAAATGGCAGTGGGAGAACAAAGTCATTCCTTACTGGACAGAGTGGGGAAAATTCGCTGCCGAACATCATGTGAAGATCGGTTTGGAGCTGCACGGCGGTTTCTCGGTACATACGCCAGGAACACTGCTGAAGCTGCGCGAAGCGGCAGGCGAAGTCATCGGTGCCAACCTCGACCCAAGCCACATGTGGTGGCAGGGGATTGATCCGGTTGAGGCGGTCAAAATTTTGGGTCGTGAAAATGCGATCCACCATTTCCATGCGAAGGACACAACCATTGATCCGGTTAACGTCAACAAATGGGGCATTACGGATATGCAGACCTATGACAAAATGATGGACCGCGCTTGGCAGTTCCGCACCGTAGGTTACGGTCATGACCTCAAAACCTGGGCGGACATCATCAGCACGCTGCGCCTCGTCGGCTACGATTATGTGGTCAGCATCGAGCATGAAGACGGCCTCATGTCTGTTGAAGAAGGCTTTACCAAAGCGGTCGGCAACCTGAAGCAGGTGCTGATCGAGGACTCTGCTGCTGATATGTGGTGGCTGTAAGCTGTCTGGTCTGTCAGATACATCTTAGAGCAAAAAGAAGCAATCCTGAACTTTTGTTTAAGGATTGCTTCTCTCTTTTTAGGGGAAATTAGAATAACAAAGATAAGGTTTTTTTGTCGAAAAATTAAGATTCCATGAATAGCCCGTTTTCAAATCGCCAAAACTATGTTAAAATGATATGTACTAACTTAATGTAAGCAAAATCCGGAACCATCTGCTCCGGATCATTAAAGAGGTGATAAGCAATGGCAGATAAGGATTTCAGCATGTGCCCCCGCTTTGAAACCGCATTTTCTTTCCTGGGGAAACGGTGGAACGGATTGATTATTCGAACTTTGATGAGTGGTCCCAAACGCTTTAAAGATATTTCGAATCTGATTCCGTCAATGAGCGATAAGATGCTGTCCGAACGGATGAAGGATCTGGAGTGCGAGGGGATTTTGACCCGGCACGTCTATCCGGAAACGCCGGTAAGGATTGAATATGAGCTGACCGAAAAAGGAAAGGCGCTCCGCCCCGTGATGGATCAAATTCAGTCTTGGGCGGAAGATTGGATCGAGTAAACGTGGATCGAGTAAACATGGCCTTAGTTGCAAAGGTTTCAACTCAGGCGGCCATTCAAGAAACGGATAGAACAGTAAATGATGAATAAGCAAATGCCGGATCCGGAACGCGGATTGCGGCATTTGCTTTTTTTGTGGTTTTTTTACCTTATCACTTGGCCGCATTACGGCGGAAATCCAGCGGGGCCTGGTGGTAGAACTTTTTGAATTGGTGGTAGAAGTGACTGACATTGTCAAAGCCGGATTCGAGAGCAATATCGACAACTTTCCATTCCGTGGTCAGCAGCAGATTGCGTGCGATATTCAGCTTCAGCTGGTTCACATATTCGGTCGGTGTTTGCTGCAGGTATTGCCGGAAGGCTCTATTCACGTGACCGACACTCCTTCCAGACAGTCTGTATAAGGCCTGGAGGCCGCCGAGCAGGTTCTCTTTGAGCTGCATTTGGGACAAGGTTTGCTCCAGCCACAGCGGAATGTCCGGCTTCTCCACGTTATCGGGCTTCAGGAAATATTGGGTCAGGATGTCGGTCAGCAAACCTTTGGCATACAATCGGGCTTTGATCTTGTCCAAGGTGGCCAACAGAAGAAACCGTTCAAAATGGCGAACCACATCCAGCATCTCAAGCTGCGAAAGCAGGGCGACAGGGGGCTCCGCTCCCGACAGCAGTCCTTCCTTAAAGGCAGGCTCATCTAAATATGCTAAAGCTTGCTCCACCGCCTTGTACCGACAGGCGATATTCAGAAAGCGGCAGTCTTCATCCCCGAGACGTTCATATTTATGGATGTCGGAGGGCCGCATGAATACGAGACATCCCGGCTTCAGGAGCTGAGTTTGCCCGTTGGCGACATGCCGGCATGTCCCTTCACGGATGATAAAGAACTCATAGAAATCATGCGTATGCTCCGGAGAAACCTGGGACAAGGATTCCACCCAGAACGGATTCATCAGCAGCTCGGGATCAATATGGCCGGCTTCGGTAAATTTAAGCATCGCTTGCTCCTCCTTCATTCGAGCTGATGTTAAAATAGCACAAGGTTTGGGTGAACACAAGACAAGAATGAAAGCCTTTTCCTTGTTACAATAACACCCGTAGGATCCACAAAAATCAAGAGTGGGGGATTCAGAATGCTGCTGCTGGATTTGAACGGGAAATGGCAAATGAGAAGAATGGACCGGAAGGAATGGCTGGAGGCTTCCGTTCCGGGTTCGGTTTATAACGACCTGCTGAATACGGGGAGGATGCCGGATCCATTCTATCGGGATCAGGAAGATGAAGTGCTGGAGCTGTCCAAATACGACTATGAATATAAACGTACGTTTGAAGCTGATCCGGCCATGCTGGATCATGAACGTCTTGTGCTGTTATGCGAAGGGCTGGACACGCTTTGCGAATTATTTTTGAACGAAGCCCCTGTCCTTCAAGCGGACAACATGCACCGGATTTATGAAGTGGACATCAAACCTTATTTAACGCCGGGGGAAAATACGCTGCGCGCGGTCTTCCATTCACCGGTCGAATATGTGCTTCGCAAACACGCGGAAAGGCCGCTCATCAATTCGACGGATGCCTTGCCCGGCATCTCCCACCTGCGCAAGGCCCATTCCATGTTCGGCTGGGATTGGGGACCAAAGCTGCCGGATATGGGCATTTGGCGCAATATTTCAATTCGCGGGTACGACCGGTCCAGGATTGACGACGTTTATGTCACTCAGGCCCATGCAGTCGGCGAGGTCACCCTGGATGTACGGGTCCGGACGGACAGCTGGTCTGAGGGGGATAGAGCGATTGTGGTCAAGCTTACCTCACCTGAGGGAAAAGAGCAGCTCGTCTCCATGGCGGAGCAGCCCGCTCATTCTGGTCACGCTCCGATTTCAGAACACCATCTCGAGCTGAAAGTAGACGAGCCGCAGTTGTGGTGGCCCAATAATTTGGGTGATCAGCCGTTGTATGAGGTAGAGGTCAGCCTGGAAGAACAGGGGCACGAGCTGGACCGGCATAAGCTGAGAATCGGGCTTAGAACGTTAACCGTGAAGAGGGAGCCGGATGAGTGGGGCGAATCATTTGAATTCGAGGTCAACGGGATTTCGATTTTCTCGATGGGAGCAGATTATATTCCCGAGGATAATATTTTGGCCCGCTGCAGCCGGGAGCGGACGGAGAAGCTCATTCAAAGCTGCGTGGAAGCGAACTTCAATACGATCCGGGTATGGGGCGGGGCCCACTATCCCGACGATTCTTTTTACGACCTGTGTGATGAATACGGTTTGATTGTCTGGCAGGATCTGATGTACGCGTGCGGCGTTTATGAGCTTACTGAGGCATTCAAGGAGAATATTACGTTTGAAACGATCGACAACATGAAGAGAATCCGGCACCACGCTTCGCTCGGTTTATGGTGCGGCAACAATGAACAGGAGATGGCCTGGGTGGACTGGGGCTGGAGCAAGACGGAGTCTCCGAAGCTGAAAGCGGACTACATCAAGCAATATGAAGTGCTGCTTCCGGAACTTGCGAGGGAATACGATCCCAATACCTTTTATTGGCTGGCTTCTCCTTCTTCCACAGGCAGCTTCGATAAACCGAACGATGAGAATTACGGGGATATGCACTACTGGGAGGTTTGGCACGGGAAAAAGCCATTCACGGCTTACCGCAGCATTTTTCCGCGTTACATGTCCGAGTTTGGCCTGCAGTCGTTCCCGGGTCTTAAAACGGTGGAGACGTTCACGCTGCCGAAAGACCGCAACATCTTCTCCCATGTGATGGAGTCTCACCAGAAGAACGGTACAGGTAATGAAAAAATTCTCTATTACATTGGGGAAACCTATAAATATCCGAAGGACTTTGACTCCCTGCTGTATGCTTCGCAGCTGATTCAGGCCGAAGGCCTGCGGTATGGCGTCGAGCATTGGCGCAGAAACCGTGGACGCTGCATGGGGGCGGTGTATTGGCAGCTGAACGACTGCTGGCCGGTCGCCTCATGGTCCAGCATCGACTATTACGGCCGGTGGAAGGCGCTGCATTATGCGGCCAAACGTTTTTTTGCGCCGGTTCTGGTGTCGGCCTGCGAGGAGGGGACTTCGGTTTCCCTGCATGTCTCGAACGAAACCAAAGCAGCAGTAACAGGCAGGCTGGTCTGGAAGCTCATGAATGTCTATTCGGAAGTGCTGCAGCAGGCTGAAAGGGAAGCGGAGATCGGCGCCTTTACTTCGGCTGAGCTGGAGCAGCTGGATTTTGCGACACTCCTGGATACGGAAGCTAAGAAACGGGAGACCTACCTGGAATACGCCTTTGAGGTAGGGGGAGAATGGGTGAGCTCCGGTACGGTGCTGTTCGTTAAGCCCAAACATTTTGAATTTGTAGATCCGGCTTTGGAGACGGTTCTGGCGGAGGAAGAGGAGTATTTCACGGTGGATGTCAAAGCCCAAGCGTTTGCCCGTTCGGTTGAGCTGGACTTCAGGGAAATCGATGCGGTCTTCAGCGATAACTGTTTCGATCTGTCCGCAGGTAAGGTACGGACGCTGAAGATCAATAAATCCTCACTCAGCCGTCCTGCCGCGCTTGAAGAGTTGCAGCAGCAGCTCAGAGTCCGCAGCATTTATGATCTGGATGAACAGAACGTCTGATAGAAGCAGGGATCTTTGATAGAAGCCGGGGCGTCCCATTAGGGGCGCCTTGTTGACCTGAAGTGTTTGAAACGGACGAAGATGTCCGGTATGCTTAAAGGAGCAACCATACCAGGAAAGGGGGAGGAAAGGTGAGCTGGACAAGCTGGATCGGCCGCCTTCTTTTAGGGTTATTGGCCTGCTCGCTGCTATTATTCTCGGCTGCCTGTTCATCGCAGCCCTCTGCAGAACCTCAGCCTTCTGTAAAGCTGCTTGACAATAAGATCAGGCTGAGAATTGACGGTGAAAAGCTGATTCCGGATATTACCCGGACCTTCCCGGTGGATGAGCTGAAGCAACCGAACCTGAGAGAAGTCCTTCGCAGCAGCGGCATTATTGTATTAAATGATGAGCAAGACGGCATTGTCTCCGTTGGCGATATTTCGCTGGATAACGGGTTATCCTGGGCGGTTAAAGTGAACGGGTCCGATGCAGAAGCTGCTTCATGGGACAAAACAATGCATAGTGGCGACGAAGTGCTGGTGTATTTGAAAGGCAAAGACGGAGCTACGGCCTCGTCATTAACCCCTGTGGTGCTCAATATTTCAGGCGGATTGTCCAAGCCGAGCCTGCAGTATTACTTCGTTAATATCTACCAGGCCAATCTGACAGTTAGAAGCGTTCTCAAGCAGTGCGGTTTGATTCAGCTTAATGAAGGGAGCCGGCTTGTGGCGTCTGTCAATGGATATACCGGAAGCATCAATGAGCGATGGGTCGTCAAGCTGAATAATAAAAAGCTGCTGCAAAGCGGTCTGGATATTTCGCTTCAGCCCAGCGACAAACTGGAGGTCGTGCTGAGTAAAATTTAAGGCCAGCAGCAAGACATTTAGAAACAACAAAGAGGTTTCGAGCGAAAGTCTAGTGAGCGCCTAGCGAATGTCGAGAGTATGTTGAGAGTAAGTTGAGTGTAAGTCGGGTGTAAATTAAAAAAGCTCTGTCCGTGTAAACGGGCAGAGCTTTTTGTGAGTACAGAGGGAAAGGGATAAAAATGATTAGAAAATGTGGTAGTAAAATAGAAATTAGATCCGGCAAATTTCATTTGGACAGAGCTCGCAGTGGCAGATGTCCTGCAGCATGACGAGGTCTTTAATGACGATCATGCCGTTTTCGTATTCCAGCGCGTCTTTCTTGCGCAGATCGCTCAGCATCCGGTTGACGCTTTCGCGCGTGGCGCCGATCATGTTCGAAAGATCGGTGTGCGTAATCTTTTTATTAATGAGGATCGTGTCGCCTTGCTGTTCCCCATAAGTATTGCTGAGGCGGATCAAGGTCGAGCAGAGTGCCCCCGGTTTGCCGTACATCATCAGGTCTCTGAATTTGGTTTGGGTCAGGCGGTGATGAATGCCCATCCATTTCATGAAGTCGATTGCGAAATCGCAGTGCTGGCAGATGAGAACTTCCAGGTCTTTATTTTCCACGATGCCGACTTCGCAATCCTCGAGGACTTCCGCTGTAAAACCGTGCTTCGAGCTGAAGAATGGATCGGCCTGGCCGATCAGGTCTCCACGTCCGTACATATATAGGATGAGTTCTTTGCCCTCATCTGTCGACTTGGTCATTTTAACGCGTCCGCGTTTGATGTAGAATAATTTATCCGACACATCACCTTCCCAGAACAGATGGGAGCCTTCGGCGTAGTTTTTGTCTTTCATGATGACAAGCAGTCGATTGAAGTTCTGTTCCGAAAAACAATTTGTATTCCCTTGGGTTTCAACGCTGTTCATTTGCTCGCTCATTTTTGGTTTCCCCTTTGTACTCCAAATTTTTCTCAAATTTTTAAATTAATTATAACCTGTATGACATGGAAAAGGGGGCTTTCCAAAGCTTAAAAAGTGGCAAAATTTTAAACATTGTGACTATTTTCACTTAAAAGAGGGCAGCAGATGAATATTTGTGAGTAGTAAACGATAAAACGATCTAGTTATCCTTGATTTAGAAATAGACAGCTTAAGCTAGGCGTGTTTTCAAATTAGTCAAACATTGTGAAATAATTCACTACCAAAAATAAAATGGTTGTGCTATGATAAATCCGTAAAGAAGAACGGTAAGGCGATTCGGCGCGGCATACTTTGTAACAAAGTGTTACAAAGTATCGTAAAGACAAAGCAAGGCCGCCGGGCTGCTCCGCCCGACCTATAAAACTTGTTCAATTATCAGGAGGATGAGAGAGATGGCCGTAAAAAATGAAGCAGCTTCAAACGTAAAGCAGGCCGTACAGCCTGCACAGGAGTACATCCAGGGTTTGATCGACAAAGCGAAAAAAGCTTCCGAAGCTTTCATGAGCATGGATCAGCAGCAAATCGACGACATTGTGCAGGCGATGGCTCTGGCCGGGCTCGACAAACACATGTATCTCGCCAAGAAAGCCGTTGAAGAAACGGGCCGCGGGGTATACGAAGACAAAATCATTAAAAACATGTTCGCTACCGAATACATCTGGAACAGCATCAAATATGACAAGACGGTTGGCGTAATTGAAGACAATCCTTACGAAAGCTTCCAGAAGATCGCTGAGCCGGTCGGCATTATCATGGGGATTACGCCGGTGACAAATCCGACTTCCACCACGATCTTCAAATCGCTGATCGCCATCAAGACACGCAACCCGATCATTTTCGGCTTTCACCCTTCCGCACAGGAATGCAGCCGCGAAGCCGCTAAAATCCTGCTGGAAGCCGCTGTGAAACATGGCGCTCCCGCCGATTGCATCCAATGGATCGAACAGCCTTCCATGGACCGCACCAACGCTTTGATGAATCATCCTGACGTAGCCTGCATTCTCGCCACCGGCGGTTCCGCCATGGTGAAAGCAGCTTACAGCTGCGGCAAACCGGCTCTCGGCGTAGGTCCTGGTAACGTACCTTGCTTCATTGAGAAAAGCGCTGATTTGGATCAAGCGGTCAATGATTTGATCCTGTCCAAAACGTTTGACAACGGCATGATCTGCGCATCCGAACAAGCGGTAATCATCGAAGAGCCCGTGTTTGATCAAGTGAAGAAGAAAATGATCGCAAACGGCTGTTATTTTGTCAACAAAGAAGAAGCCGCCAAGCTGACGGCCGGAGCCATTGTGGCCGAAAAATGCGCCGTTAATCCGGCAATCGTCGGTCAGCCAGCCGTTAAAATCGCCGAAATGTGCGGCATTCAGGTGCCGGCAGGAACCAAAATCCTCATCGCTGAAATTGACGGCGTAGGACCTAAATTCCCGCTGTCCGCCGAGAAGCTCAGCCCTGTCCTGGCCTGCTACAAAGTAAAAACCGCTGAACAAGGCATCGACCTTGCGGAACAGGTTGTTCACTTCGGCGGCATGGGACACTCGTCGGTCATACATTCGAACAATGATGAAATCATCCAGAAATTTTCGGACCGTCTGCCAACCTGCCGGATCCTGGTGAACCAGCCTTCTTCGCAGGGCGGCATCGGCGACATCTACAACACGAACCTGCCATCGCTGACGTTGGGCTGCGGCTCTTATGGACGCAACTCCACTTCGTCGAATGTGACCGCCGTCAACCTGATCAACGTGAAAAGGGTGAACCATCGTACCGTGAACATGCAGTGGTTTAAAGTACCTTCCAAAATCTATTTTGAAAAAGGCGCAACCCAGTACCTGACCAAAATGCCGGACATTACCCGTGTCATGATCGTTACCGACCCTATGATGGTGAAACTGGGTTACGTTGAAAGAGTGGAGCATTATCTCCGTCAGCGCCAAACGCCTGTAGCGATCGAAGTGTTCTCCGACGTTGAACCGGATCCATCGACTACGACCGTTGCCCGCGGTACGGAAATGATGGCGAAATTCCAGCCGGACTGCATCATCGCTCTCGGCGGCGGTTCGCCGATGGATGCCGCCAAAGGCATGTGGCTGTTCTATGAATATCCGGACACCGATTTCCACAACCTGAAACAGAAATTCATGGATATCCGCAAACGGACCTACAAATACCCTAGCTTGGGTCAAAAAGCAAAATTCGTAGCGATCCCGACAACATCCGGTACAGGTTCCGAAGTTACGCCGTTTGCAGTTATTACTAATAAAGAAGTCGGCAACACCAAATATCCTTTGGCCGATTACGAGCTGACGCCGGACGTTGCGATCATCGACCCTGAATTCGTCTACAGCCTGCCTAAAGTAGCCGTTGCCGATACCGGCATGGACGTGCTGACTCATGGTATCGAAGCTTATGTATCCGTTATGGCAAACGATTATACGGACGGCCTGGCGATCAAAGCGATTCAGCTGGTGTTCCAATATCTCGAGAAATCGGCTTTGACCGGCGACAAACTCGCCCGCGAGAAAATGCACAACGCTTCGACTCTGGCCGGTATGGCCTTCGCCAATGCGTTCCTGGGCATCAACCACAGCTTGGCGCATAAATGGGGTGGTCAATATCATACCGCTCACGGCCGTACCAACGCGATCCTGCTGCCGCATGTCATCCGCTATAATGCGAAGAAACCTACGAAATTTGCAGCTTGGCCTAAATACACCAACTTCGTAGCCGACCAGCGTTATGCCGAAATCGCCCGCATCCTGGGGCTGCCTGCCCGCACCACGGAAGAAGGCGTGAAGAGCCTGATCAACGCCATCCGCGACCTGAACAAAAAGCTGGGTATTCCAGAGTCGTTCCAGGCGCTCGGATTTGATCCAAAAGATTTTGAATCGAATGTAGATTATCTGGCAGACCGCGCTTTCGAGGATCAATGCACAACCGCCAATCCTAAACTACCGCTGGTGACCGAGCTTGCGGAAGTTTACAGAGACGCCTTCTACGGACGTTTCGAAGAGTAAACGGAAACCAGGTCTTACAGGTTTAATCGACATCAATAGAGACAAAGCTGCGATAACGGACCAAACTCGCTAGAATTGTGAAAAAAGTGACAAACATCACGGCGATTGTGATGTTTGTCACATCCTTTTTACCGGGGATAAGCTATGATGAAACCATAAAAGATCCCGTACGAAAGCGGTGGGGCAGCTGAAGTAAACCTTGAACTGGCCTCATCAGACTCTGAATTGTGAAATCTATCACAAATTTTAGGGATCTCGAGGCGGAGGATAACCTTCAAGCCTTCGTACTCCAAACTATATAAATGGAGGGATTACAAATGTCGGTGATTGAAAAAGAAACAGCAGCTACGCAGAATGCCTGGAGAGGCTTTAAACCGGGCAAATGGATGAGAGAGGTCAATACGGCCAATTTCATCGATACCAACATCAAACCTTATGAAGGAAACGAATCCTTTCTGCAGGGCGCAACGGCTAACACCAAAGCTTTGTGGGAAATCGTATCCGACCTGTCCAAGAAAGAAAGAGAAGCTGGCGGTGTGCTGGACGTAGACGTTAACACGCCTTCGACGATCACTTCCCACGCTCCCGGATTTCTGGATAAAGACAAAGAACAAATCGTAGGTGTGCAGGGCTCCGCTCCGTTCCAACGGACGATTCGTCCAAACGGCGGCGTGAGAATGGTCATTACGGCTTGTAAAGCTTATGGCTTTGACCTTCCGCCAGAAATCGTTGACTTGTATACGAATGTACGTAAAACGCATAACCAAGGTGTATTTGATGCTTATACCGCTGAAATGAGAGCAGCCCGTCATACCGGCATCATCACCGGCTTGCCCGATGCTTACGGCCGCGGCCGCATTATCGGCGACTACCGCCGCGTAGCTTTGTACGGGGTAGACTTCCTGATCAATCAAAAACAAGATGAACTGAAAGATATGGAAGTAGACGTGATGGACGTCGATGTTATTCGTCTCCGCGAAGAGCTGTCCGAACAGATCCGCGCTTTGGGTGAATTGAAGCAGCTTGGCGAAATGTACGGCTTTGACATCTCCAGACCGGCCAACAACGCCAAAGAAGCTTTCCAATGGCTGTATTTCGGTTATTTGGCAGCCGTTAAGGAACAAGACGGCGCGGCAATGTCCCTTGGCCGTGTATCTTCTTTCCTTGATGCTTATATCGAACGTGACCTTGCCGAAGGTACAATGACAGAAGAACAAGCACAGGAACTGGTTGACCATTTCGTGATGAAGCTGCGGATCGTGAAGTTCCTCAGAACTCCTGAATATAACGAGCTTTACAGCGGCGACCCTACCTGGGTAACGGAATCCATCGGCGGCATGTCCGTAAATGGAACCACCAAAGTCACCAAAAACAGCTTCCGTTTTCTGCATACTCTGTACAACCTGGGTCCTGCACCGGAACCAAACCTGACGGTTCTCTGGTCCGACAAGCTGCCTGAAGCGTTCAAAAAATATTGCGCCAAGGTATCCATCGAAACCAGCTCGATCCAATACGAAAACGACGATCTGATGCGTCCGATCTACGGCGACGATTATGGCATCGCCTGCTGTGTATCCGCTATGCGCATCGGCAAACAAATGCAGTTCTTCGGAGCACGTGCCAACCTGGCCAAAGCTTTGCTGTACGCCATCAACGGAGGTAAAGACGAAAGATACGGCACACAAACCGCGCCGGAATTCCCGGCCATTACTTCCGAATATCTGGACTACGACGAAGTGATGAAGCGTTTTGTGCCGATGATGGAATGGCTGTCCAAACTGTATGTGAATACGCTGAACGTGATCCACTACATGCATGACAGATATGCTTACGAACGGATTGAAATGGCGCTGCATGACCGCGACATCCTCCGCACGATGGCTTGCGGCATCGCCGGCTTATCGGTCGTTGCGGACTCCCTGAGCGCGATCAAATACGCCAAAGTCAAACCGATCCGAAACGAAAACGGCATCGCCGTTGATTTTGAAATCGAAGGCGACTTCCCTTGCTACGGCAACAATGACGACCGTGTCGACAGCATTGCGGTCAACCTGGTTGAAACCTTTATGAGCATGATTCGCAAACATAAAACGTACCGCAACGCTTTGCCAACCCAATCGATTCTGACCATCACCTCCAACGTGGTGTACGGTAAGAAGACAGGTACAACACCTGATGGCCGCAAAGCCGGCGAACCGTTTGCACCGGGCGCAAACCCTATGCACGGCCGTGACAAGAAAGGCGCTCTCGCTTCCTTGAGTTCGGTAGCCAAACTGCCTTATGAACACAGCCTTGACGGTATTTCCAACACGTTCTCGATCGTCCCTAAAGCGCTGGGTAAAGAAGCGGAAACACGCAAAAACAACCTGGTAGCGATGATGGACGGCTACTTCGGCAGCGACGCGCATCACTTGAACGTCAACGTATTCGACCGCGAACAGCTGCTGGATGCGATGGAACATCCAGAGAACTATCCGCAATTGACCATTCGCGTATCGGGTTATGCGGTTAACTTTATCAAGCTGACCCGCGAGCAACAGCTGGACGTAGTCAACAGAACGTTCCACGAAGGCATGTAAGAAATAAACATTTCCCTGCAGTCCCTGCAGAAAGGATGACGTAACATGATCAAAGGGCATATACACTCACTAGAAACCTTCGGAACGGTCGACGGCCCCGGAATTCGTTTCGTACTCTTTATGCAGGGCTGCTTGTTGAAATGCCAGTATTGCCATAATCCCGACACCTGGAATCTCGAGGGCGGCAAGGATATGACACTGGAGGAAGTGCTGGCCGAGATTGAGCCCTACATCCATTATTACCGTTCTTCGGGGGGCGGCTTGACGGTATCCGGCGGCGAGGCAACGCTGCAGGCTCACTTTGTGGCAGATTTGTTCCGCGCCGTAAAGGACCGCTGGAATCTTCATACCACCCTCGACACAAACGGTTATAATGAAGGGGATAAAATCAAGGATTTGCTTGATGTGACGGATCTGGTTCTGCTGGACCTGAAGCATATCAACAACGAGAAGCATATCAAGCTGACAGGCAAACCCAATGACCGGATGCTGGCGATGGCAAAATGGCTTTCCGATCATAACCGCCCGATGTGGATCCGGCATGTGCTGGTTCCGGGAATCAATACGGACGAAGAGGATTTGCTTGCGCTTGGGCGGTTCATTGGCGGTTTAAACGGCGTAGAGAAATTCGAGATTCTTCCTTATCATCAAATGGGCATTTACAAATGGGAAGCACTGAAATGGACCTATCCGCTTGAAGGCGTACCGAGTCCTACCCCTGAAGAGGTAGCCAGAGCGTACGAATTGGTAGAGCAGGGCATGAAAGAGGCGGCGGCCGACAAAGCCGTCATGGGTTGAAATCCCTGATAGATTAATGTGATATAAAATAACACAAAAGCGGTCAACTTACAGTATATGTGAGGTTGAACCGCTTTCTTTTGTGTTTTTGGATGATATTATCCCCCCATTAGAAAAATATCCTCCTTTCTAGGGCAGATGACCTAAATCTATAATAAGATTGTAAAACAAATCAATTATTCGGGGGGATTTGGAAGATGAAGAAAAGCATGGTCATGCTACTAACGTTGTTCATCGCGGCCACGACCCTGTTGTCTGCCTGCGGCAGCGGCAATGGTAACGGCAACAACAATTCGGCTGCAAGCAATGCCTCAAATGACTCCGCATCAACCACACAGCCTAGCGAATCCACAACAGATACTTCTCCATTTGAATTGACTTTGCGTCATACCCAGGTGGGAGCCGACAAACAGAAACGTCTTGCCATCCTTAACGATGTTGTCAAGAAAGTAGAAGCGGATGTTCCGGGCCTCACGATCAAGCTGGACGGAGTAGAATCCGACGTTAACCGTAAAGAGAAGCTCCGCGGGGAAATGGCTGCGGGCAACCCGCCGGATATTTTTGATTTGTTCGGCAGCCCGGATTCCCAGGTTTATGCCAAAGAGGGCATGCTGCTTAACTTAAGTCCGATTCTGGATGAACTTGGTCTGTCGGACAGCTTCTCATCCCTGGAACCATTCACTTACGAAGGCAACGTCTATGGCCTGCCGATCGGCGGATCGGGCGAAGGATTTTTCTATAATAAAGCTTATTTCGAGGAAAAAGGTTTGAAAGTCCCTACTACGTGGGCCGAACTGGAAGACCTGCTGGCCAAAATCAAAGCGGACGGCAAGGTGCCAATGGCGGCTGCCTCCAAAGCGGGCTGGGTGCCGCTGATGCTGGCCAACCATCTTTGGGCCCGGTATGCCGGACCTGACGTAACGCAGAAATTCGTGTCCGGTGAAGCGAAGTGGTCGGATCCGAACGTGGTGAAGGCTTTTGCAAAATATCAGGAATGGGAAGACAAAGGGTACTTCAAGAAAGGCGAACTGGGCTTTGAATACGCAGAATATACTACGCAATTCACGAGCGGTGAAGCGATTCTGATGTATGACGGTACCTGGAAATCCTCCGTATTCAAGGAAGGTCAGTCCGGCGAAGGTTTGATCGGCAAAGTTGGCTTCTTTAACCTTCCTCCGGTTGACGGCGGTGTGGGCGACCAAACGGCGCTGATGCGCGACGTCAACAACGGTTACGGCTTCTCGGCTGCCGTGGAGAAGGATCCAAGAAAACTTCAAGCTGTTAAGCTGTTCATCAAATACATGTACAACGAAGAAATGCAAATCCGCGGTCTCGTTGAAGACGGCGTGCTTCCGTCGATGAAGCTGAGCGAAGACGTGCTTTCGGCAAACATCACGGACGACCTGATGAAAGAAATCGTCAACGTGCTGAACAATTCGAAATCTTCTTTCCCGGCGTTCGACTCCCTGGTGCAAGGTGACGTCACTACCGAAATCAGTAACATTCAAATTCAGAAGCTGATTGGTAAGCAAACAACGCCTGAGCAGATGGGCAAAGAACTTCAGGCTGTGCAGGAAGAAGCTAACGCGGATTCGGAATAAAAGCGGCGTGACCCGGGATGCGGGGATGCGTTTCGCCGACAAAACGGGCGAAACGCATCCTTGCTTTTCTTACAGCAGCGACATTTACAGCAGTGGCTCTTACAGCAGCGACTCTTGCAGGAGCGGTTCTTACGGTACCTGCTCGTACAACAGCTGCTCTTGAGCATCGACTCATGCAGTAACCCCGGCTGCAGGCCGGTGAAATTGCCGGTTGGTTCCGATCAATTTGCCCTGCTAGGATGAACGAAAACGTCTTGTGGAGGTCCTCATGAATAAAGCGTTAAGAAGCCCAACGATCTTTCTTTTATTTATCCTGCCGGCTCTGATCTTGTTTGTTATGTTTTTTATTTATCCGATCTTTTCCTCCATTTACTACAGCTTTACAAGCTGGAATGGGGTTTCCACACATGTGAAAGGGATCGGGCTCGACAATTACACGAAAGCATTGGAACAGAAGCGGTTCTGGGTTTCGGTTCAGAATAACGGCTGGTTTATCGTCTTCTCCGTCTTTATCCAGGTGCCGCTAATCGTGCTGTTCTCCCTGCTGATCGCCCATGTCAAAAAGCTAAAGGGTTTATACAAGACGACCGTCTTTCTGCCTTCCATTATGTCTACGGCGGTCATCGGCATTTTATGGGGTTTTATCTACGAACCGGATATCGGGCTGCTCAACCAGATTTTGGGCACCTTCGGCATTCAACCGATTTATTGGTTGTCTGACGAACGTTTTGCTATGTTATCCATTCTCATTACCAATGCCTGGCAGTGGACAGGGTTTTACATTGTGATGGTGCTTGCGGCGATTTTGTCCATTCCGGGCGAACTTGATGAAGCGGCCGCCATCGACGGTGCAACTGCGTTTCAAAGAGCAACGCAAATTACTTTACCCCTGATCAGACCGATTATTTCCGTGGTCATTATGCTGTCGATTGCCGGTGCCATGAAAGCGGCTGATATCGTCCTGGTCATGACCAAGGGAGGGCCGGCCGGCTCAACGGAAGTCATGGCGACTTATATGATCAAATATGCGATTACCAACTTCAAATACGGCTACGGGAACACGATCGCTGTGCTTATCTTTATCTTTACTGTCATCATTACGGTGTTGTACCAGCTGCTGATTGCCCGTCGCAACGAAAGGATTGAATACTGATGGCCCATACATGGAAAAAAGGACTGCCGCATTTCTTTCTGCTCTTGTATCTGGTCGTCATTTTGTTCCCGTTCCTGTTTGTCCTGTTTTCCTCGGTTAAACCGGATAACAATGCCATTGCTTTGAATCCGTTTGGCATTCCCCACAAGCTGGTCTTTCAAAATTACGTGGAGGCGTGGGTTAATGCTAAAATCAGCACCTATTTTTTTAACAGCTTATATATTTCCATTCTCTCTTCAGTCGTCAGCATTCTGCTAGGGGCGATGTTTGCCTTTGCGGTAACCCGCATGAGATATGGGCGTGTGGCTGCAGCACTGTTCGGGCTGGTGCTTGTTGGGATGCTCATTCCAAACAACGCGCTGATGCTGCCGATTTATACGCTGGTCAGAAAGCTGCATATCCTGGACACTCACTGGGCGTTAATTATTCCTTATGTGGCAAATGCCATTCCGTTTACGATCATTATTTTGGCAGCTTTTATGAGATCTCTGCCCAGCGAAATTGAAGAGGCTGCGGTTATGGATGGATTGAGGTCGGGTGGCATCTTTGCTAGAATGATAGTACCTTTAACAGTCCCGGCGATGGTTACGGTGTTTATCGTCAATTTTCTGGGGAATTGGAACGAGTTCCTGCTGGCCAACTACTTCCTTTCCAATGATGACCTGAGGACGCTTCCGGTAGGGATGGTGCAGTTCCGGGATCAATATCAGATGAATTACGCGCAGATGTCGGCCGGAATTGTATTTTCCGTAGTGCCGGTTATTGTGATCTATGCCATCCTGCAGGAGAAAATCATTGAAGGGGTAACCGCCGGCAGCGTTAAGGGATAACGGCCTTGACAAGGAGCAGTTATATATGAATCTGCGCATTAAGCTTTTTACGGCCTTTCTATCTCTTGTCATCATCCCTTTATTTATCGTAGGCATCATAACTTTCTTTGCTATCTTTCATTATATTGAAACCAAATACAGCGATCAGGCGGAATACGCGCTGAAGTCGATCAGCTACAGCATCACCGGCGTCTTTGAGGAAATGGACAAAGTGACGGATGACGGGATCGCGAAAGGCGTATTCCAGATGGCGCTGAATTCAGGTAACCCCGACAACCAGAATCTTACAGCCAAAGATCAGCTTAGCCTTAATGCGAACCAGCGCAATTTCAGGTCGCTGCTGTACAATCATCCTTCCATCGATTATGCCTTTCTCTACAATTTGAAAGAGGGAGCGCAGGATAAACCCATCTCTATCTTTAACAAAGAAGATTTCAAGATGCTTCCGTTTGAGAAGTTCAAGCAGGAGCCCTTGTATCAGGAAGTCTTAAATTTGAAAGGCCAATCCAAGTGGATCGCCCCGCACGAATATCCGGAATTGACCGGCTCGGAGCAGGTTTTTACACAGATCAGACTGATTAAGGAACTCAGCTATCTGCAGAATGTCGGTATTCTGATCGTACAGGTGAAGAACTGGGAGTTTGAAGATATTTTTAAAAATTTGCAGCAGCGCAATCATTTAAAAGATACACGATTTCTGCTTGTCAATGACGAAGGCATGATTCTCTATGACTACCAGAACAAACTGGATGGTCATCCGATGAGCGAGTACACCGGGAAAAGCATTGCCGCTGCCAAAGGTAGCTATAAAAGCTTTAAAGCCCGTTTTGACGGTAAAGAAAGCGTAGTGTCAGTTTATCATTTGCAGGATTATTCCTGGAGCCTCGTCTCCGTGACGTCCTGGGACTATCTGTCCAGAGAGGTCATGACCTTCGCGGCCTGGTTTATGGTCATTCTCGGCATTTGTGTATTAACCGCCATGCTGTTTAACGCCTTCTTCATGAACCGGATTACCGGTACAATCGGCATCATCGTGCGGTTTATGCGCAAGGTGGAAGATGGAGATCTGAACGCCAGAGTTGAAGAGAAAGGTAATGATGAGCTGCTGCTTCTCCTGCAGGGATTCAATAATTTAACGGAGAAGATCGGCGGTCTGCTGGAAGAAGTGAAAGCCGAGCAGCAGCAGAAGGCCAAAGCCGAGCTGCGTGTGCTGCAGGCCCAGATCAAACCGCATTTTCTGTTTAATACGCTGGAGCTGATTAATGGTCTGGCCGTGCAGAACGAGGGCCGGAAGGTGAGCGAGATGGTGCTCAGACTTGGCAATATTTTAAGGATCAGCATTCAGGATCGGGAGGAAATTCCGCTTTGGCTGGAATTGGAGCACCTGACCAGCTATTTGGAAATCCAGAAATACCGGTGGGACGATTTGTTTGATTACACGATCGACATTCCGGAGGAAATGCTTAATTATCAAGTGCTGAAGCTGATGCTCCAGCCTTTGGTCGAGAACAGCATCCAGCATGGCTTTGAAGGAATTCCTTATAAAGGCGAACTGCGTATTTCCGGCCGGGTGGAAGAAGACCGGATTCTGCTGAGAATCGAGGATAACGGTACAGGCATGACGGAAGCCGAGCTGCTGTCTAATTTGAATTTGGATGCGGAATCGAATGAGCAGCAAATGCAGACTTATTATCCGGGAGAAGAACGAAGAGGCATCGGGCTGCGTAATGTGGCCGACCGCATCCGGCTGCAGTACGGCAAGGATTACGGACTTTTTATATGTACAGCGCCCGGCATGGGCGTGGCGATTCAATGCATTTTACCAAAATACGAATTGGGTGATCCGCATGAAGCTTAAAGCGCTGCTCGTAGACGACGAATATCCGATTCTGAACAATTTGTCTAAAGTGCTGAAATGGGAAGAGCTCGGTGTGGAAATTGCCGGTATGGCCCGCAATGGAGATGAAGCTCTAAAGCTTGCAGAAGACCAGCAGATCGATATTATATTAAGCGATATTCGGATGCCGGTGATGGATGGATTATCGCTGGCCAAGGAAATCCGGGAACGCGGTATGAGTACGGAAATTCTGCTGCTGACCGGTTATCAGGAATTTGAATATGCGCGTACGGCTATACGCTACGGGGTTAGAGATTATATCAGCAAGCCGATTCATTACGAAATGCTGGAGCAGACGGTCGATAAAATCGCCAAGCAGATCCGGAAGGAGCGCGGAGCGAGCCGGCGTGACAACCAGCTGAATTCGGTGGTGAACTGGGCCAGCGAGCATTTTATTACTCAAATTTTGGCCGGGCATGGCCAGTTCCTTGCCGATGAGGAAGGAGAAGAGGAGCTTTTGTCGCATCAGCGGTACTCCGTTATGCTTGCTGATCTGGAAGGATATGCGAAATGCTCAACTCTCTGGACCCGGGAAGAGCGCAGACGTTTTAACTGCCGGATGAAGAAGCTGCTCAAAGAGCGGCTGCCGTTTGGGGGCGGGCAAACGGTACTGCAGCTTCGTGAAGGGGAATGGTTTGTCTTCTTCAACGCCGATTACCTGATGCAGGAATTCCGTGAACTGCTGCTCCCTGTCTATTCAGATCTTCAGCAGCTTGCCAGCCAGACTGGCGATATGGAGGTTCGGATTCTCGCTGAGAAAGGTCCGTTCTCGCTGAATGAGTTATCGGGTGTTTATCACCGAATTCAGCGGTCGATGCTCCTGACGCCATCTGAAGAATGGCTGTTGAATGGAGAAGAACTTAAATCCGGCCTTTATGAAGCTCCGGAGGAAACTCCGGAATCCCAGTGGCGCTGGCTTGAACGGATTAGCAGCGCGCTGCGCGGCGAAGACGAGCATGCTGTCCGCAAGGTTATTGACGAGCTGAAGACTTATTTGGCTATGCTCGATGAACATGCCGCACTGCGGGCGGAGAAAATGCTTCATTATATGCTGATCCATCTCCTGAGAGAGATGAGAGAGCTGCAGCTGCTGAAGGATCACGAAGAAGAAGCGGTCTGGGAGGAATTGCAGCAGCCGCTTGGTTTGAAAGACTTGATGAACCTGCTGAGCGAATTGGCCGTCCGGCCAAAAGGGCCTGCTTCATCAAGAAAGCCGGCGGAGCAGTTGATGGCATCAGCGGGCGATTATATTGCCAGACATTTAGGCGGTGACTTTGGCATTGAAGAGGTGGCCGACCATTTGGGAATCAGCTGCAGCTACTTTTGCCTGCTGTTCAAGAACCATTACGGTGAAACTTTTGTCGAGTACGTGACCCGGCAGCGGATGGAGGCGGCCAAGAAACAGCTGGCGTCCAGCGATGCGAGTATTACGCAAATCGGTCAGGGGCTTGGGTATCAGGAACGACGTTATTTTACGAAGGTGTTTCAGAAATACACCGGGGTTACCCCATCCGACTACCGGGCGTCGGTAAACGACGGGGCTCAAAGCAACGTTATTAAGGAGTGAGGGCGGGCATGTTTAACCAGGAAACGATGAGTTTAGAGCAGAAGGTTGGCCAGTTATTCATTTGCGGATTCCACAGCTATACGCCGGATGAGCAGATTACGACTTTAATCGGGAAGTATCAGGTTGGAGGCGTTATTTATTTTCGCAGGAATGTTCAGTCTGCCCCTCAGCTGGCTAAGCTCTCCGGTGGTTTGCAGACGCTTGCCATGGAAGCCTTGAGCGGTTTACCGCTTCTGATTGCAATAGATCAAGAGGGAGGGATGGTTTCACGCCTCGATCATGATGGCATCAGCCGGATTCCCGGCAATATGTCCTTAGGAGCGGCGGACGATCCTGCGCTGACCGAGGCGATTGCGGCCCTGTCCGCCAAAGAATTAAACCTCCTGGGCATCAACATGAATTTTGCTCCCTGCGTCGATGTGAATAATAACCCGCTGAATCCGGTGATCGGGGTCAGGTCATATTCGGAAGATCCGATGAAGGTAGCTGTCCACGGGGAGGCCGCCGTACGCGGGTTTCAGGGGAGCGGGATTATTGCGACGGCCAAACATTTTCCCGGACATGGAGATACGGAAGTGGATTCCCATATGGGACTGGCGGTAGTCGGACATGATAAGCAAAGGCTTTATGACGTGGAGTTGCTCCCGTTTAAACGGATGATCCAGGCGGGAGTGAAAGCGATTATGACCGCCCATGTCGTTTTCCCGGCTTTTGAACCTAAAGGCACACCGGCGACGCTTTCCCGGGCTGTTCTTACCGATCTGCTGCGGGAAGAGCTGGAGTTTGAAGGGGTCATTGTGACCGACTGTCTGGAAATGAAGGCGATATCGGACCGCTACGGCGTTGCGGAAGGAGCAGTTATGGCTTTGGAAGCCGGAGCAGATCTTGTGCTTGTCAGCCATACGCTGGAGGAACAGACAGCGGCGATTGAGGCAGCGGTGGCGGCGGTGAAGTCCGGCCGATTGTCCGAAACGGCCATTGACCGTTCCTTACAGCGTATTTTGGCTCTGAAAAGCGGTCTGGCGACCGTAAATACGGCGGTAACGGCAGTGCCGTTTGCAGCACCGCAACATATGAAGCAAAGCCTGAAACAAGGCATCGAGCAAGGCACCCAACTAAACACGGAGCACGGTGTTCCTTTGCTTCCGTCAGAGCAGACCGTTCCGCTGCTTGAACAAGCAGCCGGGAAGTCGATAACGCTCGTTAAGAATGAGGGCAATCCACCAAGGCTCCCTCTGGATACTGCCCTGTCCACGCTTGTTGTTTGGCCCGAGCTCAGACACCGAACTGAAGTGGATGAAGCGGCTGAATACCGTTATACACTAGCTGATGCCTTACAGCCTTATTTGCCGGAAATCAAGCTGGCAGCGATCGGAACACGGGCGACGGACGAAGAAGTGCAGACCGTCCTGCGTGAGGCTGAAGCCTACAGTCAGGTAGTAGTGGTAACCTATACTTCGGAAGGAACCCTCCCTGAAGGCCAGGTGCGGCTGGTAAAGGGGCTTATGACGCAAAAACAGGAAAAAATAACGGTCGTGTCGGCAAGGAATCCTTATGACATCCAGGCATTTCCGGAGGTTCAGGCCTATTTGTGCGCCTATGAGAACAGGCCGTTTGCCCTTGATGCGGTTGCGGCTGTACTCGTAGGCCGCAGGCAGCCGGGCGGGCGGCTGCCTGTTACGCTATCCAATCAATTTCCCGTTGGAACAGGACTCACTTATCTTTAAATTCATCCCGAAAACCGGTAAATCTGACTTTTCAGGGGTCAGATTTACCGGTTTTTACATTTTTTTTGGTGTTTTAGCAACTTTCAACGTTACGAAGCGTTTAATAGTATGTTACTTTTGAACGAGAGTTTACAAGATTTTAATACAGAGATAAAGGAGCACATAATGAAATTCCGAAGACTTTTACTTTCTACGATTTTAGCAGCAACACAAATTGCCATGATTCTTCCAAGCGCAGGAGCGGACGCGGCTTCCGGCCAGGCAGCCGGTCAAGCTTATCAGCAGGACGGTTCATCGGCAGCTACTTCTAATGATTCGGCAGCCCAGAATTCCACAGATCAGACTGGAACGGAAACGTCTGACCCGGCTGCAACGCCAGATCCAGGAATGATCCCTAATCCAAACGTATCTTTAGATCCGGGTACGCCTGATCCTTCGGATGCAACCGATCCTTCGGCTTCGACCGATCCTTCGGATGCAGCGGACCCTTCAGATAGCCCGGCAGCAGGATCCTCTTCGGCGGACCCGAGTTCATCTGATCCAGCTTCCGGTACAGTGTCTGCTTCTAGCACTGGAACAGCCGCTAATTCGGCACAAGCCATCTCCGCAGCTTCACCGGGCAAACTCATTTTGCTGCTGAACAGCAACATTATGTACCAGAACGGGATTCAATATAAGTCGACAGAACCAATGGCAGTGAAGAACGGTGTGTCTTACGTGGCCATTCGCTCGCTGGTGAACCGGGTAGGACTTGCTATCCGTTATGAGAGTGCAACGAAAGAAACCGTCATTACCCGCGGTTCCGATGAGATGCGCTTTAAGCTGAACAGCAACACTTATAAGGTGAACGGTGTTGTCACCACGATGAGAGGCAAATCCTATGCTACGAAGAACAGCAATTTTATGGTGCCTTTCACCGCAATTACGGCTGCACTGAAGCTGCCGTATGTGCTGGATAGCAAAACAAAACAAATCACGCTGGACGTCGCCTCCAAACCGACGGCCAAGTTCACGGTTCTGCCAAGCGAAATCATTGCAGGACAAACACAGGTTACTTATCAAACGATGTCTACAGCCCCTGCAGGGCAGTCCATTGTAAATGAGGAATGGACAGGCCGTCAGGAGATTTTCTCTACGCCAGGCTATTACGTTGTGAGCTACCGGGTGCAGGATTCGGCAGGCAACTGGAGTGACTGGTATTCGTTGACCATCAATGTTCAGAAGCCGCATACTCCGCCGGTTGCTGCTTTTACAACCGATAAAGATACTTACAAAATGGGTGAGAAGATCACTTACATCGACCAGAGCACTGACGAAGAGAATTCTATCACTTCAGTGATGTGGGAGAACAATAAGCTGGCGTTCTTTACACCAGGACCGCAAACCGTCCGGCTTAAAGTCACCAATAAATATGGATTGACTTCAACGGTTGAACATACAATCACCATTACGGGCGAAACGCTGTATAATGAGTCCGATTTTAACAAGCTGTTTGTGCCTGTAGGCGACAAATATCAATTTGAAGGCAGTCAGGTTCCAAGCTGGGACAAAGTAGATTATACGTTCACTACTGAGCCTGTTACCTTGATTCGCAGCAACAGTCCGGAGACTAACTACAGCGAAGGTGTCCTGTACCGCGAAACAACCGTGGGAAGAGCCCGTTTTATGATCCACCATGCCAATGCGGTAGGCAAGGACGTTAAAATGTACGTCGTAGCAACGAATCTGAATGATTCGACAGCCAACCTGTTCATTGATACGCTTGGATTTGCGGGACCTAATGAAAATGCGACCGCAACCGGAAAAATGTCCGTTAAACGTTATTTCTCTTCCATGCAAACCCGTTCTGCGGAGCAGGATTTGACGCTCGCTCCAAATGAGCAAAAGCTTATTTTCAGTGAACTGAGCGCTCAGAACATCAAACCGGGTCAAGTCATTTCGCTGCTGTCGGATATTTATACCGACTATCCGGTCCAATTTGACGTGATCATGATTGACGCATCCAAAGATCCGTTAAAGACGCTGCCGCAGCTCAGTGTGCTGGCTCGCGACGGAGTGCATAACCGCGGAACCTATCCGGAAGCTAACCGGACCATTCAATATGACGAAGTGCTTGGCGACAAGCCGAAACGTCTTCTGATCGGGGACAATGCGAGCGATCCGTTCCAGCCTGGGTTCGATACGCCGTTCTATACTCCATCTACCAATGCCGGTAATTTTGGTGTTCTCTACAAGATCAGAACGTCCAGAGTAGCTCCGCATACGCTGATTACGTTTAACCCACGCGGCGGCACATATGTAGGCAGCATAATGGTCAACGGCATGATGGTCGATCTTCCGACTAATGGCGTGTTGAACGCTCCTAACGATGCTGCTGTGCTGTATCGTACCGGAGATAAGGAAGAAACGATTGATTTCGTCTTTACCGCTGCGCCGGGAAGCAATCTGTCTGTGAATTTGCTCTTCCAACCGCTTCCTGAAGAGAAACCGGAATAATCAGCACTAATTATTCGTTCATTCAATACAACGGCGTCAGGGTCCTGGACCTGCGCCGTCTTTTTTTATTGCAGAGGGATGTTAGTTTGACGCTTTCGTCAATTTACGGCATTATTAAAGAAGGATCACCAGCATAGAAGGTTAGTAGACCGCATGTTGGGATATATGGAATGAGGAAATACCGGAAGGGGAAGTGGCCTCTATGCTTTCAGCAGATGAAATTATTCAGAAGATGTCAAGCCAGGGTCTGCGGATCACGGATCAGCGCCGGACGCTTGCCAAACTTTTTGTGGATACAGACGGGTATTTGACGCCTAAAGACGTTTATGATTTTATGTGCAAAAAATATACGGGTCTCAGCTTTGATACGGTATACCGAAATCTGAGAATTATGGAAGAAATGGGCGTGCTTGAACAAATCGTGTTTGAGGACGGACTTAAGTTCCGTGCAAGCTGCAGCGATGAACATCATCACCATCACATGATTTGTTTAGGGTGCGAGAAGACTTATCCAATCCATTTCTGTCCGATGCCGTTAGCGGATGCGCCTGATCATTTTCAGGTCGTGAAGCATAAATTCGAGGTCTTCGGATACTGTAAGGACTGCCAGGCCAATCCCAAGCGGCAGGAGCAAATATGATGAAAATAACCCGCAGAACCGTGCAGGTGCCGATTCATGTTTACCGCAAGTTCATTTCTCCGCTGAAACCGCCGACCTGCCGGTTCTACCCGACGTGTTCGGCTTATGCGCTTGAAGCGATTGAAGTGCACGGTGCGCTGAAAGGAAGCTGGCTGGCGGCCAAACGAATCGCGAAGTGTCATCCTTTTCACCCCGGCGGGATCGACCTGGTGCCGCCCAAGAACACCGGAAAAGGCCGTCAGCTCGGCGGAAAGCAGGGCGAACACGCTTGACAGGGGTGTTTACTTTGCATATATTAGGAAATAATAGTTCTAACATAGTTTGTCCTGTGAACGGATAAGTACAGTGGTGAAGCAGCAGCAGAGAGCCGGGGGAAGCTGAGAACCGGTCTGGGGAACCGCTGGAAGATGGTCCGGGAGGATCTTCCTTCGAGCCGCATGATGCGGTAAGGCTGAAGCGCGAATCCGGCGTTAAAGGAAAGGTTCAGACATGAACCTGTTAAGCCTGCTGTCTGCGAAGCGGCAGGGAAATTGGGTGGTAACGCGTGAGTATGCTCTCGTCCCGAACCGGGACGGGAGTTTTTTGCGTTTGTCGCCTTTTTTTCATTAGACCCGAACACCGGGCAAACGGATATTTCATGAAGGAGTGGTTAACTTGGCAACAGACAACAAAACCTTTTACATCACGACACCGATTTATTACCCGAGCGACAAACTGCATATCGGTCACGCTTATACAACTGTAGCCGGTGATGCTATGGCCCGTTACAAACGTCTGCGCGGTTATGATGTGCGTTATTTGACGGGAACCGACGAGCATGGCCAAAAGATCGAACGGAAGGCCCAGGAGAAGGGGCTGACCCCTCAGCAGTTTGTAGATAACATTGTTGTAGGCATTAAAGAGCTGTGGAAGAAGCTCGACATCTCGAATGACGATTTTATCCGGACAACGGATACGAAGCATAAGCAGGTTGTGCAGGATATTTTTGACCAGCTGCTTCAGAAGGGGGATATCTACAAAGGGGAATATGAAGGCTGGTACAGCATCCCTGATGAAACGTATTATACGGAAACGCAGCTGGTCGATCCGATCAAAAATGACAAGGGCGAAATCATCGGCGGCAAGTCGCCGGACAGCGGCCATCCCGTTGAGCTGGTCAAAGAAGAGTCCTATTTCTTCCGGATGAGCAAATATGCGGATCGTCTTTTAAAGTTTTACGAGGAGAATCCAGGTTTCATTCAGCCGGAGTCCCGCAAGAACGAAATGATCAACAACTTTATCAAACCGGGACTAGAGGATTTGGCGGTCTCCCGTACGACGTTTGAATGGGGCGTAAAGGTGAAAGGTGATCCGAAACACGTTGTTTACGTGTGGATTGATGCTTTGTCCAACTATATTACAGCTCTTGGCTATGGCACGGAGAATCCGGAGCTTTATAATCGTTACTGGCCTGCGGATGTTCAGTTGGTCGGTAAAGAAATTGTCCGCTTCCATACGATTTACTGGCCGATTATGCTGATGGCTTTGGGGCTGCCGCTTCCGAAAAAGGTATTTGCCCATGGCTGGCTGCTCATGAAAGGCGGCAAAATGTCCAAATCCAAAGGCAACGTTGTGGATCCTAATACGTTGATCGACCGTTACGGCCTGGATGCTACACGTTATTATCTGCTGCGCGAAGTGCCGTTTGGCGCGGATGGCAGCTTTACGCCGGAAAGCTTTGTAGAACGGGTCAATTCTGATCTGGCCAACGATCTTGGCAATCTGCTGAACCGGACGGTAGCGATGGTTGGCAAATATTTTGACGGCGTGGCGCCTGCTTATATTTCCAATGCCACGGAATTTGACGCTGCCCTTACGGTAGCTGCGCAGAAGACGGTGGAGAAGGTCGAGGAGGTCATGGAGAACATGGAGTTCTCGGTGGCGCTTGCTTCCATCAGCCAGTTTATCAGCCGCACGAACAAATATATCGACGAAACCCAGCCTTGGGTGATGGCTAAAGACGGAGACAAACAGGAGCAGCTTGGCTCCGTTATGGTTCATTTAATGGAGTCGCTGCGGATTGCTTCGATCCTGCTGCAGCCGTTCCTCACGCAGGCCCCGGCCAAAATCTGGAGCCAATTAGGCATTACGCCTGGCGAATTGACCTCATGGGAAAGCGCAAAAAGCTTTGGCTTAATTCCGGCCGGCACACGTTTGGGCCAAGGAGAGCCGATCTTCCCGCGGCTTGACGCCGAGCAGGAAGTGGCTTATATCGCCGAGTCGATGACCGGCGGCGTTCCTGCGGCTGAAGAGAAGGCTGCCGGGGCGGCTGCAGAAGGCGCTAAGGCCGAAGCAGAAGAAGCCGCACCATTAAAAGAAGAAATCGGCATTGAAGATTTCGCTAAAGTTGAGCTGCGGGTAGCGCAGGTCGTGGCCGCTGAGGCAGTGAAGAAAGCCGATAAGCTGCTGAAGCTTCAGCTTGATCTTGGTTTCGAGCAGCGCCAGGTCGTATCAGGCATTGCCAAGTTCTACAGCCCTGAGGAGCTGGTTGGACGCAAGGTGATTGTAGTGGTCAACCTGAAGCCGGTTAAGCTGCGCGGCGAATTGTCGCAGGGGATGATTCTGGCCGCCTCCCAAGGCGATAAGCTGACGCTGGCAACGGTGCCTGACGATATGCCTAACGGGGCAGTAGTGAAATAAGGAATGACACTGTAATGGCATAATCCGTGCCAGACAAGCGATAATGACAAGAGGCCTTCCACCATGAACCCAAGGTTCGCGGTGGAAGGCTTCTTTTTCTTAAACGAGGAGCCGTCTTGATCATTAAAGGTTATTTATAAAACTGCTGGCGCTAAAGGTATCTCCACCCTCGATCGTGCCGTTCTCATATCCTTTATAGAACCAGCGTTTCCGTTGTTCCGAGGTGCCGTGCGTGAAGCTTTCGGGCACCACATAACCCTGGGCCTGCTGCTGGATCGTATCATCGCCAACCGCGCTGGCCGCAGTCAGCGCCTCGTCCAAATCACCCGCCTCCAGCAGGTTCTTGCCTTGTACATAATGAGCCCAGACACCAGCCAAATAATCGGCCTGAAGCTCCAGACGGACCTGGTATTGATTATATTCCGTTTCGCTGAGCCGGTTTCGGAGCGAATCCATTTTATCCATTGTCCCCAGCAGGGTCTGAACATGGTGGCCTACCTCGTGGGCAACGACATAGGCCATGGCAAAATCCCCCGGGGCCTGGAACCTTTGCTTTAACTCCTCATAAAAACTTAAATCAATGTAAAGGTTATGATCGCCAGGGCAATAAAAAGGCCCGATTGCAGACTGCGCTGTTCCGCAAGCGGATTGAACAGAGTCTCTGTACAAAACCAGCGTCGGTTTCTCATAGATCATTCCCCTATGGCGGAATACCTCGGTCCAGATGTCTTCGGTATCGGCCAGCACAACGGAAACAAACTGGGCCGCTTCCTGTTCCTGCTGGGTCGGCTGGTAGCCGGTAGTGTCAATATCAGAGCCTGTAAGACCGCTTAATATCGAAGAAGGGTTGCCGCCAAGCAGCGTCATCAGCAGAATAATGACGATGCCGCCGATTCCTCCTCCGATCAGCTTTCCGCCTCCTCCGCCCAAACCGCCCATGCTCCTGCGGTCCTCTACGTTTGAACTTCCTCGTCTGCCCTGCCACCGCATAGCCACTCCTCCTGTCATCCATGTTCTCGTTCGCCTTAATGCTTTACGGTTACTCATGATTAACCGGGAACGAGAAGGTTAACACGCCTGCCTCTCCCTTCATGAGTTTCTTATAAGGCGGATGGCCCGGACATTTTTTATCTTGGAAATTTATATAGTAGAGGATAAGGCACGGGACAAAGTGCCAGGCTCATCCAGCTTACCGGTTGGGTCTGGGATGTATACTGCCCCGGACGGATCAAGCTCTTAAGGAGGAAAAATGATGACAGACCAACTTCACATGGGGGCAGCTTTTGCCGCGGGGGTGGCCTCCTTTGTTTCACCCTGCTGTCTGCCGCTGTATCCTTCGTTTATCTCCTATATAACGGGGTTATCTTTGAATACGCTGAAGAACGAGTTAAACGAGCAGGACAACCGGAAGAAGGTCATGATGCATACGGCCGTTTTTATTGCCGGGTTTTCAGTTGTTTTCTATTCACTGGGTTATGGGGCGGGAGCGGTTGGGGTTTTGTTTCAAGACAACAGGGTATGGCTGCGCCAGATTTCCGGTGTGTTAATGATCATCATGGGCTTGTTCCTGTCAGGTTTGATTCAGCCAACCCTGCTGCTTAAGGAGTGGAAGCCGGGATGGGGCAGGCGTTCCGCGGCCGGGTATTTGGGATCCTTTCTGCTGGGGATCGGCTTTGCGGCGGGATGGTCTCCCTGCGTAGGACCTATCTTGGCTGGAGTGATTGCGCTTGCTGCCAGCGAACCAGGCGCCTGGATGAAGCTTATAACGGCTTATACGGCAGGTTTTGCGGTTCCCTTTTTTGTTTTTGCCTTTTACGTGGGCTCCGTGAAGACATTAAACCGGTATTCAGGCTGGGTGATGAAGGTCGGCGGAGCCGTGATGGTAGTGATGGGTCTGCTGTTATTTACGGGGCGGCTGACAGGGATTACGATCTGGCTGCAGCGGATAACGCCGGATTTTCTGATTTTTTAAATGAAATTTTCGAATTCGGTCTGACGTTATGCCATGCCGGCTTCCGTTCACCACGAGTCGTGGAAATATGAGCAAACAGTGGCGGGCAGCTGCCGGGACTTGCCAAGAAGTTGCAGAAACATGTATCATTAACAAGAGTGAAAAGTGTCGGCCGCTGGCCGTTTAACTTAGGAAAAGAGGGAAGCAGGATGCCAACGCCCAGCATGGAAGATTACTTGGAGCGCATCTACAAGCTGATTGACGAGAAGGGATACGCCCGCGTTTCGGATATCGCGGAAGGGCTGGAGGTTCACCCTTCATCCGTAACGAAAATGATCCAGAAGCTGGACAAAGATGAGTATTTGATCTACGAGAAATACCGCGGCCTTGTGCTTACAAGCAAAGGCAAGAAGGTTGGCAAACGGCTTGTCGACCGTCATGCGCTGCTGGAAGAATTTCTGGAGATGATCGGTGTTCAGGAAGAGAACATTTATAAAGATGTGGAAGGCATAGAGCACCATTTAAGCTGGGACTCCATTACGTGCATAGAAACATTGGTGGAATTTTTCCGCCGTGATAACAATCGTCTCGAGGAACTTCAAAATATTCATAACGAAATGATCAGCGGTTCGTAATTAGGCATCTGTCCTGCGGCAGATGCTTTCGTATTTTTTTGACGATAAGCGCAAGAAGCGCTGGGGAGATGGAGAGAACGGGATAACTAAATGATCTTGGGGAGGATCCATAATGCGTTTGTGGAAGAAAGCGGTGACGGCCTTAACGGCGATGACCCTGCTGTGCTCAGTAACGGCTATAACTGGACAAGGCGCGGTCAAAGCGGCAGAAACGGCGATCACGATGAACCTGGATGGCGTAGATTTAACAAGTGATGTGGCGCCTTATATAAAGTCTAATAGAACTTTTGTGCCTTTAAGAGTCATTTCGGAAGGTATAGGAGCATTTGTAGATTGGCAGGCAGACACAAAGACGGTTACGATCAAACAGAACAGCACCACGATTGAGATGGTGATGGGCAGCCGGACGGCTTTGGTGGGGGGAATCGCTTCTACGCTGGATGTACCCTTACAGTCCGTATCCGGACGAACAATGGTCCCGATCCGTTTTGTCAGCGAGCAGCTGGGTCTGATTGTTGACTGGAACGCTGACGCCAATCGAATCACGCTAACGACTCCCGGATGGATGGGCGGCGGTTCGGGTTCGGGCAATGGAGGAGCAGGAACCGGCGGTACAAACGGCGGAGGCTCCTCGAATGGTTCTGCTGTAACTCTTACAGGAAGCAATACCCTGCGGGGAGCCTGGATCGCTTCTGTCACCAATTTAGACTGGCCGAGCAGCGCTTCCAGAGGAAATGCAGCCAAACAGAAGCAGGAATTCTCCGATATGCTGGACAAACTTAAAGCCGAGGGAATCAACGCCGTGTTTGTTCAGGTAAGACCTTCTGCGGATGCGCTTTATCCGTCCAAGCTTGTACCTTGGTCGCAAGTGCTGACAGGGACTCCCGGCAAAGATCCGGGGTATGATCCGCTTGCCTTTATGATTGAAGAAGCGCACAATCGCGGCATGCAGTTTCATGCCTGGTTTAATCCGTTCAGGGTGACGGCAAGCGGAAGCGATACCAGCAAGCTGACTGCAAACAATGTGGCGGTTCAGCATCCGTCCTGGATCGTGAAGGCCAGCAGCCGTTTGTATTTGAATCCCGGTATACCGGCAGCTAGGCAACATATTATTGACGCGATTATGGAAGTCGTGAACAAGTACCCTGTTGACGGCATCCATCTGGATGACTATTTCTATCCTTCGGACGAGACGGCAGCCAATCCCTTTGATGACAGCGCTACATTCAAGGCCTATAACAGTAATGGCTTCAAGTCCAAAGCGGACTGGCGCAGAAATAATATCAACACCTTTGTAAGGGACTTGAGTGCCAGCATCCACGCCTCCAAACCTCAGCTGGTCTTCGGGATCAGCCCTTCGGGGATTTGGCGTAATCAGGCGACAGATCCAACGGGTTCGGCAACGTCCGGCCGGTCGGCGTATGACAGCGAATATGCGGATGCCCGGGTCTGGATTCAAGGCAAATATGTAGACTATATTGCTCCTCAGGTATACTGGAGCTTTGCAACGACTGCGGCTCCTTATGACAAGGTGGTGGACTGGTGGGCCAATGAAGTGAACGGTACCGGCGTCAAGCTTTATATCGGAATGGCTCCTTACAAAATCGGTTCCCCTGAGAAAGGCTGGCAGACCTCGCAAGAGATGATCAACCAGTTGAAATATAACGAACAGTTCAGCCAGATTCAAGGCAGTATCTTCTACCGTTCCAGCAGCCTGCTTAGCAATCCGTTTGGCTTGACGCAATTATTAAAGAGCTACTATGGAATTTCATCTTAATCAATAAAGATCATAAGACAGCCTCTGTCCTTCATACATAAGCAATAGCCTACTAAAGGCCAGCTTATCAAGGATGGGGGCTGTTTGCTGTGCTCATTAACGGCGTTTTTCAAGGTGGAGGGGTGAAAGGGATTTCACTGGCGGGCGCAGTGAAGGCAGCCGAACAAAGCGGTGTTCATTTTCACAGGCTGGCGGGAACCTCTTCTGGTTCGATTGTCGCCTCTCTGCTGGCGGCAGGATATACCGCCGACGAACTCAAGGACATCATCATGGGAACCTCCTTTACCAGCTTTCTGAGGCGCGCGCCTTTATTTAATATCACTTTAATAGGACCGGCATTAAGGGTTATCCTCAAGAAAGGTTTGTACTCAGGGGAAGCGCTTGAACAGTGGGTGAGAAGCGCATTGCTGCTCAAAGGAATCAGGACCTTCAATGACCTGGAACGGGGGAAATTATCGATTGTCGCTTCTGACATTACCCGGGGCAAAATTCTGGTGCTGCCGGATGATCTGATTCAATTAGGGTTTGATCCGGGCCGGTTTGAAGTAGCCAAAGCTGTCAGAATGAGCTGCAGTATCCCTTATTTCTTTGACCCGGTTATGCTGCGGATGGGACCGGCGATCAAGCGGGGGAGAACTTTTGCCGAGCAGTTCGTTTACGTGGTGGATGGAGGTGTGCTCAGCAATTTGCCTTTATGGCTGTTTGATCAAAGATCGCTTCCGAAGGAAGGCACAAGGATTCCAACAGTCGGGTTTCAAATGGTAGGAGAGACAACGGGCAAGCCACATCAGATTAAGGGGCCGTTTACGATGCTGGAGGCGATTGTGGAAACGATGCTATCCGCTCATGATGAACGTTATATCGAACAGTCCAAACGCTACCGCACCATTAAGATCCCCACACTCGGCGTAAGCACCACGCAGTTTTCTCTTACAGAAGAAGAAAGCCTGCGGCTTTACGAATCAGGCGTAAGCGCAGGCCAGGAATTTTTTAGAAATTGGGATTCCAAACATTATGAGACACAATACCAAAAGTATTTGCCTGCCTTAAATCTTTAATGATATTTGGGCAAATCTTCGTCATTTTTTCCTTTGTTGCCGTCGATGACCTGGAAAGGATAATGTTTTCTTTTGCCGTCGGACGAAGACCGGGGTGCTGCAGCCGAACGGCGCTGCGAAGCCGCGATCTTGGCCGCTGTCCGGGCCGAAGGTTTAACCTTTGGCCCTCTGCGGAAACGTTTAGGCGGATATTTATAGAGCACATACACCAAAGCAATCAATACGAGCGGTATGATCAAGGAAAGCCAGTTGCTGAGCAGCCCTTGAACCACCCCGATTGCAACGAGGACCATAACGATCCAGAAAATTAGGTTTTGTCTTCTCATGTTTATCACCCTTTCACGGGATCCAATGGGGAACCGCCCGGCACATGGCTGTGCACGGTTTCGTTCTCAAGCTGGGCATCCAGCTCGCGCATGCGGTTAAACGAAGCAATAGAAACTTCAACCTGTTCGTCGGTCGGTTCTTTGGTCGTCAGCAATTGAAGCCAAAGTCCCGGATATCCAAGAAAGCGTAGCAGCGGAATATCGCGGACCGAGTTGGTGAACTTGAGCAATTCAAAAGATAAACCAATGACTACAGGAAGAAGCAGCACACGGATGTACATTCTCTCCCAAATATTATCCCAATGGAAAAAAGAATAGACGATAACGCCGACAATGACCGTCAGAATAATAAAGCTGCTGCCGCAGCGGTAATGCAGGCGGCTGTACTTCTGCACGTTTGCTGGTGTCAGCTCCTCGCCGTTCTCGTAGGCGGTAATGACCTTGTGCTCAGCGCCATGGTATTGAAACAATCGTTTCACGACGGGCGTCAAGGAGATAAACCAGAGATAGGCAAGCAGAAGGATGATTTTGATAATTCCTTCTATTAGTGTATCCAGAACCCGGTTTTGAACAATCCGCTCGAAGAGCAGATCTTCAAGGACGGCCGGAACGAGTGTGAATATCAGTTTGCCGAATATAAAGGAAAGAATCCCGGCAATCGTAACGCCGACGATCATGCTGAGCGACCAGGACGATTCTTCTTTCTCTTTCTGCTTGGCGCGTTCCTCCGGCTCCATGCTGTCATCCGCCATGGCTTCGGCAGAATAATTAAGATGTTTGGAGCCTTTAGCGCTGGAATCGATAATGCTGACGATGCCTCTGATCAGCGGAATTTTACGAAGCGACTTGACCCATGATTTGTCCTCTCTCGGAACTTCAAGAAAGGTAATTTCGCCGTTCTTCCGGCGGACGGCGGTTACGTTAACGTGTTTGCCGCCGAACATTACACCTTCCATAACGGCTTGGCCGCCATAGATGACCGGACTATCTGTTTTCGGCACAATTTCACCTTCCCTAAATGTAATGAATAAATACAGACTTAAGCGTTTTCGGAGCCTGATCTAGTACAAATGCCCCGGTCCCCTTATTGTAGCGAATTTCGGATGCAAATTCTAGTTTGTTTAGCCTTTTTCAAATTGGTCATAATAAGGTACGACCCAATTACGGAAGGAATAGGCACAGAAGGGAATGATCTTATGGCGCGGCATAGTCAAGCCAGTCAAGCCGGATCCGGCAGAGACCGATCCGATCGGAGCAATCAGGTAGTTCAGAAACAGCATGAAACTCACGTGCTGTGGTTCTCGCTGCAGCTTGGTTTTTTTGCAGGTTTTATCTGGGGAGCAATCCACGGTTTTTTTTATTTTATGCGTTTTACGACCGTTGTCCCGGGATTTCTGGCGGAACCGTTCTTTAAGAACAGCTTTTTGAGATCTCAGCCGGGATATTATATAGGCTGGCTGTTTTTCATCGTCTTCTCGATTATTGCGTCCGTGCTGTATACGCTGCTGCTCCGCAAATTCAGGGGGCCGTGGCCGGGCATACTTTACGGTATCGCATGGTGGGCTATTATTTTCGGAGTTCTTGCCCCTTTGTATGCCCTAGCACCTTCGCTGCAGCGTCTGGGCTGGACAAGCATCATCAGCGAATTCTGCCTTTTTCTGCTGTGGGGGCTGTTCATCGGCTACACGGCGGCAATCGAATATACAGAGGATCGGTTAAGAGAACCCAAGAGAGCTCCGGTTTAAGGGAAAATACTTCTCAACTCTATCTTTCCTATGGTAAAATGAATTCTGGTTGTTTTAGAAGAAGAGGGGAGCGAACACGGTGAGCCGCATTTTGGTGCTGAATGGTCCTAATTTAAACATGCTTGGTATTCGGGAGCCCGGAATTTACGGATCTTCCACCCTTGCAGATATTGAGTCTGGATTATCCAGGCTTGCAGCCGAGTGGGGCATTGAACTCTCGTTCTTCCAATCTAATCACGAAGGGGCCCTGATTGATCGCATTCATGCGGCTTTTGGGAACATTGACGGAATCCTGCTGAATCCGGGAGCGCTGACCCATTATAGCTATAGTTTGCGGGATGCTCTGCAGACGGTGAATATTCCGGTTGTAGAAGTACATATGTCCAACATCCATGCGCGCGAAGCTTTTCGTCATACATCGGTTATTGCGCCCGTGGCTGTCGGTCAAATCGCCGGATTTGGCGCCGCCAGCTACGAATGGGGACTTGCAGCGCTGCATCGGCATCTATCAGCAGGCCATTAAGGAGATATGAGGATGGATAATCAACGAGTAAGCAAGGTGCGTAAAGCACTTCTTGAACGTCAATTAGACGGACTGCTGGTTGCTAGTCCGATTAACCGCCAATATTTGACGGGGTTTACGGGTTCTGCCGGTTATGTACTGATTACTGCAGATAAAGCCTATCTGCTCACAGATTTCCGGTACATGACCCAGGCTCCTCAGCAGGCAGTCGACTTTGAAGTGATTGAAGAGCATCGTCAGGACACGCTGGACATTATTAAAGGGCTGCTTGAAGCAGGTAAAGTCAAACGACTGGGATTCGAGAATGAGCTGATGTCCTACTCCACCTATGTCAAATATTCGGAAGCTTTGAAACCGTTTGAGCTGGTTCCCGCCAGCGGACTGGTGGAAGAGATCCGTATGTTTAAGGACGAGGAAGAGCTTGCGGTTATGAAGGAAGCAGCCGATGTGGCTGACCGTGCTTTCCTCCATATGATTGACGTGATTAAACCCGGTATAACCGAGTTGGACGGAGCATTGGAATTGGAATTCTTCATGCGGAAGAACGGAGCATCTGCGACTTCTTTTGATACCATTTTTGCCTCCGGAGAACGTTCGGCCCTGCCGCACGGTGCAGCCAGCTCAAAGGTTGTAGGGACTGGGGAACTGTTAACGATGGATTTCGGCGCCCTGCTTAAAGGGTATTGTTCGGATATCACCAGAACGGTTATGGTAGGTAAACCGAGTGAGAAGCAGCAAGAAATCTATAATATCGTTCTTGAAGCACAGCTTCATACTTTAGAGCATCTTCGTCCGGGTATGACTGGACGTGAAGCGGATGCGCTTGCCCGCGATGTCATTACCCGTCACGGATATGGTGACCAGTTTGGTCACAGCACCGGCCACGGTCTTGGCATGGAGGTTCATGAGGCTCCTAACTTGTCCAAAGTGAGCGACACCGTTCTTAAACCGGGTATGGTGGTAACCGTTGAGCCGGGGATTTATATTCCGGGCTTCGGCGGGGTACGGATTGAAGACGATGTTGTCATTACGGAGACGGGCGTACGCCGCCTGACCGAGTCCACCAAAGAATTGATTATTTTGTAAGCCGGTTCCCATGAAGCGGTTTAGCCGATGCGCTTGATAGCGCCAAACAACATACGCTTGACTATTTTGAGGAGGTTATTTTGTGATTTCAGTAAACGATTTGAAAACAGGCCTTACAGTAGAAGTGGAAGGAGATATCTTCACGATCATCGATTTCCAACACGTTAAACCAGGTAAAGGTGCAGCATTTGTGCGTACCAAAATGAAAAACCTCCGCAATGGCAATACGGTTGAGCGCACTTTCCGTGCAGGTGAAAACATTGGCCGTGCACAAATCGAAAACCGCGACGTACAATATTTGTATGCCAGCGCCCAAGAGCATACTTTCATGGATAATGAAACCTATGATCAATTTACGCTGACTTCCGATCAGCTGGAATGGGAGCTGAACTTCCTGAAAGAAAACATGAACGTTAAAATCTCCAGCTACCAAGGCGAAATCCTGGGTATTAACCTGCCGATGAGCGTTGAGCTTAAAGTCGTTGAAACTGAGCCGGGCATCAAAGGAAACACGGCTACAGGCGCAACTAAAAATGCTAAGCTGGAAACTGGCCTGAACGTTCAGGTTCCGCTGTTCATCAATGAAGGCGATGTGCTTCTGATCGATACACGCGAAGGAAAATATGTTTCCCGCGCCTAAAAATGAATGCTTCTCCGCAGCCGCGTAAGCTGCTGCGGGTTTGCCGCCGTGCGCGGCGGAAGAATTCCTCCACCGCCAAGGTGGGGGATTTTTTTTGTTCAAACAGGAAAGATCTGGGACTGCAGAGCGTAACGGTTCAGGGTCTGTTACAAAAATGAGGAAAAAGATTGACTTCGGGCGTCGACTTTCCTATTATACTGAGTTAAAGTGATAAAATAACAGGGCAAGTCAGATTTTTAAAGAGCGAAATGGGAGTGAACGTTTTGGCATTATACGTCATGAAGTTTGGCGGCAGCTCCGTTGGCGATATTGAGCGGATGCAGCGAGTCGCAAGACGCGTTATGGAGAAACAGGAAGAGGGCCATCGCTGTGTAGTTGTCGTTTCTGCGATGGGGGATACAACAGACGATTTGATCGACCAGGCTAAAATGTTAAACCCGAATCCGCCTGCTCGTGAAATGGATATGCTGATGACAACGGGAGAGCAGATTTCGATTGCTTTGTTGTCGATTGCTATTCATCAGCTCGGAGGCAAAGCGGTTTCTTATACAGGCTGGCAGGCCGGCTTCCGCACGGAACCCGTGCATGGCAATGCCCGGATCAGCGATATCCAGCCCGAACGTGTGCTGAAGGCTTTGGAGGAAGGAAACATTGTTGTCGTTGCCGGGTTCCAGGGCATGTCAGAAGACCGGGAAATTACGACTTTCGGGCGCGGCGGCTCGGATACGACTGCCGTGGCGCTTGCGGCAGCCATCGAGGCTGATGTTTGTGAAATTTACACCGACGTAGACGGCATCTACTCCACCGATCCGCGGATCGTATCTTGCGCACGAAAGCTGAACGAGATTTCTTACGACGAGATGCTGGAGCTTGCCAATCTGGGGGCAGCGGTGCTGCATCCGAGAGCGGTTGAATACGCCAAGCATCATCAGGTGAAGCTGGTTGTCCGCTCAAGTTTCAATAAAAATGAAGGAACGGTTGTTAAGGAGGATGTCACGATGGAGCAAGGTGTTGTAGTCAGCGGGATTGCCTACGATAAAAATGTAGCCCGGATCACGATTATGGGAGTTTCCCACGTACCGGGAGTTCTGGCTAAAGTGTTTGGTGCGCTGGCAGAAGCGCAGATCAACGTCGATATTATTGTTCAAAACGGAGTGCAGGACGGGAAAGCTGACTTCTCCTTTACCGTATCGCTCGGCGAACGTCAGAAAGCACTGGATGTCATCGAAAGCATCCGGGGCGAGGTTCCTTACCGGGAAGCCACTTCTGAAGAAGATTTGGTCAAAGTTTCGATCGTGGGTGCCGGCATGGTCAGCCATCCGGGCGTAGCTGCGAAAATGTTCGACGTGATTTCCCAGCAGGGCGTAAATATCAAAATGGTAAGTACCTCTGAAATCAAAACATCCTGCGTCATTGACCGTGAGAAATTAAGCGATGTGGTTCGCGCCCTTCATACGGCTTATGGTCTGGATACAACTGAAAAAGCGTTTGTCGGCGGTCCTCAAGAACGCCGTTAAGATCATTTATCAGCTGATTTTAATAGGTTATAGGCAAACTCTTAGTTAAAAACTTTGCAAAACTAACAAGCTGCTCCTGTCTTCTTATTTAGAAGAACGGGGGCGGCTTGTTTTTTTATTTAGAACAATTGGCGAAACAGGCGATTACATGGACTAAAACCGGGACAGGCTGCATATCGATAAGTACATCCGGACAAAGTAGGAGGTTTATTATGCTGGATAAATTTGTATTAAGTATGGCTTCTCTTCGTATATTGTCAGGCTCCGCCGAGATTTTGGCAGCTATTCTGATGCTGAAGCTGGGCCGGGTGGACAAGGCTCTTGCCGTCAATTCAGCACTTGCTTTTGTGGGCCCGACGATTCTGATTCTTACGACTTCCATCGGTCTAGCAGGCATGGCAGACAAGCTTTCCTGGGGCAAAATGGCCTGGATTGCTTGCGGCGTATCTTTCCTCTTAATCGGGATCCTGAAGAAATAATAGATTCCGTCATAAAAGATAGGTACAAGCATAAAATAAAATAGACTTCAAAGTTCAAGTCTAGCGAAGACAGAAATGGTGGTGAAGCGAGAATGAATGAGTCGTGGCTGTCTATTTTTCCGGAACGAATCCGGTCTCTGCTGCTGAGACTCCCCGCAAGCCTGCTGGCCGAGCTTGAAGAGGTGCGGATCAGGGAAGAACGTCCGCTGGAGATCAATGCAGGAGGACGTTTCTATTTTCTGAAAGAAGATGGCACGCTTACCGATCAGGCAGCGGAGGCTGTTCGGACAGGCCGGGAGGAGAGTCACCGGCTGCTTGACCTCATCACCAATCATTCCGTTTATACGATGGAAGAAGAGCTGAGGAAAGGGTTTATTACTTTGCCTGGCGGACACCGGATGGGACTTTCCGGACGAACGGTGCTCAGCCGCGGCAAGGTGGAACACATCCGGGATATCAGCGGATTTAACCTGCGGATTGCCAGGGAAGTCAAAGGCGCAGCGTCGGGTGTCATGCCCCATCTTCTGGATTATCATCGAAAAAGCGTCCTGCATACGCTGATTGTCGCTCCCCCGCAGCAAGGGAAGACGACGATGCTGCGGGACATTGCCAGAGCGGTCAGCAGCGGGCAATTTGGACCCGGCAGAGAAAGATGGCCGGGACTCAAAGTCGCTATCATCGACGAACGTTCGGAGATCGCCGGATGCCGGCGGGGAGTTCCAAGCTTTGATATTGGCCCCCGGACGGACATCATGGATGCTTGTCCCAAAGCGGAAGGGATCATGATGATGATCCGGTCCATGTCGCCCGACGTGATCATCGTTGATGAGATTGGCCGTCCGGAGGATGCTGAGGCGCTGACCCAGGCGCTTCATGCGGGTGTGAAAGTGGTTGCAACGGCGCATGGCTCCGGCATTGGCAGTATGCCTTTAAGCCCGCTGCTAAACGGTGTATCAAGCGGCAAGCTGTTCCAGAGGTTTGTGACCCTGGGCCGTGGGGAACACGGATTCACCTTCAAAGTCTACGACGGAGAATATAAGCCGCTGCTTTAGCATTCAAGTCCTCCATAATCACAGAGGAAAGGCGGTGAAGCGATGTTCAAAATGGTGGGGGCCATCCTGATCATTGTGGCCGGCACGCTGGCAGGTTTTGTACAAGCACGAAGGTTTGCGGCCAGACCTAATGAAATCAGACGCCTTATTCTTTCGCTGCAAAGGCTTGAAACCGAGATTGGCTACGGCTTCACCCCTCTTCCGGAAGCATTTAGGCGGATCGGTGCCCAAAGCCGGGAGCCGCTGAACCGGCTTTATGCGGAAGCGGCAGCGGCCATGGAAGATCCCCGGAACTGGACGGCCCAGGACAGCCTGCACTACGCACTGAAAGAGAACTGGAAATATACATCCATGAAAGCGCCCGAGAGGGAAGTGCTGCATCAGCTTGGCTTTACCTTGGGCACCAGCGACAGAACCAACCAGAAAAGCCACATCCAGTCAGCGGTCAAGGCTTTGGAAGCAGAGGAAGCGCAAGCTCTGGAAGAGCAGGCCCGTTACGAAAAAATGTCCAGAAGCCTCGGACTGCTTGTCGGCGCATTGATTGTTATCCTGATCTATTAGAATGGTAACTCTCCCGGTAGGGATTGCGGAGAAAACAGCGAGGTGCCTTTTTCATGAACATAGAAGTGAACGCTATATTTCAAATTGCCGGAATTGGAATCATTGTCGCCATGATTCACACCGTGCTGAAGCAGATGGGGAAAGAAGATATGGCCCATTGGGTAACGCTGATCGGATTTGTAGTGGTGCTGTTTATGGTTGTCCGGATGCTGGACAGCCTGTTTCAGCAAATCAAAACGATCTTTCTGTTCCAGTAGGTGACCGGCAATGGACATGATCCAAATTGTCGGGCTGGGTCTGATCGCCGCCATTCTCTCCCTACTGATGCGGGAGCAAAAACCCATCTTTGCTTTTCTGATCACCGCTTTCGCCGGCATTACGATCTTTCTGTTTCTCATCGGCAAGATCGGCACAGTGCTGGATACGCTCGAGGAGCTGGCTGCGGCTTCGGGCGTTCAGAACGTCTATCTGAAGACAATCCTTAAAATTATTGGCATTGCTTACATCGCGGAGTTTGGAGCCCAAATTGTCCGGGATGCCGGACAGGAAGCCATTGCCTCCAAAATCGAGCTGGCGGGTAAAGTTCTGATCATTGTACTGGCGGTTCCGATTATCGGCATCATTATTGAAACCGTAGTAAAGCTGCTGCCTGCCTAGAAACGAGGAATGATGATGAAACACCGATTTCGGACGACCCTGGGGACCTTCATTGCAGCCATGTGGCTGATCCTGCTGCTCATGATGCCCCTGACGGCTTCCGCCTCAGGTGAAGACCAGACGGACCCGGGAGCAGGGGAACAGCAGGCTCCAACCGCCAGCCAGCAGGTGAAGACGGACGAAATTGAAGTGTATTGGCAGCAGCTTATGAAAGAGTACGGGGGATTCTTTCCGGAAGGGAGCCTGCCTGCCTTCAAGGATATGATACTTCCAGGCGGAGACGGCTTCAGTCTTTCGGCAGGCCTCTCGGGTTTACTCCGGTTCATGTGGCACGAAGTGCTGTACAACGCCAAGATTTTGGTGACCATCGTCGTGTTGACCGTATTCAGCATGCTGCTTGAAACGCTGCAGAGCGCCTTCGAGAAAGGGAATGTCGGCAAGGTCGCATTCTACATCTGTTACATGGTTCTGATCATTCTGGCAATCAACAGCTTTCGTGTGGCCATTTCTTATGCGGCAGGCGCGATTGAAGGCATGATCGATTTCATGATGGCGATGGTGCCGCTTCTGTTCACCCTGCTTGCTTCGATGGGCAATGTCGTTACCGTTTCGGTAACCCATCCGCTGGTTGTTTTTATGGTTCATACGGTGGGGACGCTAGTGCATGTTGTCGTATTTCCGCTTCTGTTCTTCTCGGCCATCCTTCATATCGTAAGTTCGATGCACGAGAGATATAAGCTGTCCAAGCTAGCCGATCTGCTCAGAACAGTGGCGATGGGACTCCTCGGGGTGCTGCTTACCGTCTTCCTGGGAGTCATTTCGGTCAAAGGTATTGCGGGTTCGGTCGCGGATGGGGTTACCCTTCGCACTGCGAAGTACTTGACCGGAAATTTTGTGCCTGTTGTTGGAAAGGTGTTCTCGGATGCCACGGATACAGTCATCTCGGCTTCCATTCTCGTGAAAAATGCGGTCGGCATTGTTGGTGTAGTTATCATCTTATTCCTGTGCGCTTTCCCGGCGATCAAGATCCTTACCCTCGCGCTGATCTACAATTTTACAGCAGCCGTCATGCAGCCGCTTGGCGATACGCCGATTGTGGCCTGTCTGGAGACTATCGGGAAAAGCATGCTGTATGTGTTTGCCGTATTGGCGGCGGTAGGACTGATGTTCTTCCTGGCCATCACGATTATGCTGACGGCGGGCAACATCACGGTAATGATGCGATGAAGCGGGAAAGGCGGGAATGACTCATGAACTGGCTAGGCGAGTGGCTGAGACAGATTATTTTTATCGTACTGCTGGCGGGCATCATCGAGATGCTGCTTCCCAGCCGTTCCATGGAGCGGTACGTGAAGCTGGTGCTCAGCTTGCTGGTCCTGATGACATTGCTTAATCCGGTGCTGAAGCTGCTGGACGGCAACCCGGCGGAGAAGCTACAGCGGGTCATCGAAGATCAATTGAACCCGAAAGCAGCCAGCCAGTCCAGTTTGGATCAAATTCTAAAGCAAGGCGAGCTGCTCAGGCAGTCGAGTCTGGAGGATTCCTTGAAATGGGCCGGCACGGAAACGGCGCAGCAGATGAAAACACAGATAGAAGCAAATACAGGGCTGGATGTGAATCGTGTATCCGTCACAATCAAGGTGGTGCCGGCTTCAGCAGCAGACACAGATGAGGGAGAGCAGGACAGCCAGTACGATAAGCCGGTAATCAGCCATATTGAGGTCTACCTGAACCCGGCAGCGGAGGATACCCCTGTTATGGCAAACCCGGATGAATCTAAGGTGAACTCGGGATTCTCGTCAGACAGCTCCTTGGGAACCATACAAGTCCCGCAGATCGATCCGGTGCAAATCCATATAGGGAGAATCGGTGTCGGAACCATGGATAACGGGGAGCAGGGGCCTGAGGTCACGGAGGAATCCTCGGAAGCCGGAGATGCCGGAGCCGGAAGGGACGATCAGGTTTCGGAGGACGGAGATCAACCTGTTTCGGTTGCACCAGACACGGCCGAAGGGAGCAAGATTACACAGATGCTTGGCAGCAGCTGGGGTGTTTCCAAAGATCTGATCGAGATCTACCAGCTGGGCAGTAGAGTAAAGCCGTAAAGGAGGTGAGGACGGAAATGAATTGGCTCAAAAAACTGGAGCAGTGGATTGGCGGGGGTGAAGGCGGCGGGAAGAAATTACATACCTTCAGGCTGCTCATCATTATCGGTCTCATCGGCATTGCGTTTATGCTGTTTAATTCCTTTGTCCATGTGAAGAAAATCGACACGGGCGGAGTGGGGCGGGAGCCGCCTTCCGATACGGTTAATACTTCTGCCGAGGTTTCGGCGGGCATCGATGGCAGCAGTCCTTTCGACAGCATCGAAGAAGAGATGGAGGATAAAACCAAAGATATTTTGGAGAAGATCGTGGGCGTAGGGGCAGTAGATGTCATGGTGACGGTAGATTCCACCGAGGAAACGGTCTTTCAGCGCAATGTCAAGGACAGCCAGCAGTCAACAGATGAAACGGATGGCAATGGCGGCAAACGGCACATCACGGAATATACAAGAGACGGTGAAATTGTAACGAGCGAAGTGTCCGGTGACCAGCAGCCGATTGTTACCAAGAAGGTAAAACCCCAGGTTCGGGGTGTGCTGGTGGTTGCCAAAGGGGCCGAGAACAAGGTCGTCAAGCAAATGATCATCGATGCTGTGGAAAAAGGCCTGAACGTGCCTGCCTATCGCATTTCTGTTGCTCCAAGAAAAACCTCTCAGTAAGTTCGTGTTTCATGAAACGAAGTGAAGTTTCCCTTATCCCATTTCTTATAGGAGGAATTTTCAATGAAAACAAAACGTCAAACAATTTGGCTTGTCTCCATGCTCAGCTTGATGGTGGTCTTATCCGCGTATTACCTGTTTACCGAGGATTCCGGTCCAGCCGCCAACCAATCGGCTGATGGACAGCAGGTTACCGTTTCGGATACGCAGGGTGCGCAGGGTACGGCTTCAGGCGATTCAGGCGGATCGATCGTGACCGAGGTGACAGATGGAACAGATGAGGGAGACGGACAAACGGCTGCTGCTGACGACAGCATTACCGGGGACGATCAAACAGACAGCCAGACAGACACCCAAACGGACAGCGGTACAGCGGCGGCGACAGAAGATCAAAACCAGCAGGATTCAGCGGCCACGGACACAGCTTCCAAAGATGATGGCAAATCGGCAGCAGCTTCCTCGGATGATCAAACAGCCACGGACTCGCAGACAGCCAAGACGGACGAAGAAGTGCTGGAAACAGCTCAAGCACAAGGTACGGTAGGCAGCGACCAGCTGGATCAATATCAATACGAAAGAACCGAAGCTAACTATAAAAAAGCCGATGAGCTGCTGCAAACGATGAACGACCTCAGTAAGACACCGGAAGAAAACGCGAAAGCGGCAAATGAATATAGTGCCCTGCAGGACAAAGAATCCAAAATCAACGACATCGAGGAGCAGGTCTCTCAACGTTATGGCAGAGCGATAGTCGCTGAAGAAAACGACAGCTTTAAGGTGGTGGTTCAGAACGATAAACTGCAGGCTAAAGACGCAGCGACCATCATTGATCTTGTCATCAGCGAGCTTGGCGTTTCCCAGGACAAAGTCAAAGTTCAGTATGTAAGCTCCGCCAAGTAATCGGTTTCAAAAACTTTTCTCCAAAGAGTCCAGGGTTATGCTTGGACTCTTTCTATTTCTTCACATTGTGATATAATACATAAAGTTATGTTATGACCAAGTACCAAAGCTTACGGTGTCAAAGGAAGTTGAATCGTTTCGGCTGTGCTAGAACTGGCGGACATTGCTTTCTTTACCAAAGGACATGCCCCGAGAGGGACCGCAGCCTTTCCTGCCGCGGGTAACCGGATGTTCTTCAAAAAAGCTGGAGGAGTGAATAGTAGAATGTTTAAATTAAATGAAATTAAAGAACTGATCAAATTGGTGGATGAAACCTCTGTGCATGAGCTGGAAATTGAGAATGAAGGAACCCGCCTTATGATTCGCAAACCGGGCAAAACGGAGGTTGTACAGGTTGCAGCAGCTCCGGTTGTTCAGGCACCTGCTCCTGCAGCAGCGGCAGCGGTTCAGCAGACGCAAGAGACCAAAGCTCCGGAACGGCAAGCAGCGGATTCCAACTTACATACAATCGTTTCCCCGATGGTAGGTTCTTTCTACCGCGCTTCCTCTCCTGACGCGAGTCCTTTCGTCAATAAGGGCGATCGTGTTTCGGACAAGACAGTGGTCTGCATCATTGAAGCGATGAAGCTGATGAATGAAATTGAAGCCGAAGTTAAAGGCGAAATCGTCGACATTTTGGTAGAAAACGGACAGCTTGTGGAATATGGACAGCCCCTCTTTTTGGTGAAGCCGGAATAAGATTAGCTTAAGAATTTGGTACCAGGAGGATAAACCATGAAATTTCACAAAATATTGATTGCTAACCGAGGCGAAATCGCGGTTCGGATTATCCGCGCCTGCCGGGAAATGAATATTTCTACGGTCGCCGTTTATTCCGAAGCAGATAAGGATTCTCTGCATGTACGCCTTGCAGATGAAGCTTATTGCATCGGCCCGACTTTGTCCAAGGACAGTTATTTGAATTTTACGAACATTATGAGCGTAGCTACGTTGACGGAATGTGATGCCATCCATCCGGGCTACGGATTTTTGTCTGAGAATGCCGACTTTGCGGAGATTTGCGATTCCTGCAATATTACATTCATCGGTCCTTCCGCTGACGCGATCAGCCGGATGGGTGACAAATCCGTCGCCAAACAGACGATGAAGGATGCCGGAGTGCCGGTTATCCCGGGCTCTGACGGCATTATAGAAGATTTGGACGAAGCGGTCATGATTGCCAGAGATATTGGTTATCCTGTCATTATCAAGGCAACTGCCGGCGGCGGAGGCAAAGGTATCCGCCTGGCGGAAGACGAATCTTCCTTGATCCAGCAGATTACAACGGCTCAGCAGGAAGCCCAGAAGGCATTCGGCAATGCCGGCGTTTACCTGGAGAAATATTTGACAGGCATGAAGCATGTGGAAATTCAAATCATGGCAGACCGCCATGGCAATGCCGTTTATTTGGGAGAGCGCGACTGCTCCGTGCAGCGCCGCCGCCAGAAGCTGGTGGAGGAATCTCCTTGTCCGATTCTGTCTCCTGAGAAAAGAGCCGAAATGGGCGAAGCAGCCGTTCGGGCTGCGCTTGCCGTGGACTATTGCGGCGCCGGCACGCTGGAATTTCTGCTCGGGCCTGATGGTCAATTCTACTTCATGGAAATGAATACGCGGATTCAGGTTGAGCATCCGGTAACTGAAATGGTCACTGGCGTGGATTTGATCAAAGAGATGATCTCCGTAGCCGAAGGAAACCGTCTGTCTTTCGTGCAAGAAGACATTGTGCTGAACGGCTGGTCGATTGAATGCCGGATTAATGCGGAGAATCCTGACCGGGGCTTCCTGCCTTCGCCGGGCAAAATCCAGTTTTATCTGGCGCCAGGCGGACCAGGCGTACGGGTCGACAGCGGAGCGTATCCGGGTTATACCATCTCTCCTCACTACGATTCTATGATTGCGAAGCTGATCGTCTGGGCGCCGACCCGCGAGGAAGCGATCGCCAAGATGAAACGCGCTTTGGCTGAATTTGCTGTGGAAGGTATTCATACCACCATTCCGTTCCACCAGAAATTGCTGGATCATCCGGTATTTATCCGTGGTGATTTCGATATTAAATTTCTGGAAGAACACGAGGTTTAAAACAATCGGGCCAAGTTTGTCATAATACAGGCAAAATGATATAGTATGTATAATAAGTGCGCTTGCCTCTATGACACTGGGTTTGTCGCAAACTTATTGAGAGGTGGAGAAGAAGATGAGTACTTTGCCGACTGAATTTGAACGTACCGATATTGGAGAGATTCAAATTGCGCCGGAAGTCATCGAAGTCATTGCCGGTTTGGCAACGGTTGAGGTGAAAGGTGTAGCGGGAATGAGCGGCGGGTTTGCCGGCGGCATTGCCGAATTGCTCGGACGCAAAAATTTATCCAAAGGCGTTAAGGTTGAGGTTGGCCAGCGGGAAGCGGCTGTTGACGTATCTGTAATTGTAGAATACGGCAACCGGATTCCGGAAGTGGCTAGCGAAGTTCAGCGTAACGTCAAACGTTCCATTGAACAGATGACAGGACTTTCCGTCGTGGAAGTGAACGTACATATTCATGACGTGATTTTCAAGACGACTGAGAAACTTGAAGAACCAACTGATGTAAACAACAGGGTTAAATAACGAGTGCATAAACCCCCGACAATTGAGTCAGGGGTTTACTATAATTTAGGGAGGCTGCAGATTTCGTGGCAAAGATTTTAGACAGGGTTTTGCTTTTTATATATAGCCTGAGCATCGGCATTATCAGTGTAATTGCAATCCTCCTTTTAACGAATGCCGTTCCGGTCTCTTTGAATTCGCAGGATCAAAATACGCTTTATCTGGTTGTCTTGATAGTGGCGGTTCTTCTATTCCTGTTCAGCCTCCGTTTCTTCTATATTTCAATCCGCAGGGATCGTTCCTCGCTGCCGTCGATCGATCAAAGAACCGAATTTGGCGATATTCAGATTTCGGTAGAGACGATTGAGAATCTTTCGTATAAAGCCGCTTCGCGGGTTCGTGGAGTCCGTGATGTGAAGACAAGAATCCGGGTTTCCGAATCCGGCCTTGAAATCAACGTTCGCGCGCTTGTGGACGGTGAAACAGCGATACCGCCCCTTACGGAAGAAGTGCAGAAGCAGGTTCATGATCAAGTGGAGGAAATTACCGGGATTCCGGTTTCTTATGTCTCCGTATATATTGCCAACTTGGTGCAATCTCCGGTGATAAAGAGCCGAGTGGAATAGGGGGAGTTCGTCCCAATGTTTTGGAAAGAATTGTGGACCAGCTATAAGGGACGTTTGCTGGGAGTCGCGGCCGCTGTATTTTTGATCATTATTTATTTAATATCCGGTTTTTGGAACATGATGTTTTGTGCTCTGATCCTGTTCATCGGCTACACGGCCGGGAAATACAAGGATCTAGATCAAGGCTCTTTGATACCATGGAAGGAAATAAGGGACTGGCTGTTTAGCAAGTGGCGTCCTTTCCGATAATTCCTGTGATATGCTTTTCTCCTGTAAAACAGATGAAGCTGAATAATGCCCCTCGGGGCGGTGGAGAATAGCATTTCGCAGGTTTTTTTATTACAACTAGGTTTTTCAGATCAGCTATGTATATGAGTCCAGGAGGAAATTTTAGTGAAAAAGCGTTTAACAAGGGAACTTGCGGTGCAGAGCCTGTACCAGATGGAAATGAATGAAGTGGGAGCCCAGGAGGCGGTTATGATGCTGCTGGTTGAAGCTTCGGAAGATAACGAAAGCGGCGTTGGAAGCGTTGGTAACCCGGATGAAGCAAGAGAGCAGATTATGGAGCTTGTTGCCGGTGTTATCGAACATAAAACTGCAATCGACGGGATGCTGGAGCAATATTTGAAGAACTGGCAGATCAGCCGATTGTCGCGGGTGGACCGCGAGGTGCTTCGCCTGGCCGCTTACGAAATGATCTTCCGTGACGATGTTCCAGCCAAGGTAGCCGTCAACGAAGCGATCGAGCTGTCCAAACATTTTGGCACTGAGGAGTCCGGCAAGTTTGTCAATGGCGTGCTCGGCAAGATGATCCAAGATTTAGACAAGCTTAAAAACTTATAAAATCAGGGGTTAAAGGAGACGGGGAAACGATGACAGCAACTATTATCAGCGGGAAACAGGTATCAGAAGAAATTCGCAGCCAGATTCGCATTGAAGTAGAAGAGCTTAAAGGTAAAGGGGTGCAGCCAGGTCTCGCCGTTGTGCTTGTAGGCGAAGATCCGGCTTCCCAGGTTTACGTCCGCAACAAAGAGAAGGCTTGCGTAGACCTTGGCTTTTATTCCGAGGTTCATCGTCTGCCAGCCTCTACAACCCAGGAAGAATTGCTTTCCCTTATTGAGAAATTGAATGGACAAGCCAGCATCCACGGCATTTTGGTCCAGCTGCCTCTTCCTTCCCATATTCACGAGAAATCCGTGATCGACGCCATTTCGGTCGAGAAGGATGTTGACGGCTTCCACCCGGTGAACGTGGGTAACCTTGTAATCGGGGATGACAGCCTGCTGCCATGTACGCCTGCAGGGGTCATTGAGCTGATCAAACGCACAGGCATCGAAATGAGCGGTAAACATGCTGTTGTCATCGGCCGCAGCAACATTGTCGGCAAACCGGTTTCCCTGCTGCTGCAGCGCGAGAATGCTACCGTCACGATGTGCCATTCCCGCACCGCTAACATGAAAGAGCTGACCAAACAGGCGGATATCGTCGTTGTGGCGATTGGACGAGCTAATTTTGTAGACGCTTCTTTCATCAAACCGGGCGCAGTTGTAATTGACGTCGGCATGAACCGTCTGGAGAACGGCAAGCTAGCCGGAGATGTGGATTTCGCAAGCGTACAGGAGGTTTCAGGTCCGATTACGCCGGTTCCCGGCGGGGTGGGTCCGATGACCATTACGATGCTGATGAAAAATACGCTGATCGCCGCCAAAAGGCTGAATGGTTTGAAATGATGCCAGCAGGCATCCTAGCGGCCTGATAAAGGAGGCTTTGCTGTGGAACAGCGCATTTATTCGATTAAGGAATTAAATAAATTTATCCGCATGAAAATGGAAAGCGATCCGCTGCTGTCCGAAGTCTGGATCCGCGGGGAAATTTCCAACTTTACGCATCATTCCAGCGGCCATATGTATTTTACGCTGAAGGATGCGGACAGCCGGATCAAAAGCATTATGTTTGCCTCGCATAACCAAAGGCTGCCTTTCATTCCGAAGGAAGGCTCGCGGGTGATTGCCAGAGGCAATGTTTCGGTGTTTGAACGGGACGGGCAATATCAGTTTTATGCCACCCATATGCAGCCGGACGGCATCGGCAGCTTGTACCTGGCGTATGAGCAGCTTAAGAAGAAACTGGAGCAGGAAGGCCTGTTCGAGGCTTCGACCAAGAAGGCGATTCCGAAATTCCCGCGCAGCATTGGTGTTGTTACCTCGCCAACCGGAGCGGCCGTCAGAGACATCATGATTACGCTGCAGAGAAGATATCCACAGGCGCATATTGTCCTTTATCCCGTGCTGGTGCAGGGAAAAGGCGCCGCGCCTTCGATCGTCAAGGCCATCCGCGAGCTGAACCGGCTGGGCGAGGCGGATGTGCTGATTGTGGGCCGCGGCGGCGGCTCGCTTGAAGAGCTGTGGGCCTTCAACGAAGAAATCGTAGCCAGAGCGATCTATGATTCGGCGATCCCGATTATTTCGGCTGTCGGGCACGAAACGGACTTTACGATCGCCGACTTTGTGGCCGATCTGCGGGCGGCCACGCCAACGGCTGCGGCCGAGCTTGCGGTGCCGCATATCGCGGATTTGAAGGAGCTGCTTCGCCAGCTCCAGCGCTCGCTGCGGCAGGGGCTGCAGCACAAGGCGTCCCGCGAGCGCGAACGCCTCGCGCGCCTGCAAAGGTCGCCGGCGCTGACGCAGCCGCGCCGCCAGGTGCTTCAGCATGTCCAGCGTCTGGACATGCTGAAGCATCGGCTGTCCCGCACGGTGGACAGCCGGGTGAAGCTGACAGCCGGCCGTTACGGGCGGCTGCATGAGACGCTGCTGCGCTTCCATCCGCAGGCGCAGCTGAACCAGGCTTCAGCCCGCGGGGACGAGCTTTCCCGCAGGCTGAAGCAAAGCATGGCGCTGTTCCTCAAGGAGCGCAGCGCCATGCTGGGCAGCGCGATCAGACAGCTGGATGCGCTGAGTCCGCTTAAGGTCATGAGCCGGGGCTATGGCCTTGTCTATGACGATCAAGAACAGAAGCTGATCAAATCGATCAACCAGGTGCAGCCGGGCGATCAGGTAAAGATCAAAATCACCGACGGTGAGCTTGACTGCCAGGTTTGGGGCATAAAGCCGGAAGGAGAAGAGCATGGAAGAACAGAAACAGGAACTGAGTTTTGAAGAGGCCATGAGCGAACTGGAGGCGATTGTCTCTCAGCTGGAGCATGGGGATGTGCCGCTTGAGAAAGCGATTGATCTGTTCCAGCAGGGGATGAAGCTGTCCCAGCTCTGCGGTCAGAAATTGGAGCAGGTGGAACGGAAGATCGAAATGATTGTTGAGGTTGACGGAGCCGCCGTGAAGAAACCCTACAGTGAAAACGGCGGAGGAAGCGGTGATTTTGCTTGAGCCGTCCGTCTTTTGAGCAATATATGGAGCAAGTTTGCGGTCAGGTGAATACCGCTCTTGAAAGCTTTTTGCCCGGTGATTGGCAGGTTCCCGGCACGCTTAAAGAGGCTATGCAATATTCGCTGACGGCCGGGGGAAAAAGATTGCGTCCGCTGCTGGTAATTGCCGCAGCCGAAAGCCTTGGCGGAAGCAGGGAGGCGGCCATGCCGGTCGCATGTGCGGTGGAGATGATTCATACCTACTCTCTCATTCATGATGATCTTCCGGCTATGGACAACGATGATTTCAGACGGGGTAAACCAACCAATCACAAGGTGTTTGGAGAAGCCTCGGCTATTCTGGCCGGGGATGGCCTGCTGACCCATGCTTTTTACAGTGTTGTCCAGGCTTCCCGCAGATATCATGTCCCGGCTGAACAAACCTTGGCCATTGTGGAGGAATTGTCCCGTTACGCCGGGCCTTGCGGTATGGTGGGCGGACAAGCTGCCGATATGCAGGCGGAGCAGGGAGTTACGGATCTGGGAGGTCTCCGTTACATACATGAGCATAAAACCGGGGACCTGATCGTGTTCGCCTTGAAGGCCGGCGGCCGAATTGCTTCAGCTTCCCTACGCCAACTTGAGGCGCTTGAACGGTTTGGCCGCAATATCGGTTTCGCCTTCCAGATTCAAGACGATATTCTGGATCTGATTGGTGACGAGGCCAAGCTCGGCAAGAGCACGCAAAGCGATCTCAAAATGGAAAAAGTCACTTATCCTTATTTCGCAGGTCTGGAAGCCTCCCGTGCAGAAGTGGCCCGGTTGACCCTTGAAGCCAAGGAAGCACTGGAAGACGGAGGTATTCCGGACCCTGCCCGTTTGCTTGAGATTTCAGATTTTCTGCTGAAACGCGATCATTAAGTCAATTCAATTCGAGTTAAGTGAACAGGACTTTAGACATATAACTCCGGCAGATTTATGACGGCAAAACGCGCCCGCTTATTCTTGTTGTTCTTTGTAGGACAAGTGGCGCAGATTTTGCCGTTATTTCTGTTGAAACGACTTTTATGTTATAATTGGGGGCACTACAATAGAATGCTATTTAAACAAAGGAAAGCGGGGAATACAAATGCTGCTTTCGCAAATCAACGGACCTGAGGATCTCAAACAGCTGTCCGTCGATGAGCTTGCACCGCTGGCGGCTCAGATTCGTCAGTTTCTGATTGAGAAGCTGTCCGTAACCGGCGGTCATCTGGCTTCCAATCTGGGCGTGGTGGAATTGACGCTGGCGCTTCATTACCGCTACAACAGCCCCAAAGATAAATTCATTTATGATGTCGGGCATCAGGCGTATGTACATAAGATGTTGACCGGCAGAATGGATCAATTTGACACACTGCGCAAATTAAACGGCTTATGCGGCTTCGTGAAACGGGACGAAAGCGAACACGATGTTTGGGAAGCCGGACACAGCAGCACTTCTTTGTCGGCGGCGATGGGCATGGCGCTGGCTCGTGATCTGAAAGGCGAGGACTTCAAGGTCATTCCTATTATAGGCGATGGAGCTCTAACGGGCGGCATGGCTTTTGAAGCGCTTAATCACATCGGCCACGAGAAGAAGAAGCTGATGGTTATTCTGAACGATAATGAAATGTCCATAGCGCCCAACGTAGGGGCGATGCATAATTATTTGTCGCGCATCCGTTCAGACCGGACTTATTTGCGTGCCAAAGATGAAATTGAAATACTGCTGCGAAAAATCCCGGCCATTGGCGGCAAACTTGCCAAGACAGCCGAGAAAGTCAAGGACAGCCTTAAATATATGATGGTTCCCGGCATTTTGTTCGAGGAGCTTGGATTCACCTATTTGGGACCTGTAGACGGTCATGATATGCCGAAGCTGCTTGAAACGTTTAAGCAGGCGGATAACGTGGAAGGGCCTGTCCTGGTTCATGTATTAACGACTAAAGGAAAAGGCTACAAACCTGCCGAAGCCGATTCCCACAAATGGCACGGCATTTCTCCGTACAAAATCGAGTCCGGACAGGTGCTGAAAGCTGTTGGGAATCCAATGTATACGGAGGTTTTCGGTCAAACCTTGATCGAACTGGCAGAGCAGGATGAACGGATTGTGGCGGTAACACCGGCCATGCCTGGCGGCTCCGGCCTTGTTCCTTTCTCCAAACGGTTCCCGGATCGGATGGTTGATGTGGGCATTGCCGAGCAGCATGCGGCTACGATGTGCGCTGCGTTGGCTATGGAAGGCATGAAGCCTGTATATGCGGTATACTCTACCTTTATGCAGCGTGCTTATGACCAGATCGTTCATGACATTTGCCGGCATAATGCGAATGTCATGTTCGCCATTGACCGGGCCGGCTTTGTCGGTGCGGACGGCGAAACACATCAGGGAGTTTACGACATTGCGTTCATGCGCCACATTCCGAATCTTGTGATGATGATGCCTAAGGATGAGAATGAACTTCGTCATATGATGAAGACGGCGCTTGATTACAATGACGGGCCGATTGCTTACCGCTATCCCCGCGTGAACGGAACAGGCGTCAAGCTTGACGAAGAGCTTGTGCCGATTCCAATTGGCAGCTGGCAGATGCTTCGTGAAGGCGAAGGCATCGCAATTGCGGCGATAGGCCCGATGGTTCAGGTGGCTGAAGAGGCCGCTGAGCAGCTGAAATCGGCGGGGATCAAAGTGACGGTTATTAATGCCCGCTTCCTCAAACCGCTGGATTCGGCGATGCTGATTGAAGTGGCGAAGTCTCATGCAGCGATGCTGGTTCTGGAAGAAGCAAGCCAGGCAGGCAGTCTGGGGAGTGCCATTCTGGAATTTTACGCTGAACAAGAGATTACCGACTGTGACATCAAACTGATGGGAATACCGGACCGCTTTATTGAGCATGCAAGCATCAAGGAGCAGCGCGAACAGGTTGGTTTGACGGTTGAAGCGGTTGTTCAGAAGGTCCAGAAGATTAAATCGGAACAATCCTTTGCATTCGGTAAAAAAACGCTGCCTTCCTGATTGTTGATTAGGAATAGAATAGTTATAGTGCTAAACATACAGACAGGAGAAATACATGTCAGGTTCAGGGACCAAAGAACGGGTAGATGTGCTGCTCGTGGAACAGGGCTTTTTTGAAAGCCGGGAAAAAGCAAAGACGGCTATTATGGCCGGACTTGTATATGATGAGCACGGCCGCGTAGAGAAGGCGGGGACCAAACTTCCGCGCACGGCTGCCCTTAAAGTTAAGGGCGCCGTGCATCCCTATGTAAGCCGGGGCGGTTTGAAGCTGGAGAAAGCGATCAAACAGTTCGAGATTCCGTTGACTAATCGGACCATGCTGGATATAGGCTCCTCGACCGGCGGTTTTACGGACTGCGCTTTGCAGCACGGGGCTTCTTATGTCTATGCTATTGATGTTGGCTACAACCAGCTGGACTGGAGCCTTCGCAACGATGAGCGGGTCAATGTTAAAGAGCGAACTAATTTTCGTTACATGACACCGGAAGACCTTGACGGGCCTGAGCCGGATTTTGCCAGCATAGATGTCTCGTTCATCTCGCTGCGGATTATTTTGCCGCCGCTTAAACAGCTGCTGAAACGTCCGGCGGATATTGTGGCTCTAATCAAACCGCAGTTTGAGGCAGGGCGGGAGAAGGTGGGCAAGTCCGGTGTAGTCCGTGACTCGAAAGTCCATGAGGAAGTGCTGCTGCAGGTTCTTTCTTTCGCTGAGGAGCTTGGATTCCTTATTAAAGGGCTTACCTTTTCACCTATTACGGGCGGAGAAGGGAATATTGAATTTCTGGCTCATCTCGGTCTTGAACCGGAAGGCGGAGGTTCGGAACAGAAACTCCGTTCCTGGGTAGAATTGGCTAAACAAACGGTTCAGCAGGCTTCGAGCACATTCCGATCTGCACCAGCTCAATTTAAACCCTAAGTAAGCTGAATACGATGGCTTGGAAAGCTTCCGAGAGTTTATAGCTCCGGGAGCTTTTTGCTCGAATTCATCTTTTTTTAGCAGGAAAGAGGCTTGATTTGCGAACGTTTGTTTGTTTATAATAAAGGCAACCAATTGGAAGCGGGGTGCGGAGATGGACGGAGGCTCGGATAAATGGCTGATGATCATTATGGTATTGGTTATTGTATTCCTGCTTTGGAGAGTCTTTTCTTCCTGGCTGTACCGCCCTGCCCCTTTTAAACCAGGACACGGATTTGAAGTGAATGATCAATTTGAACGTACGGCAGCCGTTGAATTGCTGGAACGCAGCGGTTATGAAGTGGTAAGCGGCAAGCTGAAGGTGCCTCTTACGTTTGAGTGTGATAATGAAAGGCTGTATAGCCGGCTGTATATAGATTATGTGGTAAGCAAGGATGGGGCATACTATGTCGTTAAGGAAGCTCGCGACAGACAGCCTGTGGAATGGACAGGCACTGGCGTGCGAAAGGCTTTGCTTCCATTTTTGCTGCTGTATCCCGATTGTGAAGGAATGTTATATATAAACGGCGAAATGAATGAAATTCGCAAGATCCGTCTGGCGAATGAAGAAGAGTATTAGCCAAATAGGCAGTTGGAGGAATTACATGAAAGGGCTTCGTCATATCAAAATACGTGAAATCATTACCCAGCAGGACATAGAAACCCAGGATGAATTGGTAGATTCGCTTAGAAATGCCGGTTTCCAGGTGACACAAGCAACCGTATCGAGGGATATTAAGGAGCTGCTGCTGATCAAAGTTCCGACGGACGACGGACGGTATAAATATTCAATGCCGACAGATCAACGCTATAACCCGGTGCAGAAATTGAAGCGGGCTTTAGTGGACAGTTTTGTTCATATCGACTACACGGGGAATCTGGTCGTTATGAAGTGTCTGCCGGGAACAGCCAACTCCGTATGTGTGCTGCTTGATAATATGGAATGGTCGGAAATTATGGGAACCATCTGCGGAGACGATACCATGCTGATTATTTGCCGCACGGAAGAGAACAGCAGCTGGGTAGTTAATCAAATTATGAGTTATATTTCCTAATTACAGGATTTGGGAGGGTTTGGTGTGCTATTTTCATTATCCATCCGTAATCTGGCCGTTGTTGAGGCCGTGGACATTACCTTTGACCGGGGATTTCTTGTCCTGACGGGAGAAACCGGTGCCGGTAAATCAATTATCATTGATGCTTTAGGTTTAATTGCCGGTGCCCGGGGTTCTGCGGATTTAATCCGTTACGGCTGCGAGAAAGCGGAGATGGAGGCCGCCTTTGACCTTTCTCAGGAACATCCGGTATGGGGAAAGCTGAAGGAATTTGGATTAAGCGGTGATGCAGGCGAACTACTGATCATTCGGCGGGATATCAGCCTTCAAGGGAAAAGCACGGCCCGGATTAACGGGCAGCTTGTCAATTTGACGATGCTGAGAGAAATCGGTGAACGATTAATTAATATTCATGGACAGCACGAACATCAAACCTTGCTCCGCCCCGAACGTCATCTGGAATTGCTTGACGCTTATGGCAGTTCATCGATCGGCCCTTTGAAGGCTGATTATCAGTCAACGTATGCTGAATTTGTCAAAACCAATCGTGAATATAATGAGCTTCAAAGCACCAGTCAGAAAATGCTGCAAATGCTGGATATGTATCGGTTTCAGCTGGAAGAAATCGCCGCTGCCAAGTTGACGGTCGGCGAAGATGAATTACTGGCAGAAGAAAAGCTTAAACTAGCTCATAGCGAGAAAATGATGGATGCAATTGCCGGAGCTTATGAACAGCTGTACGGCCAGCAAGGCCTCGATGTTATTGCCAATGCCATTTCCCGGCTGGAGGATATTGCTTCCTATGATAACAAAAGGGTCGGTCCAATAGTTGAACAGCTTCAAAATGCTTATTACCAGCTAGAAGATGCTGCGTTTGGGCTTAGGGATTACAGGGACACCCTGGAATCCAATCCGGAGCGGCTCAGAGAAGTTGAAGACCGTTTAGACGATATATCCTCTCTTCGCCGCAAATATGGCGATTCCATTGAGTCGATCTTGAGTTATTATGAGAAGATCCGCCGGGAGACGGATACTCTGGAGAATAAAGATGAGATTCTGGAGCAGCTTGAAGCGAAAAGAGCCGTGTTATTGAAGCAGCTTATGTCTAAAGCGGAAGCCTTAAGTGGAGCACGTAAGTCCTGCGCTGCCGATTTGGCGATGCAAATTGAAGGGGAACTCAAAGATCTGCAGATGCAGAGGACTTCCCTCAAGGTGGAGTTAGGCATTATGGAAGACCCGTCCGGCGTTGAATGGCAGGGCAAGCGGATCAGACTGAGCAAACAGGGCATGGATACCGCTGAATTTCTGATTTCCCCAAATCCAGGCGAGCCACTTCGTCCGCTTGGAAAGATTGCTTCCGGCGGCGAATTGTCCAGAATGATGCTGGCGCTGAAGAGCGTATTTGCTCGGCATGATCATGTTCCGGTTCTGATCTTTGACGAAGTGGATACCGGGGTCAGCGGCCGTGCGGCGCAATCCATAGCGGAGAAGCTGTACAAGCTTTCTTCAACATGCCAAGTTTTCTCCATTACCCATCTGCCCCAAGTAGCATGTATGGCGGATAACCAGTTCCTGATCGAAAAAACCGTAACTGATGGAAGAACGATGACTACGGTGGAAGCGTTAAGCCAGGAAGGGCGTGTTAAAGAGCTGGCGCGTATGCTCGGAGGGGTTGAAATTACGGAGAAAACCCTGCATCATGCCCAGGAGATGCTCAATTTGGCGGAGGCGCAAAAGGGTATTTTTTAATGTAAGGAACAATGATTAACAGTAATAAAAGATCAGGCCGGGGGTATCTTATAGTTACGCGATTGGCGACCACCTTTTCGTCAGGCGAAAGAAGCAGAGGGAGCGTGACAGCCATTGAACCGTAACCTAAAGCAAAGGATTCTCGGTCTTTTTGTTGCTTTCTTTTTATGTTTGATTGGTACCACCGCAGCCGCGAAGTACCCGCTCTTAACCAGTGAGCTGCGCATGTTTGAAGGGCAGGCAGCACAGGTTTCAATGGATCTGCCGGTACAAACCTTGGCATCCGTGAATCGACCGGGTGTCGTAGCGATGGACGGCACACCTTCTCTTCAGGCGAATGTTGAACCTGGACATTCCTTGCGCCTTACTTCGTTAACTACCGGAGTTACGGACTTGAAGCTGAAGTTATTTGGCAAACTGCCGTACAAAACGGTCAAAGTTAAAGTAGTTCCTGACTTGAAAGTCATTCCTGGTGGACAAACCATCGGGGTGAAGGTGAAGTCAGACGGCATTTTAGTTGTGGGTCATCATCAGATAACCGAAAGCAGAAGCAAGGTTTCGCCTGGAGAAGTAGCTGGATTAAAGCTTGGTGATTTGATAACGCATCTTAACGGCATTAAGCTGACAGATGCTAAAGAAGTATCGCCTATTGTTGAGAAGGCGGGGAAAAGCAAAAAACCTCTTGAGGTGACTTTTAAGAGGGGCAACGAAGTGAAGACGACCCGGTTAACTCCTGGTTATGATACCAAAGATAAGGTGTGGCGGCTGGGACTTTATATTCGAGATTCTGCGGCCGGCGTAGGTACTTTGACCTTTTATGCACCTAAACAAGGTGTTTATGGGGCGCTGGGGCATGTGATTACCGACATGAATACCCAAACACCCATTGTGGTCGGAAGCGGCCAAGTGATTCAATCCAGTGTAACTTCAATCTCCAAAAGTGAAAACGGAGAACCAGGCGAGAAAAGGGCCATTTTTGTAAAAGAAGGGAAACTGCTGGGAACCATTGAACGCAACACCAATTTCGGAATCTTCGGGAAAATGGACAAAAACCCGGATCACAGCCTGTATGGCGAACCAGTTCCCGTCGCTTTTGCCGAAGAAGTCAAGGAAGGTCCTGCCGAAATATTGACTGTTGTAAATGGACAGCAGGTTGAACGTTTCAAGGTAGAGGTTGTGCATGTTGCGAAGCAGCATACGCCTGAAACCAAAGGTATGGTTATCCGGATCACCGATCCGAAGCTGATCAACAAAACAGGCGGTATTGTTCAAGGCATGAGCGGAAGTCCTATTATGCAGAACGGTAAACTAATTGGAGCTGTAACACATGTCTTTGTGAATGATCCTAAATCCGGTTATGGATGTTTCATTGAGTGGATGCTCAAAGATGCTGGAATCTCCATCTCCCCTAACACGAACACTGACAACAATCTTAAGGCGGGGTAACCCCTTAAGATTGTTTTTAATTATGTCGAATCGAAACGAAAAAACAATGATTATGTAAATAAATTATTAATTATAGCCTACCCTAGAAAAAAAATAAAGAAAAATAATTTTCGACAGAAGGGATTCCGGAGCCTGTGTCGAAATTGTTAATCCTGAGGGAAATAACTACCAGAAATATTCACACATACTAAGGAGGAATACGGTCTTGCAGAAGATAGAGGTATTGTTGGCGGATGATAATCGGGAGTTCACGAATTTATTGGCGGAATACATTTCCGAACAGGAAGATATGGTTGTCTCCGGAATTGCTTACAATGGTGAAGAAGTTCTTCAAGCTATCGAACAAGGCGGAAAGCTGCCTGATGTGTTGATTTTGGACATCATCATGCCTCATCTCGATGGGCTTGGCGTACTCGAACGTTTGCGTGAAATGAATCTGAATCCACAGCCGAAGATTATTATGTTGACCGCCTTCGGTCAAGAAAATATTACTCAGCGTGCGGTTCAGCTTGGCGCATCTTATTACATCCTCAAACCGTTTGACATGGACGTACTTGCCAGCCGGATTCGGCAGCTCGTGAATGTTCAATCTTTGTCCTCTGGTAGTGTGCCTGCTTCTTCGTTATTTGTAAAATCCAATAACGTAGTCCCTATCGCCAAAGGCAAAAATCTGGATGCGAACATTACGTCGATCATCCATGAAATCGGCGTACCTGCTCATATTAAAGGTTACCAATATCTTCGTGAAGCCATCACGATGGTTTACAACAACATTGAAATTCTTGGTGCTATTACTAAGACGTTATATCCAGCTATCGCTGAGAAATTCAAGACAACTCCTTCCCGGGTTGAACGTGCGATCCGTCATGCCATCGAGGTGGCCTGGACGCGCGGTAACATCGATTCGATCAGCCATCTGTTTGGCTATACGATCAACATCAGCAAATCCAAACCAACCAACAGCGAATTCATCGCGATGGTGGCTGACAAGCTGAGAATCGAACATAAGGTGTCGTGAAAGGGTAAGGAGGATTAAGCACTGACCGTAAAGGAATTTGGAGGTCAAACGAAGAAGCTGCAGGTAAGTTTCCCAATCCAATTCCGAATGTTAATGCCAACAAACTTTTAAATAGTACAGCAAGTACCACGGCCATTGGACGGAGTGTGCCATTCAATGGATCGTGGTATTTTTTGTGCTAAAGTTTGCAAATAGATTTCATAGGGAGGCTGAAGGAGGTTTGTATATTTGCCCAAAATAATTCATAATAATGTTAATAAGCCTACCTTATATAGGGCGACTTTGTCGCTATCGGCAATCAGGAAGGGGATTTTTGATTTCTTTCTGAAAGTATAGTACAGTATCTGATGATTAAAGGAGGCTAGCAGCAATTGAACAAACAAAATGATACGCTTTACATCATGACGTACACCTTGAACAGCGGTATCAAAGGAACCGTTCCTTTGTCGCCTGATCAAATTAAGATTTGGATGGAATGTTACAAGAATGACGTTAAATTTGTAACCGAAATCGGACAGGAGTTTTTTGGCTTGAATCCGGAGCTGGTTGCCGATTTCAAGGTACATAATAAGTATTCCAGCTATCAGGAAACGATTTTGCCCATTTCACAAGCCCAGCACTCCAACCTGAACCAGCAGCAGCTTTCCAGTGCGTACAAGAAGAGTGAACTTTTAATAAAGGTAGAGTGCAAATGCGGAGCCTCTTATGTAACCCACTCGCCACTGAAGAGAACGAAATGGTTTTGTAACGAATGTAATGAAATTGTCTTTTTGGATATGAAAAAAGGGTTGGTCGATACGCCCAAAGGTCCGGCTCATTATATGACCAACAAATATTTCGTCGAACGCGATTCGGTAACTCCTGCGAAGGAACACGGCAACTGATGAAGCGGCCTCCATAAGAAAACGCCTTGTCCCATTGAAGTGGAGCAAGGCGTTTTTTGCGGTTATTCTCTGCCGCCGGGTTTAATAATTTTCGAGAACCCTGTGACTGCGCAATAAATGCCTGCAGCGGCAAATACAGCAGTTGCCCAAGGATAAGCTTGAACAAATGGCACAAACGTAAAAAAAGCAATGGCGGCGATAAAACGCAAAATCATATCATATTTCATATCTGAACTTCTCCCAGCATAAAACCCCTGACACAGTGCAGCACTTGGCTGAGGGGAACCATTTTTGTTAATCTCATAACGGATTATATAATTTACAGCTACCTCTGGCAAATTGATCTCGATCATGACCGAATTCATTCGCTTCCTAAGAAGACAAGCTTGTCCAGCGCGGTTATGGTAAAATAACGAGGTCGATACCTCAGGAACAGCCTGGTGTATATGCTAAAAGAAATCAGAGAAGGTGCAAGAGATGACGGGTTTGACAGGATCGAATACCCAATCAAATAAGAATGAAGAGACTGGCTCTTCTGTGGAAAAGCTGCTGGCCGACCACCCCGAATGGGATGAAGCTGCCAGACAGTTGATTGTAAAGCTGCACTCCGATGTACAAGCTCTTACGGCCGAAAATAAGAGACTCCGGAAAGCGGTGCTGGCCGAGCGGGCTAAAGGCCCCAAGATGTCCACCAAACTTCGGGATGCGCTTTATGAATAGAAGTCTGGTCCAAAAAGACAACTTAATGAATGATGGAGGAGACCAACATGTCAATTACTTGTGATGTAGCCGTTCTGGGAGGCGGGACGGGAGGATACATAGCGGCAATTCGAGCCGCACAATTAGGGAAAGAAGTTATTATCGTTGAACAGGACAAGCTTGGAGGAACATGTCTGCATAAAGGCTGTATTCCAAGCAAAAGCTTGCTGCGGAGCGCGGAGCTGTTCGCTCAGATGAAGGACAGTGAAAGCTACGGCATTGAAACACAGGGGGTAGTATTGGCGTTCCCGAAAGTGCAGGCGCGCAAATCGGCTATCGTAGAGCAACTTCACAAAGGCGTGCAGTACCTGATGAAGAAACATAAAATCAAGGTTATTCAAGGCCGCGGCCGGATTATCGGCCCGTCGATCTTTTCTCCCAAGAGCGGAGCGTTAGCCGTTGAGCTGGCGGATGGAGAGATGGAGACCATCGTGCCAACCAACCTGATTATCGCTACAGGTTCGCGGCCGCGGTTCCTTCCGGGCATGGAGCCGGATGGACAATACGTGCTGAGTAGTGACGAAGCGCTGGAGATGTCGGCTCTGCCGGCTTCCATGCTGATTGTCGGCGGAGGTGTAATAGGCGTAGAGTGGGCGTCGATGCTGCATGATTTTGGTGTCAGTGTCACTGTGGTAGAGGCAGCGCCGCAGCTATTGCCGAATGAAGATCAAGACGTCGCTAAAGAGCTGAAACGTCTGCTCGAACGCCGGGGCATCAAAGTGCTGACTGGAGCGAAGATCAAATCAGAGACGCTGCGTAAAGAAAATGGAGCCGTGACGATACAGGCGGATTTGGCTGGTAAAGAAACGGAGCTTTCCGCGGAGAAGCTGCTGCTGTCCATTGGCCGTCAGGCGAACGTAGAGGGAATTGGTCTGGAAAATACCGATATAGCCGTTAAAGACGGCTTTATTCGGGTTAATGAGCAGATGCAGACTACAGAACCGCATATTTACGCGATCGGAGACTGCATCGGTGGACTGCAGCTGGCCCATGCGGCCAGCCATGAAGGGATTACCGCCGCGGAGCATTTGGCAGGCGAACCTTCCCGTGTGAAAGCAAATGTTCTGCATACGCCTCGCTGCGTGTATACCCGGCCTGAGGTGGCTTCTGTGGGTATGACAGAGCAGGGCGCCAAGGATAAAGGGTTTAAGGTGAAGGTCGGAAAGTTCCCGTTCTCCGCCATCGGCAAAGCTTTGGTATACGGGGAGAAGGACGGTTTTGTCAAAATGATTGCCGACGCCGAAACCGGCGATATTCTTGGTGTTCATATGATTGGACCGCATGTAACGGATCTGATCAGCGAAGCGGCATTGGCACAGGTGCTGGACGCAACGCCTTGGGAGATCGGGCATACGGTTCATGCTCATCCGACCTTGGCGGAAATTATGGGCGAAGCGGCCTTGGCTGTAGACGGACTATCCCTAGGGATGTAAAGGAATTGAAGTAATATTTTCTTTTTGCGGAAAAAGCGATTATAATAGAGTTACCCCAAGTCTTAGTACCAGGTTTTAAAACTTGGCACTATTCAAGGATGGGAAATCGTTGGCTGGTCTGTAGCTCTCTTTCTGAAGGAAAATCGGCAGGTCGCAAAGCCAAAAAGAAATGGAGGCAACTCCCTAATGAATGCTAAAACAGCTTTGGATCAAAAACTTAAACATGAGCAGCTTGGGCTTTCGGATGAGAAAGCCGTGGAAATGTACAAATATATGCTGCTCGCACGCAAATACGATGAACGGCTTTTGCTGCTGCAGCGGGCGGGGAAAATTAATTTTCACGTCTCCGGCATCGGGCAGGAAGTAGCGCAGGTCGCTTCCGCGTTTGCCCTGGACCGGGACCGGGATTATTTTCTCCCCTACTACCGAGATTACGGTTTTGTATTGTCGGTGGGCATGACGTTAAAAGAACTGATGCTTTGCGCTTTCGCCAAAGCCGAGGACCCGAACAGCGGCGGCCGGCAGATGCCGGGCCACTTCGGCTCCAAGAAACTTCGCATCGTTACGGGCTCAAGCCCTGTAACCACGCAGGTGCCGCACGCCGTTGGCGTAGCGCTCGCCGCCAAAATGCAGAAGAAAGACATCGTATCATTCGTCACGTTCGGCGAAGGCTCGAGCAACCAGGGTGACTTCCATGAAGGCAGCAACTTTGCCGGCGTTCATAAACTGCCCGTCATCATTATGTGCGAGAACAATCAATACGCAATCTCCGTACCGATTCACAAGCAGCTTGCAGGCAAAGTCAGCGACCGCGCCTTGGGATACGGCTTCCCGGGTCTCCGTGTGGACGGCAATGACGCGCTTGAGGTTTACCGCGTAGTTAAAGAAGCGAGAGAACGTGCGGTTCGCGGCGAAGGGCCAACGCTGATTGAAGCGATGATGTACCGCCTGTCCCCTCACTCCACTTCAGATAATGATCTGGCTTACCGGACCAAAGAAGAGGTTGAGGAGAACCGCCAGAAAGACGGCATTCCAAGATTCAAGCAGTATCTCATCGAATGCGGCTTGTGGTCGGAAGAGCAGGAAGAAGCTTATACGAAAGAGCTTTCCGAACAGCTGAAGGAAGCGATCGACTACGCGGACCGTGCTCCTTTCCCGAAACCGGAAGACACGCTGCTTCATGTGTATGCCGATGAAAGGGAGGAATAAGAGATGCCGGTAATGGAATATATCGACGCCATTCGATTGGCGATGAAAGAAGAAATGGAACGCGACGAGCGGGTGTTTGTGCTTGGGGAAGACGTTGGCGTTAAAGGCGGCGTGTTCACCACTACCAAAGGGCTGCAGGAGCATTTTGGCGAAGATCGGGTCATGGATACGCCTTTGTCGGAGTCGGCAATTGCCGGTGTTGCCATTGGCGCGGCTATGTACGGCATGAAACCGATCGCTGAAATGCAGTATTCGGATTTTATGCTGCCTGCGACAAACCAGATTATTAGCGAAGCGGCCAAAATCCGCTACCGCTCCAACAACGACTGGAGCTGCCCGGTCGTCGTGCGCGCGCCAATCGGCGGCGGCATCTTCGGCGGTTTGTATCATTCCCAATGTCCGGAGTCCATTTTCTTCGGAACCCCGGGATTAAAGATCGTAGCGCCTTATTCGGCTTATGATGCCAAAGGCCTGCTGAAGGCCGCGATCCGTGACGCGGATCCGGTGCTCTTTTTCGAGAACAAGAAGTGCTACAAGCTTATCAAGGAAGATGTGCCTGAAGACGACTACATCGTGGAAATCGGCAAAGCCAACGTGCTGCGTGAAGGCGACGATATTACGGTGATTGGCTACAGCCTGCCGCTTCATTTTGCGATGCAGGCTGCAGAGGAGCTTGAAGCTGAGCAGGGCATTACCGCTCATATTCTCGATCTGCGGACGATCCAGCCGCTTGACCGTGAAGCGATTATTACGGCTGCGCGCCGTACGGGCAAGGTGCTGATCGTGCATGAGGACAACAAAACAGGCGGCGTTGGCGGCGAAGTCGCTGCCATTATTGCCGAAGAGTGTCTGTTCGAGCTCGATGCGCCAATTAAACGGCTGTGCGGCCCGGATGTTCCGGCGATGCCGATCAGCCCTCCGATGGAGAAGTTCTTTATGCTCAGCAAAGATAAAGTGAAAGAGGCCATGCTCGAGCTTGCCTTGTATTAATCTCAACAGCCGCCTTCTGGCGGCTGTGATTTCTTGCACCCGTTTGTGAATTGCGTATATCCGTATGCGAAATAGACCAATAAACGATAGTCGATAGATCTTGATATGTATCATCTAAACTAGACCCAGTGCAGCCTGCCGGAGGATCGAAATGCCGGAGATCCGCAGCTGCAGACAGGAGTGTTATTTATGCCATCAACCAAACAATTTATCGAAGTGGTTATGCCCCAGCTTGCCGAATCCCTCGTTTCAGCTACAATCGGCAAATGGCTGAAAAAACCGGGTGATCCTGTTGAAGCCTATGAACCGATTTGCGAAGTGATTACAGATAAGGTAAACGCCGAAATCCCTTCTACGATTGACGGGGTTATGGGAGAAGTTCGCGCTTCCGAAGGAGAGGTCATCGCCGTTGGTGAAGTGATCTGCGTAATTGAAATCGCCGGGGAAGCGGAAGGAGCTGGAACGGCTGCCGGAAATAGTGCAGGTGCAACTGCAATTTCTGATGCGGTTCAGGCTGATTCTTCAGCCCAGACCGGACTTCCGGCCGCAGCCGGAGACCAAAGCCAGCGGGCCCGTTATTCGCCTGCAGTTCAAACGTTAGCTGCGGAGCATAACATCGATTTGCGCCAGGTTGCCGGCAGCGGTATGGGCGGGCGGATTACCCGTAAGGATGTGCTTGCCTATATTGAGCATGGCGGGGCAAACGGGACATCCCTGCCTAAGCAGGAACCGATGGCCCATGTCAGCCAGGCTGCAGCTCCTGCAGCTGCGACACAAGCGCAAGTTCCGCAAACTCCAGCCGCTATTCAGCCTGGAATCCCGGTTCAGGCAGCTTCCGAACCGGTCCGTCATTCCGGACTCCATTTGACGGAGACGCCGAGAATTCCGAAAATTGAGGTCGAAGGCCCTCAATCCGAATATTTTATCGACGTAACGCCTATTCGCAACACGATTGCTACCAAAATGCGTCAAAGCGTTTCGGAAATCCCGCACGGCTGGATGATGATCGAAGTGGACGTAACCAATCTGGTGCATCTGCGTAATAAGCTGAAGGAAGAATTTTACCGCAAGGAGGGCATTAATCTGACGTATCTGGCATTCCTGCTTAAAGCGGTCGTCAATGCCATTAAAGATTACCCGATTATGAACTCCGTCTGGGCGGTGGATAAAATCATCGTGAAAAGGGATATTAATATCTCGCTGGCTGTCGGTACGGAAGATTCCGTGATGACGCCGGTTATTAAGAAAGCCGACCAGAAGAACATCGCCGGCCTCGCCCGTGAGGTGGAAGAATTGGCTCGCAAAACCCGCGAAGGCAAGCTGAAGCTGGACGACATGCAGGGGGGTACTTTTACGGTTAACAACACCGGTTCTTTTGGTTCCATCCTGTCACAGCCGATTATCAACTATCCGCAGGCGGCCATTTTGACCTTTGAATCGATTGTCAAGAAGCCAGTCGTCATTAACGACATGATTGCGGTTCGTTCCGTGGCGAATTTGTGTTTGTCGCTGGATCACCGTATTCTGGACGGCGTTATCTGCGGACGGTTTATGCAGCGGGTGAAAGACAATTTGGAGAGCATGACGCTGGAGAATACAAAGCTGTACTAAACAAACTTAAATCTGAGATCCGAGGAATTTAATTCTGAGATAAGAGAAATTTTATTCTGAGAATCGAGGAATGAAGAAGGGGAATGAGCGGAGCTGCTGTCGTCGGTTGGGATGACGGGCTCCGCTTGTGATCTTTTTTAGTCAGTCGTGAAAATGGGTGGGCTTGGTTCCGCTGGCTTCCTACTCAAAAATAAATGGTTCAATCAGCGCCATCAACGCTGAACCCACCATGGCGATCAGCATTACATATACAACAATTTTCATTGTTTTTTTGGGCATGCGGCGGTACTCCTTATGTTTTATAATGAAAGACAATTCAGGCTAAAGCCTGGTTTGTCCTTCTTTTATCGTAAATAAGAAAGCGGGGAAAGTAAAGTGATTAACCAAGAGCGACTTATTGAGCAATTCCTTGAACTGGTGCGGGTGGACAGCGAGACGGGACAGGAGCGTGAAGTTGCCGAGCTGCTTAAGAGCAAATTTGAACGGTTTGGACTTCAAGTTGTGGAAGACGATACACAGGCAGCTACCGGACATGGAGCGGGCAATCTGATTGCGACCCTTCCCGGGAACGGCGCGGCAGGCGTTGATCCGATCTTCTTCACCTGCCATATGGACACGGTGATGCCGGGCAAAGGCATTAAACCGGTGATCACCGAAGATGGCTGGATTCGCAGTGACGGCACCACAATTCTTGGTTCAGACGACAAGGCTGGGCTGGCTGCCCTCCTTGAAGTGATTCAGGTGCTGAAGGAAAATAATGTGCCTCACGGGCAAATCCAGTTCGTGATTACGGTCGGCGAAGAGTCCGGCCTGGTTGGCTCCAGAGCGATGGATCCCAAGCTGCTGGATGCCAAATACGGCTATGCTTTGGATTCCAATGGCGAAGTGGGTTCGATCTGTATTGCGGCTCCTACACAGGCCAAGCTGGAGATTGAAATCTATGGCCGTTCCGCACATGCAGGCGTAAATCCGGAAGACGGCATAAGCGCTATTCAAGTGGCCGGCAAAGCGATTTCCCGCATGAACTTGGGACGGATTGACAGTGAAACGACAGCCAATATCGGAAAATTCGAAGGCGGCGGCGCCACCAACATCGTGCCGGATTATGTGAAGCTGTATGCCGAAGCACGCAGCGTGGTTCAGGACAAGGTAGAGAAGCAGATCGCGGACATGAAGGAAGCCGTAGCATCGGCTTGCCGGGATTACGGAGCCCGCGGCGAGGTGCACAGCCGGATCGTTTACCCGGCTTACCATTATACTGACAGCGATGCCGTTGTTCAGCTGGCTAAAAAGGCTGCAGGCGCGCTGGGTTTCTCCGGCCGCACTTTTGCGTCCGGCGGCGGCAGCGATGCCAATGTTTTTAACGGACATGGTATCCCAACAGTCAATCTGGCCGTCGGTTATGAACATATCCATACGACTTCGGAGCAGATCAAAGCCGAGGATATCGGCAAAGCAGCCCGGTTCGTTCTGGAGATTATCAAACAAGCGTCGAACCCGTCTTAATTGTTAGTGTCTATAATTCATCAGCCGATTTTTGAGCTCTAAAAACGGCGTCAGCCCGCGCCGGATCCGGTGCGGGCTTTTTCGGGCCTGTTATAGTCAAGTAACGGAGGGCGGGAGGTTTATTCCTCATTCCGGGTAATGGTTCAACATGCGGTTATTTAGAAGCGGACTTCGGAAACGCAGTCTGCTGCATAATCCAATCCTTAAGTAAAATACCGGATTCCGCCCCGCGTTCCCATTGTTTGAGGAAATGGTGGATTTGCCAGGCTTTGCCTGATAATCGGACTTGTTCCTGGGACCAGTAGCTTTTCATAGGTTAGACTCCTTTTGTTCGAGTTATAGTAAGACCATATGAGACTGCAGGACAAGTTATGCTATTCTGTCTGAGCAATCTTTCTGAGACAATCCGGCTGGAATTGCTGTTCTTGAGTATTCATGAAGGTTCGCACGAAAGGTCCCTTATTTTTCTGTATGCACAAGAAATCGTGGAATTATAAGGGCTGGAGAGCCCGATTAGAAAATAAATGCCCAAAAGCAAAGGAGAACGAATATGAATCCCACTTCATCCGAACATTTGAAAGAAAAATGGATATCGACTGAACCCATCTTCCAGGGGAAGGTGATTAACGTTCAGATTGATACGGTCGAGCTGCCCGACGGGTCACAGGGCAAACGTGAAATCGTCAAACATCCGGGTGCCGTGGCTGTCTTGGCGGCACATGAAGGCAAGCTGCTGCTGGTGGATCAATATCGGCAGGCTATGGGCCGCTGTGAATTGGAAATTCCGGCCGGCAAGCTTGAGAAAGGCGAAGATCCGATGGAGGCTGCCAAACGGGAGCTGGAGGAAGAAACCGGGTATCGTTGCGGCACAATCCGCCTGCTTCATTCGTTCTACACCTCACCGGGATTTGCCGATGAAATCATTCATTTATATGTGGCCGAGAATTTGACGGAAGGCGAAGTTTCTCCGGATGAAGATGAATTTCTGGAAATTTACCGGGTGACGCTGGAAGAAGCACGCCAGTTTATTGCGGAAGGACGAATTGCCGACGCCAAAACGCTGCTGGCTGTTTATATGTGGCAGTTTGGCATGGCGGGCGAGTCCGCGGAAAGCTGATGGAATCCATGTTAAATCCTTATTATGCGGATCTGCACATTCACATTGGCCGGACGAACAGCGGCAAACCGGTCAAAATCTCCGGAAGCCGGGATTTGACCTTTGCCGGTATTGCGAAGGAAGCCGCCGAACGAAAAGGGATACAGCTCGTCGGCATTATCGATTGTCATGTGCCCGGGGTTCAGGAGGATATACAAGCTTGTTTGGCGAGCGGGGAAATGGAGGAACTGGAAGGCGGCGGTATCCGCTACAGGGATACGACAATTCTGCTGGGCAGCGAAATTGAAATCCGTGAGCCCGGACAGGGGGCCGCGCATGTCTTGGTTTATCTGCCGGATTTGTCGGTTATGGCTTCCTTGACGGACTGGTTATCCAAACGCATGAAGAACATCACCTTAAGCACGCAGCGTCTTCACGCGCCGGCCCGGAGTCTGCAGGAAGAAGTGCTGCGTCTTGGAGGAGTTCTGATTCCCGCCCATATCTTTACGCCTCATAAAAGCATCTACGGCAGCGCTGCGGACCATATGTCGGAGGTGCTTGACTTGTCCCTGATCGATGCAGTCGAGTTGGGTCTTAGCGCAGATTCGGAAATGGCCGGATGGATCAGCGAATTGGACAAGTTTACGTTCCTTACGAATTCGGATGCCCATTCGCTTGGCAAAATTGGCCGGGAATACAATCAGTTGCTGATGCAAAAACCGACCTTCGATGAATTCAAGAAAGTGATCCGCAGGGAGGATGGACGGCAGGTTCTGATCAACTACGGGTTTAATCCCCGTTTGGGCAAATATCACCGCACCTTTTGCGGGAATTGCGGAGAAGTGCTGGATGAAGCGGAGAACGCGGTCGACCGCTGCCTCTATTGCGGCAGCCCGAAAATTGTCCGCGGTGTGCTGGACCGGATCCGTTCGATTGCCGACCGTGAGCAGCCTTATCTGCCGCCTTACAGGGCTCCTTATCAATATCAAATACCGCTTGAATTCATCCCGGGTCTTGGCCCGCGCAAGCTTGAGGCGTTGATTGCAGACTTCGGCAATGAGATGAACATTCTGCACCAGGCGCCGGAGGAGGAGCTTGCGGCTATAGCGGGGGCCGGTCCTGCAGCTGTAATTGTACAGGCGCGCGCCGGGAATGTCCGGCTTCAGGCAGGCGGAGGCGGGACCTACGGGAAGGTTTTGGGGAAGGAAAGCTGAAGCCCTGAAATCTTGAATTTCTGAGTCAAATCCTAAATTCTGAATCCTGAATCCCGTTTGGGGTTGAAATTAAAGGTTCGCCTCTCCTAAAAAAGGTCTAGCTTGTCTGCCTCCCTCATATTCTGTTTACTAACAGAGTGTTGGGTAGAGGAGGAGAAGGCAGATGTTTCAAATGATCCACCGCACGTTAAAGGACCAGACGCCGCTGTACGCCTTCGTTGCAGTGCTGCTGCTGATGGGCGTGGTGTTCGGCGCTCTGATGGTCAACGCGTTAACGCTGGACCAGCAGCAGGATATTTCCCGTTATCTGGGCAATTTTTTTCTTAATCTTGATCCGTCCTCAGTGGACGATAAAGCCTCCTTTTGGTCCATCGCAGTCCTTCAGCTGAAATGGGTCGGTTTGATCTGGCTGTTCGGCTTATCGGTGATCGGGCTTCCTGGAATTCTGATTCTGGACTTTCTGAAAGGGGTGCTGATCGGGTTCACGGTTGGCTGCATGGTCGGCCAATTCAGCTGGAAAGGCCTGCTGCTGGCTCTTGTATCCGTAGCGCCTCATAATCTTATTGTGATTCCCGTTCTGCTCGTAAGCAGTGTTGCCGCCGTCAAATTCTCGTTGGGGATCATCCGCAGCCGCGTGTTCTTGAGCAGACCGGGCGGCATTACCGAACCGTTCCTGTCCTATACGGGGATGATCGTCTCCATGTCGTTGATTCTGCTTGGCGTTGCCTGCTTTGAAACCTGGGTTTCTCCGGTCCTAATGGGGTGGGTATCCCCGATGATCGGACCGCTTTAATCCCTTTGTACGGCCCTCGCAAAATGTTTGACTTATCGAGCATCATCCCCCTATAATGAAAAGAGCGATCATTAAAAACATAGGTTCGGCTTTTCCGAGGGGGAGGGGTAGTATGGAAGCACGGATCGACAAAATTAAACAGCAGCTGCAATCCCACGGATACAAGCTGACGCCCCAGAGGGAAGCCACGGTAAGGGTTTTACTGGAGAACGAAGACGATCATCTGAGCGCCGAAGATGTCTTTATGCTCGTCAAGGACAAGGCTCCGGAAATCGGCTTGGCTACCGTGTACCGTACCCTTGAACTGCTTAGCGAACTTCATGTTGTGGAGAAGATCAACTTTGGAGACGGGGTAGCCCGATACGATCTGCGTACGGATACTTCGAAACATCATCATCATCATCTGATATGTGTTCAATGCGGAGCCATGGATGAAATCCGCGAAGACTGGCTGGGACCTTTAGAGGAACGGCTGGAACGTGAATTTAACTTCACAGTGCTGGATCACCGTCTTGATTTTCATGGCATTTGCCACCGCTGCAAGAAGAAAGAACAAGACAAGAAGAACGAAGACGACACATCATCCCAATCTTCATAATGGATAGCCGCAGCTCAAGCTCTCACGGTTAAGGCCGAGAGAGCTTTTTTGAGTCAGAAGTCTTTTTGAGCCAGAAGCCATTGATATAGAAACTTTTGAATCAAAAGCTTTTTCGACTCAGCGGAATTTTTTTTAACTCAGTAAACTTTGTTCCAATACTGATTCGCTCGCCAGCCTCCCTTTATACATAAACTTTCCAGACAGCTTGTATACTCTAATACAGCCTTTCTATGCAATGAACGGCAAAATGGGGTAAGAAAGAGGGAGAGCATGGTTATATCCATTCGGAAGTGGTTTAAGGCACTGCGGTTCGCCATTTTATTCTGTATGCTTGTTTATGTGTTCAGCAAGCTGTTCGGCATTTTCGAGCATTGGCTGAGTCCGGGGGACCCCTACCGTTATCCCGAAGGGTCCGCGGTGAAAGCCGGCAGCATGCAGATTCAGCAGGAAGAGCAGGAAGATATGCTGGAACGACTAAAACTATTTTATAGGCTTGGAGAGTAGAAGCCTGGAAGAGAGGAGTCGACACCGCATGGAGGAACGGATCAACGCTTTTATTCTCGATCTCGAGGAACGCAAAGGATTGACGGAAGCGACGTTGTCTTCTTACCGGCGGGATTTGGAGCAGTTCGCCGAATATCTCGCTGAGCGGGAGATTGAAACGCCTGATCTGGTGACGAGAGGCGTTATGGCGCAATATTTTGTCATGCTGAAGGACCAGGGCAAAGCCTCCTCTACCGTAACGAGGGCATCGGTCTCGCTGCGGGCTTTTTTCAAGCATCTGCTGCGCGAATCGCAGATTCGCCAGGATCCATTCCTTCATCTGGAGTCGCCGAAAGCGGCGCGCAAGACGCCTGCTCCTTTATCGCTGCAGGAGACGATGGCGCTGCTGGACATGCCAGATACGTCTACGCTGCTCGGGCTGCGGGATAAAGCAATGCTAGAGCTCCTCTATGCCACTGGCATCCGCGTCTCTGAACTGATTTGTCTGAACCGGCAGGATGTCGATGTGCGGCTTCGATTTGTCCGCTGCGGCGAGGGGACGAGCCATGAACGGATTGTGCCGTTTGCGGCCAGCACGGGAGAGTGGCTGGAACGTTATTTAGCGGAAGCGAGACAAACCCTGCTGCATGGTCAGGAGGACGAACAAGCGTTGTTTCCGAACCGGTTAGGCGGCAGGATTACCCGCCAGGGCTTCTGGAAGACGATCAAGAAATACGGACAAGCCGCGGGTATCCAGGCTGAAATCACACCGCATACGCTGAGGTCGTCATTCGCTTCGCATTTGCTGAGCGGAGGCGCCGATCTGCGGACGGTACAGGAGTTGATGGGGCACGCTGATATTTCGTCCACCCAGGCTTACCTGAACCGTTCAGGAACCAATATCAAAGCCGTCTACGACAAATTCCATCCACGGGCGGCAGGGGCAAACATACAACCCGAAGGCTGAATGGTTTGCCATTTCATAGGGATAACTATAATCATCGCATTTTGTACCTACCAGAAGGAGTGACACGAGATGAGTCAACAACATCAACCCCGCTTCAGAAAAATATCCGTTATCGTCATGGACAGCGTCGGCATCGGCGAGCTGCCTGATGCGCCGAAATTCGGCGATGCCGGCTCCCATACGCTGGGCCATATTTTAAGCACCCATCCGGAAACGCAGCTGCCTAACCTGGCCAAGCTTGGCCTAGGCAACATTGCGCCGATTCCTCCGGTAGAGCCTGCAGCTGAGCCGCTGGGCTACTACGGCAAGATGGCGGAGGTATCCGCGGGCAAAGACACCATGACCGGACATTGGGAGCTGATGGGCCTTAAGATTGAGACCCCTTTTCAGACCTATCCCAACGGTTTCCCGCGTGATCTGATGGCCCGCTTCGAGCAGGAGACCGGCCGCAAGACGATTGGTAACAAACCCGCTTCAGGAACCGAAATTTTGGACGAGCTGGGCGAAGAACATATGCGGACAGGCGCATTTATCGTCTACACTTCCGCCGACAGCGTGTTCCAGATCGCAGCCCATGAAGAGGTTATTCCGCTGGACGAGCTGTACCGGGCCTGTGAAATTGCCCGCCGTCTCACCCTCGAGCCAGAGCATTCCGTAGGCCGCGTAATTGCCCGGCCGTTCGTCGGAACGCCAGGCAATTGGAAGCGTACGCCGAACCGCCATGACTACGCGGTGAATCCGCCGGAACCCACCGTGCTGAACGGTTTGAAGAACGCCGGGTATGAGGTAGTATCCGTCGGCAAAATCAATGATATTTTCTCTGGCGAAGGCATCAATCGTTCCTATCCGACCAAAAGCAACGAGCATGGCATTGAGGAAACGCTCAAGCTGCTGCCGGAATCTTTTTCGGGTATGATTTTTACCAATCTGGTGGACTTTGATTCCTTGTACGGTCACCGCCGCGATCCGAAGGGATATGCGGGGGCTCTGGAAGTGTTTGACCGCGCGCTGCCCGACCTGATGGACGCCACCGGAGAACAGGATCTGCTGATCATTACAGCCGACCACGGGAATGACCCGGTTCATGCCGGCACGGACCACACCCGGGAATATGTACCGGTGCTGATCTATGGCCCGTCGCTGAAGCAGCCGGGAAGCAGCATTGGCGTTCGTGCTACCTACGCCGATCTGGCGGCCACGATTGCCGACAACTTCGGCATTCAAGGTACGGGACTTGGCCAAAGCTTTTTGAAAGAATTGCAATAATCGCAGCGAGACAGGAGAGGTATTGTATATATGTTCACATTAAATCAAGGCATGGTGCAGGAAGCTTGTGCCTATATCCGTCAGCAAACAAACCGCGTTCCGCAGGTTGGACTCATTTTGGGTTCCGGCCTGGGCGTCCTCGCGGATTACATTGAAGAAGCAGTAACGATTCAATATGAGAACATTCCGCATTTTCCGCGTTCCACGGTGGAAGGACATGCCGGAGAGCTGATGATCGGAACGGTTGGCGGCGTTGACGTTGTCCTGATGAAAGGCCGTTTCCACATGTACGAAGGTTATGGCCCGGAAATGACAGCCTTCCCGGTTCGCGTGATGAAAGAGCTTGGCGTTACAAAACTGCTCGTGACTAACGCGGCGGGAGGCGTGAACACGTCCTACCAGCCTGGCGATCTGATGCTGATCTCCGACCACTTGAATCTGACCGGCCGCAATCCGCTGATCGGTGCCAATGATGCGGCGTTTGGACCACGTTTCCCGGACATGTCCGAAGCGTACAGCCGCCGTCTGCGCGATCTGGCCAAAAGCGTGGCTGCCGGGAAAGGATTCCCGCTTCAGGAAGGCGTCTACGCCGGCCTGCTTGGCCCGAACTACGAGACGCCGGCCGAGATCCGGATGCTCCGTACGCTTGGCGCGGATGCCGTTGGCATGTCTACCGTCTCCGAAGTCATTGTAGCCCGTCATACGGGGATAGAAGTGCTCGGAATCTCTTGCATCAGCAACATGGCGGCAGGTATTCTGGATCAGCCGCTGTCTCATGATGAAGTCATGGAGACGACAGAAATGGTCAAAGAGAAATTCCTTGGACTCGTTCTGGCCGTTATCCCCCAAATGTAATCAAAAACAGCACGCACCAGCCGTGCCGGTTCACGTCTTGATCAAAGGCGGAGCCGGCGCGGCTTTTTTTGCATAAACGCATGCGGAGACAAGGAATATTTTCCAGACTTTCGGCGAATACTAGGTTAGAAGAATGAGAGTTGCCACTATTAAAGGAGGAGTACCCTTGAAGAAAAGGTTGTTAATTTGTACGCTCGCGTTCTGCTTATTCGCCGGAATGGCTACGCCTGGCAATGCGGCTCCGGCCGGTTCGCCTACTCAGGATCCTGCCACGGCAGGCCTTGGCGCCAATGCCGCTTCGGCTGTTCTGATGGATGCCGATACGGGCACGGTTATTTTTGAGAAGGACAGCCATAAGAAGCTTCCTCCTGCCAGCATTACCAAAGTCATGACGATGCTGCTTACGGCTGAAGCACTGGACAAAGGCACTTTAAAGCTGACTGATAAAGTCAAAACAAGTGAAAACGCCGCTTCCATGGGCGGTTCGCAGATCTTTCTTGAGCCTGGAGAGGAAATGACGGTCGAAGATATGCTGAAAGGCATCGCCATGGCCTCGGGGAATGACGCTTCTGTAGCGATTGCGGAGCACATTGGCGGCACCGAAGCCGGTTTTGTGAAAATGATGAACGACAAAGCCAAGGAGCTGGGACTGAAGGATACTCATTTTTCTAATCCAAACGGTCTTCCGACAGCCGATCATTACTCCTCCGCTTATGACATTGCCATCATGAGCCGGGAACTGCTCAAGCATGAATACATGACCAAATATACCGGCGCTTATCAGGATTATTTGCGCAAAGACAGCGAAAAACCGTTCTGGCTCGTCAACACAAACAAGCTGGTTCGTTTCTACAGCGGAGCCGACGGTCTGAAGACCGGTTATACCTCTGAAGCCAAATTCTGTTTGACGGCTACTGCAAAGCGGGACGGGCTGCGTTTGATTGCGGTTGTACTCGGTGAGCCGAATACGAAGACGCGGAATGCGGAAGTTTCCGCTATGTTCGACTATGCCTTTTCGCAATTTGCGATGCAGCCTCTCTTCAAGAGCGGGGAAGTTATCGGACGGGTGAAGGTAGCTAAAGGCCAGCAGGCGGTTCTGGAAATCCCGGCGGACAAATCCTATAACATCCTTGTGAGAAAAGGGGCCTCCCCGGAAGGCATTACACACAAAGTGGTTGTTCCGGATTCAATTAAAGCACCGATCAAGGCCGGTCAGCCGGTCGGCAAGCTGGTAGTGTACCAGGGAGACAAGGTGCTCAAGGAATTTGAGTTGACCGCACCTGCTGATATTCAAAAGGCCGGCTGGTGGAAGCTGTTTAAACGGACCACGTCACGCCTGTTTTTTGTAGATTGATCGGAGTTTTCTTCTAGTTTTGTCGGCGGGCAGGAATGACCTTTTGCCTTGTAGAAATGAGTGTTCATGACAGGGAGGAGAGTGAACAGACATGAAGGTGAATGTGGAATTGGAAACACGCAGGGATACACTGATCGTCCGGCTCAGCGGTGAACTTGATCACCATGCGGCCGACGGAGTTCGCCTGCAGTTGGATGAGGAAATCGCACGCGGGCGCTGCCGGCACCTGGTGCTCAGCCTGGAGTCCCTTCAATTCATGGACAGTTCTGGTCTTGGCGTTATTCTGGGCCGATATAAGCTGATTAAGCAAAAGGGTGGTCAAATGGCCGTATGCCATGTGAATACGCCTGTGTACCGGTTGTTTGAAATGTCCGGTTTGTTTAAGATCATGCCGATTTATGCCACGGAAGAAGAAGCACTTACGGAATTGGAGGTAGCGTTATGAGCGAAAGCAGCCGTAATTTTATGACGTTGCAGTTTGCCGCCAAGTCCGAGAACGAATCTTTTGCCCGCGTCACTGTAGCTGCATTTGTTTCTCAGCTTGATCCGACGATGGACGAAATTACCGACCTCAAGACGGTCGTATCCGAAGCCGTAACGAACTGCATTATTCACGGCTACGACAGTGATCCAAACGGGATCATTACGATCACGGCCGAAATTGAAGAAGATACGATTATGCTGACAATCGAAGATAAAGGACGCGGTATCGAGGATCTGGAACTGGCCCAGCAGCCTCTTTACACGTCGAAGCCGGAGCTGGAGCGTTCTGGGATGGGATTTACCATCATGGAGAACTTTATGGACGAGTTTGGCGTCACCAGCGAAATGGGGCAGGGTACCAAGATCCGGATGAAGAAGAGGATCGAATCCAAGAAAGCTTTGTATAACTAAGGTGATGCCCTATGGACGCTGATCTGAAACAAACTCCGAGGGAATATTTGGATGACTCGGAAGTGAAGAGGCTGATCGCCCTCAGCCAGTCGGGCGACACGCTGGCACGGGATACGCTGGTGAACTGCAACATACGTCTTGTTTGGTCCGTAGTGCAGCGGTTTATGAACCGCGGCTACGAACCGGAAGACTTGTTCCAGATCGGATGCATCGGGCTGCTGAAATCCGTGGACAAATTTGACCTCAGTTATGATGTGAAGTTCTCCACCTATGCCGTACCGATGATTATCGGAGAAATCCAGCGCTTTCTCAGGGACGACGGAACGCTGAAGGTGAGCCGCTCGCTGAAGGAAATGGCCAACAAAGTCCGGAAGAAGAAAGACGAGCTGTCCAAAACGCTTGGCCGTCTGCCAACCATTAAGGAAGTAGCGCAGGAGCTTGGAGTATCACCGGAGGACGTCGTATTTGCCCAGGAGGCCAACAAACCTCCAACCTCCATACATGAGACTGTATTTGAGAACGAAGGGGACCCGATCACGCTGATCGATCAGATTGCCGACGAGTCCCAGGAGCGCTGGTTTGACAAGCTGGCGCTTCATGAAGCGCTGGACGGGCTGACGGAAAGGGAAAGGCTGATTGTCTACCTGAGGTATTACCGGGATCAGACGCAGTCCGAGGTGGCCAGCAGGTTGGGTATCTCCCAGGTGCAGGTTTCCAGGCTGGAGAAGAAGATTCTTCAGAATATCCGGGATCAGATCGCCCAATAAAACGCTTGTCGCCAATAAGCGCTGTTGCCTAAGAATTCCGCATCATTTACGAACTGCAGCGCCGCTCAAGACCGGTTCAACCGGCTTTGAGCGGCGCTGTTTTATTTTTCCCGGACAAGAGTAAAGTCAGCAAAGGGTTGGCATACTAGGGACAATTAGGCAGGCAAGAGGTGATCAAGAATGGGTCAAGGGAAGGAAACCGAATTGGTCTATATCCGGCTGAGAAAACATGTAAAGCTGATGAACGGGACACGGATTCTCCTTGGAGACATTGCCCAGATTCTGGCTCCCGCTTCCTGTGAGGAGAAATTAAAGCAGCTAGTCGTCAAACAGCCTGTCAAACAGGATGGCAACCGGATTGTCATCGATATGATGAGGGTGATTCAGGTGATCCGCGAAGCGTTTCCGGAGCTCCTGATTGAATACATCGGGGAACCCCATACCCTTGTGGAGATCAGCGGACGGGAGAACAATCCTTCGATCCTGCTCTTTATTGCAGTCTGGCTGCTGCTGTTCTTCGGCTCCATGCTAACCATCATGAATTTCCATGCCGATGTAAGCATGCCAGAGGTCATCGTCCATATCGTTGAGATGATTACGGGAAGGCACGATGACCATCCCTATCTGTTTCAAACTACTTATTCGCTCGGCATAGGACTGGGCATGATCCTCTTCTTTAATCATCTGTTTCGAAAAAAATGGAACGAGGAGCCTACCCCGCTTGAGGTTGAAATGTTTCTGTATCAGGAGAATATGGACCATTATGTAATTACCGAAGAGTACAAAAAGATTCACCGTAAGGAAAGCAAGCTGACAACGAGGGAAGAGGCGGGGATTGGGAAGGAAAAAGAGACCAGGGGAGGGGATGGCCTATGATGGTACCGCAAATCGTCCAGACGGTCTGTCTGGCCTTCCTGGGGCTGGCTGGAGGAACGGCAGTCGGGGCCGGCGTGGTCGCCTTGTTTGTCGTTCTTGACATCGTTCCAAGGCTGGCTCAGCTCACCCGGACTTATCCCAGGGTCCATTGGTATGAGGGAGCCATGATCGCGGGTTCCCTGTTCGGCACTTTTGCCGACTTTTGGAACTGGAAGTTCTATATCGCTTGGAAGCCGGTGCCCGCCTTGGTGGGATTGTTTAATGGTATTTTTGTAGGCATGCTGGCAGCCGCTTTGACGGAAGTGCTTAATGTGCTGCCGATTTTAGCCAAGAGGGTGCGGCTTCAGCGGTATCTGTTTCTGCTGCTGCTTGCCATGGTATTTGGTAAAGTCGCCGGTTCCTTCTACGATTGGTTTATCTATCATCCCTAACCCGCGACAAGTTTCTGAACAGATTTAGGCAGGAGGTAATTGAGCAATGACTGATCGTTATTCGGACATGGAATCATCCAAGCATTCAGAACAAGGGACCATTGAGTTTATCCCTGATTTTGATCCGGGACACGGCTCCGAGGAATCCGGCAGTGGAAGAACACCTGGAAGCGGAGAGGTTGACTCCCGTAAAAAAGAAAACGAAGCCTCGGATTCCATCCAGGAATCGGTATTGTATTGGCAACACAGCGATAATATCAGCCGTAAACTGCTCACAACCAAGAAAACGCTGGAACAGGTCGTTGGTCTTGGAGAAAGCTTTGACGTTGATTTTCGGGAGATGACCTTTGCCGGCCGAAGAGCGGCTTTCTTCCTCATTACCACGTTTGTGAAAGACAATATCCTTGTTGAGATTATGAAAAGGCTGACCTATTTGACGCCTGATTCGGTATCCGGGAGTGCGGTCAAAGCTTTTTTTGAAGAATATATTCCTCATATGCAGGTTACAACGACCGACAAATTAAGCGAATGTATTACACAGGCTTTATCCGGCATGAGCGTGTTGTTCCTGGAAGGCGAGGATACGGCGATTCTAATGGATACGCGTTCTTATCCGGTGAGGAATCCCGAGGAACCTTCCCTGGAAAGAGTGGTCCGTGGAGCGAGGGACGGCTTTACCGAAACGCTGCTGACGAATGTCAGTCTGGTCAGGCGCCGGCTCAGGGATCCTGGTTTAACCTTTGAAATTATGAAGGTCGGCCGGCGTACAGAGATGGATGTTTCAATCGCCTATATTGATGATATCGTCGATAAAGTGCAGGTGGAGGAGCTCAAGAAGAAGATCAGCAGCGTTGATATCGAAGGCATTCCTCTCGCAGATAAACAGCTGGAGGAAGCTATTATCCATAAAGGCTGGAATCCTTATCCGCTGGTTAGATATTCAGAACGACCGGATACCGTTGCCTCTCATCTGCTGGAAGGCAGGGTCGTCGTATTTGTAGATACTTCGCCGAGCGTAATGATTTTGCCTACGACCTTTTTTGATTTGTGCCAGCATGCAGAGGAGAACCGGCAGACAGCGTTTATGGGCACTTATTTACGCTGGATCCGTTTCTTCGGGATCATCGCTTCATTATTTTTACTGCCGCTTTGGCTGCTGGTCGTCGTGCATCCGGAGATCAAGCCACCGGCCTTATCGTTTATAGGCCCGCAAGCTCAGGCCAAAATCCCGCTTATTGCTCAGTTTCTTCTGGTTGAATTCGGGGTTGACCTGATGCGCATGGCTGCTGTTCATACGCCGACGCCGCTGGCCTCTGCCATGGGCTTGATTGCGGCTATCCTGGTCGGTGATATTGCGGTCAAGACCGGTTTGTTCGTGAACGAAGTGGTGCTGTATATGGCGGTTGCCGCTATCGGGATGTTTGCTACCCCAAGTTATGAGCTGGGGCTGGCCAATCGTCTGGTGCGCCTGTTTCTGCTCGTGACGGTTGCTATATTTGGAATTCCGGGTTTTGTTGCAGGGGTGACCCTCTTCATCATCCTGCTAACGCTGCACCGTTCGCTTAACTCTTCCTACCTCTGGCCGTTTATACCATTTAATGCAAAGGCAATGGCCGCCGTTGTGCTCCGTATGCCGGTGATGTATGCCAAATCACGCCCGTCCTTCAACAAACCGCGTGACCGCAGCCGGATCAGCAAGGATTAAACAGACGGTGGACGCCTGTCCATAAAGTATAAATGAAATGTGCAAAAATCCATTTTTCCAAATTGCAATTAACTGATATACTGATTGCAAATCGGAAAATCGGAGGCTGCCTGAATGTATTTACATGGTACCAGCACAATCAATGCCAAAGGTCATTTGGAGATCGGCGGCTGTGATACTGTAGAACTAAAGGAACAATACGGAACACCGCTGTATATAATGGACGAAACGCTGATCCGCGCGCGCGCGCGGGAGTTTACGGAAGCTTTCCGGCAATCGGGTTTGGCTTTCCAGGTCGCCTTTGCAAGCAAGGCCTTCTGCACGATGGCTATGTGCCGGTTGGTGGAAGAAGAGGGGATGAGCCTCGACGTCGTCTCGGAGGGGGAATTGTATACGGCTTTGAAGGCTGGTTTTCCGGCGCAGCGTATTCATTTCCACGGCAATAACAAAACGCCTGATGAAATTCAGATGGCGATCGACGCAAGGATCGGCTGCTTTGTGGCTGACAATTTCGACGAGCTGCATCTGCTGAACGCCCTTGCAGCTGATAAAGGAGTAAAAGTTAACGTGCTGCTGCGTATCACTCCTGGAGTAGAAGCACATACGCATGAATATATTTCGACGGGCCAAACCGATTCCAAATTTGGTTTTGATCTAGCGAACGGAGCGGCTTATGAAGCGGTGAAGACGGCCATCGGACTTCCTCAGCTGAACCTGCTAGGTCTTCATTCGCATATCGGTTCGCAGATCTTTGAAGTGGAAGGCTTCAAGGTCGCCGCCGAACGTGTATCCGAATTTGCAGTAAAGGTGAAGCGCGAGCTCGATTTTATTTTTAAGGTAATCAATCTTGGCGGCGGTTTTGGCATCCGTTATACCGAAGAAGATACACCGCTGCATGCTTCCGTTTATGTGAAGGCAATTACGGATGCAGTGAAACACCACTTCTCCGGCGTTTACGACCAGCTGCCTGAAGTGTGGATTGAACCGGGCCGCAGCATTGTCGGTGATGCGGGGACTACGCTTTACACAATTGGTTCCAGTAAAGATATCCCAGGCGTCCGCAAATACGTGTCGGTTGACGGCGGAATGACCGATAATCCCCGTCCGGCTTTGTATGATTCCAAATATGAAGCCATGCTTGCGAATCGTGCCAGTGAAGCGGCATCTGAAACGGTTTCTATTGCCGGGAAATGCTGCGAAAGCGGGGATATGCTCATTTGGGATCTGAAGCTGCCGGAATCCAAATCCGGCGATTTGCTGGCTGTAGCTTCAACTGGGGCTTATAACTACTCCATGGCCAGTAATTATAACCGGATTCCGCGTCCGGCTGTTGTATTCGTCAAGGATGGAGAGAGTCATCTGGTCGTAAAACGGGAATCGTTAAACGATATTATCGCTAACGATTTGATTCCGGAACGGATCTTCAAACAGCATTCACTGAAATAAGGCGGACAATGAGACGGGGCGACCCGTCTTTTTGATTTGCTTTTTTGCAAGGCTCCTTTGCACTCCTATTCTTTTCATAGTAAACTGGACATGTTGTACATTGAAACATAATTTGGAAGGAGCTTAAACTCTCATGGCTAAACAAGCAAGAATCAAACTGGCGAACGGTGGAGAAGTTATTCTTGACCTGTTCGATAAAGACGCACCGAATACGGTAGCAAACTTTGAAAAATTGGCAAACTCCGGCTTCTACAACGGCCTTGTCTTTCACCGCGTTATCCCAGGTTTTGTAGCTCAAGGCGGTTGCCCGAACGGAACAGGCACCGGCGGACCCGGTTATACCATCAACTGCGAAATCAATCCAAACAAACACGAACGTGGTTCCCTGGCTATGGCTCATGCCGGACGCAACACAGGCGGAAGCCAGTTCTATATTTGCTACGAAGCGCAGCCGCATCTTGACGGCCAGCATACCGTATTCGGTAAAGTTGTCAGCGGCATGGAGCAAGTAGATGCTTTCCAAGGACGCGACCGCATGGAGTCCGTAGAAGTTTACGAAGTGTAAAGAATAGAATGAGCAAAATTTAGTCTGGCATAGATGAGCCCAGGCTTTTTTTGCGTTATGCCAAAGCTTGGAGCAGCCAGCTATTACTGCGGCTTGTGAATTTGCGTATTGCATTGCCTGCCAATAAGTGCTACCATTGCAAGCAAGTTAGGCGCTGCTCTGCAGTGTCAGAACTTGAACTGACAATTTAATAAACGTATCCTTCGGGGCAGGGTGAAAATCCCGACCGACGGTGATGGCCAGCCTGACGATCAGTCAGCGCAGCGCCTTAGTCCGTGACCCGCGTGCCATCCGTTTTGTTCGTAAAACGGGGCTGCGGCTGAGCCGGTGAAATTCCGGGACCGACAGTATAGTCTGGATGGGAGAAGGAGATACGGAAGCTTGCTGCTAATAATTAGCATGGTGCAGGTTTCTTTGATGATCGATGATGAGCTTTGAACGGCAAATTCACTCGTTCTGTTTCGTGATGCTGGTGACAGGATAATTCTTGATTACCAGCAGAATCAGCAGTTCGTTTGAGGGGGGGCCAACCCTTATTTGTCTGTCCGGCAGCTTGACGTTGGTTTATTTGGTATCGAATATTCTCCTATTGCCCCGGCCTTTGGCCGGGTTTTTTGCGTTTTTAGGGCTGAAGGATGAAGAAAACGGGAAAGGAGGAAATTAAGGACATGCAGTGGACAGCTTCCGGAGATGTAAATTTACAGCCCATGAGCGATGAGTTCTATATGGCGCTTGCGCTTGATATGGCCAGGCATACACAGGGACAGACAGGCGTTAATCCGGTTGTCGGCTCCGTGGTCGTCCGGGAGGGCGCGGTAGTCGGCATGGGCGCACATTTGAAGCGGGGCGAAGGGCATGCGGAAGTTCACGCGCTGCATATGGCGGGAGAACGGGCAGCTGGAAGCACCGTTTATGTGACGCTTGAGCCGTGCAGCCATTATGGGGCGACCCCGCCCTGCAGCAAGAGGCTGATCGAAGCTGGGGTATCCCGCGTTGTAGTGGCCTTCGAGGACCCGAATCCCCAAGTTTCAGGCAGGGGAATCGCCATGTTAAGGGAAGCCGGCATCACGGTGGAGACCGGCGTTATGGAAGCAGAAGCCAGGCAGTTAAACAGGAAATTCATCAAGTTTATTACTACGGGACTTCCCTTTATCACCCTCAAAGCAGCCAGCACGCTGGATGGCAAAATTGCGACGCGTACAGGCGACAGTAAATGGGTTACAGGGGATGCCGCACGTCAAATTGTTCATACGATGCGTCATCAGCATGCGGCTATTCTGGTCGGAGTGAACACGGTTATCGCTGATAATCCCTCTTTAACCACCCGGCTGCCTGTACCGGGGCTTTCTCCGATCCGGATTATCGTTGATTCCAAACTTCGGATCCCCGAGGAAGCGAAAGTGCTTCAGGCAGGAGAAGAAGGAGATCAGGACACGATTATTTTAACGACCGTGGATCACGGGAATCCGGCAAAGCAGCAGCTCCTTGAAGCCAAAGGAATCCGGATCATTCCCTGCGGAGAAGGGGAGCGGGTGGATCTGCAAGCCGGTCTAAAACAGCTAGCGGTGTCTGGAATCCCGTCCATACTGGTGGAGGGCGGGGGGGCGATAAGCGGATCGTTCCTTGCGGAGAAAATGATAGACGAAGTTCAGCTGTTCCTCGCTCCTAAGCTGATCGGCAGCGGAGGCAAGGACAGTTTCGGCTTTATCGGTCCGGACATGATGAATGATGCAATCACATTATCGAATTTGCAAGTCACACCGGCCGGGAATGATCTTTTGATTACAGGAACACCAAGCTGGGAGGGATAAACCTTGTTTACTGGATTGGTAGAGGAAGTGGGGCGTCTGAAATCCGTAAGCCGCAGCGGCGAAGCGATGGTGCTGGGCATTGAAGCTCATACGATCATGGAGGACATGGGGCTCGGAGACAGCATCGCGGTTAACGGCGTTTGTCTGACAGTGACCAGCATGACGGCCTCCTCCTTTAACGTTGATGTTATGCCCCAAACGTACAAACATACTAACCTTTCCAAGCTGACTGCCGGGCAGAAGCTGAATCTGGAAAGAGCGATGTCCGCAGGAGGCCGCTTTGGCGGGCATATCGTGCAGGGTCATGTGGATGGAACAGGGATTATTGTGGATGTCCAGCGTGACTATAATGCAGTTGTTTATACGATCAGACCGGTCCACAGTGATTTGTTAAGGTATATGGTAGCCCAAGGTTCGATTACGGTGGATGGCACAAGCTTGACCATAGCTGCATTGAACGAGGATCGTTTCAGCGTTTCGATCATCCCTCATACGCTGGCACAGACGGCGCTCGGCACCAGGAAACCGGGGGACAGCGTTAATCTGGAATGTGATATTTTGGGCAAATATGTGGAACGTTTGCTGTTTTATAAAAGCCCGGCCGATCAGTCGGCTGTGGCAGGATCGAAAGGGCTGGATTTAAATTTTCTTGCCGATAACGGATTTGTTTAAGAAGGGGAGTTGGTAAAATTGGAACCCATTGAGCTCGATTCCATAGAAGAAGCGCTTGAAGAGTTAAAGAAAGGCAAACCAATTATCGTGGTAGACGATGAAGACCGCGAAAATGAAGGCGATCTGGTTGCGCTTGCCGAGATGGCCACGCCTGATGTCATCAATTTCATGATTACCCAGGCAAGAGGACTGGTTTGTGTGCCTATTACGCAGGAAAGAGCGGAAGAGCTGGAACTCACGCCTATGGTTGCACATAACACTGATTACCACGGTACCAACTTCACAGTCTCGGTCGATTACAAGGATACAACAACGGGTATTTCCGCTTTCGAGCGTTCCCAGACCGTTAAAGGCTTGATGAACCCGGAAGCCAAAGCGGAGGATTTTCGCAAACCCGGACATATGTTTCCGCTGATTGCCAAAAAAGGCGGCGTATTGCGGCGAGCCGGCCATACAGAAGCTGCGGTTGATCTGGCGATACTTTGCGGCTCTTATCCGGCTGGCGTCATATGCGAAGTGATCAAGGAAAATGGAGAAATGGCCCGGCTTCCCGAACTTAAACAATTTGCCGGCCAGCATCAATTGAAATTGATCAGCGTGCGGGATCTTATCCGTTATCGAAATGAGCGAGAGAAGCTGGTCAACCGGGAAGTCGAGGTCCGGATGCCGACAGATTTCGGCGAGTTCCGGGCCGTGGCTTATACAAACTCCGTGGACAACAAGGAGCATTTGGCATTAGTTAAAGGGGAAATTAACCCGGACGAACCTGTACTTGTACGTGTTCATTCCGAATGCTTGACCGGGGATGTGTTCCACTCTCACCGCTGTGACTGCGGTCCTCAATTCGCAGCTGCCCTCCAGCAAATCGAAGCAGAAGGCAGAGGAATACTGCTCTACATGCGTCAGGAAGGGCGGGGCATCGGTTTGATTAACAAGCTGAAAGCCTACAAGCTACAGGAACAAGGTCTCGATACGGTAGAAGCCAACCTCAAGCTTGGTTTTCAGGCCGATTTGCGAGAGTATGGTATCGGGGCGCAGATCCTTAAAGATCTCGGAGTCAGACAAATCCGGCTAATGACGAACAATCCCCGCAAGATTAAAGGACTTGAAGGATACGGTTTGCAGGTAGTGGAACGTGTTCCTATCCAAATTAAGGAGAATGAGGACAACACCGCTTATCTGCACACGAAGCAGGCCAAGCTTGGCCATATGCTGGTGTTCGATGAGGGGAAGGAATTGGATGACATCGAGCAGAATGAGGATCATTCGCAGACTACCTGATTAAAGCTAGTACAACAAAGCTGTAAAAAAATATATAAATAACAATATATGGAGGTTTATTTAATGGGACAAATTTTTGAAGGAAATCTGGTTTCATCCGGTCTGAAATACGGAATCGTGGTCGGGCGTTTCAACGAGTTTATTACAAGCAAGCTGCTGGGAGGCGCGCTGGATGCCTTGAAGCGGCATGGGGTAACCGACGAAGAGGTTGATGTAGCTTGGGTACCGGGGGCGTTTGAAATTCCGTTAGCAGCTCAGAAGCTTGCGGAAAGCGGCAAATACGATGCGGTTATCACGCTGGGCACGGTGATCAGAGGTTCTACGAGTCATTACGACTACGTCTGCAATGAGGTGGCTAAAGGCGTAGCGGCGATCAGCCTTAAAACAGGGCTTCCGGTGATTTTCGGCGTGCTTACGACAGAGAACATCGAACAGGCCGTTGAACGGGCGGGAACTAAAGCCGGCAACAAGGGATGGGATGCTGCAATTGCGGCAATTGAAATGGCAAACTTGACGAATCAGCTAAAATAGTGCTTATTTAATGTAGTGCTTTTCTTCGGAAGGGCGCTACATTTTCTTTTGTACGGGTGGTGGATCATAGAGTGACGGTACTTTACAAGCTGGAGACCTTTGAGGGTCCCCTGGATCTGCTGCTTCACTTGATTGACAAAGCGGAGATTGCTATTGAAGAGATCTCCATTAGCGAAATTACGGACCAATATATGGATTACTTGCATTCCATGCAGGAGCTGGAGCTGGAAATTACAAGCGAATTTCTGGTAATGGCGGCTACCCTGCTGTCGATAAAAAGCAAGAAGCTTCTCCCCAAACCTCCTGTGATCGAATGGGAGGACGAATATGATTTGTATGATCAAGAGGATGAGAATCCGGAAGAAGAGCTGATCCGCAAGTTGATCGAGTACCGCAAATTTAAGGGCATCGCGGAGCTTCTGCACGACAAGGAGTGGGAGCGCAGTCTTATCTTCTCCAAAGAGCCTGAGGATTTGACGCCTTTTATGCCTGAAACGGCCGAAAATCCGGTAGAAGGGCTGCATGTATCCGACCTGATCAGCGTGTTTCATAAAGCGCTCCGCAAGGCGGTCAAACGGAATACGGTGGCCCGGATCCAGCGGGACGAAATTTCCGTGAAGGACCGGATCAAGGAAGTAGTGAGTGTGCTCGAGCTGGCAGGGCGCGGTGGACGGGTGTTATTTTCCAAGCTGCTGGATGAAGATTTGTCCCGCCACGAGGTGGTTGTTACATTTCTGGCGATCCTGGAATTAATGAAGATGAAGCTTATTTTGTGCTACCAAAATCATTTGTTTGATGACATTGTGATGGAGTGGAAAGGGGAACAAGCCGGTAATGGATTTTCTGAAGTTGAAATCGATTATTGAAGGGATGCTCTTCCTGGCCGGTGAGGAAGGGCTGACCGTGAAACAACTATGCGAGGTGCTGGATCAGCGCCCCGAAATGATTAAAGAAGTGCTGGACGAATTGAAGAAAGATATGTCCAACGAAGGGCGGGGACTGCAGCTGTTGGAGATTGCCGGACATTTTCAGATGGCTACGCTCAAGGAGCACGCTCCTTATTTCGAGAAATTAGCGTATTCGCCTTCAAGGTCTTCCTTATCTCAAGCGGCACTGGAGACGTTGTCGATCATTGCTTACCGCCAGCCGATTACCCGGATTGAAATTGAAGATATCCGCGGCGTTAAAGCGGAAAGAGCAATTCACACGCTGGTCAACAAAGATCTGATTCAGGAGGTTGGCAGAGCGGAGGCGATCGGGCGCCCGATTTTGTACGGGACAACCAAAGCGTTCCTTGACTATTTTGGGCTGGCGAGCCTGAAGGATCTGCCGGATCCCGAACAGTTTGCAGAGGCTGATCCGCTGGAGGACGAAACTCATGATTTATTTGACCGTATCCGCAGCGAGCAGCTGACTATTGACGATGTGGATTAACCAGTAAACGGGTGCCCGGGAATGATATTCCCGGTTCACCCGTTTTTTTTGTTGCATGGAATATGGAGCTGGAGAGAAGAAAGGAATGATATGTAAGCCGGTCAGGCATACTAGAAAATGGATTTTTCACTTGGGACGGAGGGTTGAAGGATGTGGATATGGATTTGGACGGGGCTGCTGGTGCTGGCAGTGGTCCTGCTGCTTCTGTTTGTTTTGTTGTCCAGAATCACCATTACAATTCATGCCAGAAAGCAGAATAAAGACGAGCGGATAACCGCGGAAATGAAGGCCCTGTTTGGTTTGGTGAACCTTCATTATGAGGTGCCCCGCATTATTTTTGACAACTTCAAGCAAGGGTTTAAGGTGGATACGGCTACGGACAGCAAGTTACCCATAAGGTCGGATCATAAGGAAACTGCCCAGCATATCGGTAAGGAGGTGCTTCAGCATTGGGACGAAATTTATATTCAGATTCTGCATGCCACCGATGGCTTAAAGCAGTGGACGAATGCCATGCTCAAACATCTGGAGGTCGACCGGCTGGAATGGACTACGGATTTTGCCCTGAAGGAAGCGGATCATACGGCGGTAGTGAGCGGTTTGCTCTGGAGTCTGAAGAACTGCATCGTTGGCGGACTGTCCTTCCGCGTGAACATGAAGAAGCCGCCCGAACTCGAGGTGTCGCCGGGGTTTGGCACGACTCCTCACTTTACAACACAAATGGATTGCATAGCGAAAATAGGTCTAGGATATGCTATGTATGCTGGACTGACTCTTATAACTCGCGTGCTCAAAGTGAAAGGAGGAACTAAACAATGGCTGAACATCCTATTCAAGGCTTGATGAGAACCGCTATGGAGAACATCAAGGCTATGGTCGATGTGAACACAATCGTTGGAGCTCCGGTGGAAACCAAGGACGGCAGCGTAATTTTGCCGATCAGCCGCGTCGGGTTCGGGTTTGCTGCAGGTGGGAGTGATTTCCGGATTTCCGGTGAGCATCACGAACATCATAGCGAGAACAACGAAGTTAGTCGTCCATTTGGCGGCGGCAGCGGCGGGGGCGTTTCGATTAACCCGATTGCCTTTCTCGTTGTAGGGCCTCAAGGCGTAAATGTGGTGCCGCTCGATAATCAAACCCACGTGATGGAGAAAATTATCGATACCGTCCCAAACGTCATTTCTCAGCTGCAGAATATGTTCAATCAAAGCGGCAATTCGACGATGGTTGTCTCCGAAACACCAACGTTTCAGTCGCGCGTATAAATGAACTATCCGACAGCCATGAATTTCCCTTCCGAATCGTGGAAGGGTTTTTTTATCTTCGGACTGGGCAAAGATGGACAAACGGGGTCTATCCAGGCCCTTTATGCATATATTAACTATCAGAATCTTCATCACCAGACCAATCAGCTAAGGAGTAGGTTATGAAACGATTGAAGCGAAAGATTTCCTGGTTAGGTTTAATGCTATTGACCTGTCTGCTGCTACAGCCAGTAGGAGTCAGAGCGCAAGAAGAGACGAAAGGACCTCCGGAGGTGGGCACGCACGCCCAGGCAGCCGCACTGATTGATGTGGAATCCGGCAGGCTGCTGTACAGCAAACAAGGGGACGAGATTTTGCCGATTGCGAGCTTGACCAAAATTATGACCGCGATAGTGGCTATTGAAAACGGAGGACTGGACAAGAAGGTCAAGGTGAGTGCCAAAGCCTTCGGCAAAGAAGGCTCCTCCATTTATTTGAAGCTGGGCGAAGAGATGACTTTGGAAAATATGCTTTACGGCCTGATGCTTCGTTCTGGTAATGATGCAGCCACAGCCATTGCCGAGCATGTCGGCGGGTCTGAGGAAGGTTTCGTGCATTTGATGAACCAGAAGGCGGAAATGATCGGCTTGAAGCATACGCATTTCATGAATCCGCACGGGCTTGATCACAAACAGCATTATTCAACAGCCAATGATTTGGCCAAGCTTACGGCTTACGCCCTGCATAATCCGGTGTTTAAACAAATAGTGTCCACCAAGCAGAAAAAGGCGCCAAACCCAAACGAATCCTGGGGTTATGACTGGCTCAACAAAAATAAAATGCTGAGAATGTATGAAGGCGCGGATGGCGTCAAGACCGGATTTACAAAGATTGCCCGACGCTGTCTGGTCAGCTCGGCGACCCGGAACGGCCAGCAGCTCGCTGCGGTTACACTCAATGACGGAGATGACTGGAATGACCATGCCAACATGCTGGATTTCGGTTTTGCCAATTTCCCGCTTCAAACCTTGGTGAACAAGCAGCAGCCTATCAAACATGAGGGAATGGATCTTACCGCCGGGATTGACTTCCAGTATCCGCTTCACGCTTCCGAGAAACAGCAGGTTCAGCAGGAGATTAAGGTTATGGAATCTCGAGATCCATTTGGATTTCGGGGGAAACTCGTATTGAAGCTTAATGGTGAAATCATCGGCTCCGTGCCGCTATATGAGAACAAGCAAATTGAACAGCAAAAGGGGAAGGGGCATTCAAGCAATTAAGAATAGATTGTCAGCTGTAAAGGGGAGAGGGGAAACATGGTTAATAAAATATGGCTGGGCATGCTGCTTATCGGCTTTGGGTTTGCCGCATACAAGGGCGACATCAATCTGGTTACCAAAGCTGCATTTGAAGGAGCGGAGACAGGGGTTACCGTCTGTTTCGGTCTGATCAGCGTGCTGGTGTTCTGGATGGGCATCATGCGTTTGGCCGAAGATGCCGGGCTTGTCGCCAAGATTTCTAAGCTGATGGGACCGGTGGTCCGCTTTCTATTCCCGGACGTGCCGAAAAACGATCCCGCCATGGGGTACATACTATCCAACATGAGTGCCAATCTGCTGGGTCTCGGCAATGCCGCCACACCTATGGGCATTCGTGCCATGCAGGAGCTTCAGCGGCTGAATCCGGACAAAACTTCGGCTTCGCCGGCCATGTGTACGCTGCTGGCCCTAAATACGGCAAGCATCACGCTTATACCGACCACGCTGATCGCGATCCGGAATACCTATCATTCGGCTAATCCGGCCGAAATCGTTGGCAGCACGTTGCTTGCGACGGCAATCGCTACCTTGGCTGCCGTTTTTGCAGACCGCTGGTACCGCCGCAGGACACCTTACCCTCCTGTACCGCCTGCCGGTGCCGCTAACAGCGCTCCTCCTCCTGCGACTCGTTCAGCTTCCGCCGGATGGGGTGAGGGTACTTGAACTGGATACATCAAATCTCGGCTTGGGCGGTTCCGGTCATGATTGCTTTTATTCCGCTCTACGCCTTTTTCCGGAAGATACCGGTATACGAGTCCTTTGTGGATGGAGCCAAGGATGGTTTCTCAACGGCGATCGGGATTATCCCCCATCTGGTGGGGATGATGGTGGCGATCAGTGTGTTCCGGGCTTCGGGTGCGATGGACTTTCTAATAGGCCTGGCCGCGCCGCTCGTCCAATGGCTGCATATTCCCCCTGAGGTGCTTCCGCTTGGCATATTGCGGCCCTTAACCGGGACAGGCTCCTTAGCCTTCACAACCGATCTCATCAAAACTTATGGTCCGGATTCCATGATCGGCCGGATTGCTTCAACCATACAGGGCAGTACGGATACAACTCTTTATGTGCTTACGGTTTATTTCGGAGCGGTAGGCATCCGCAACGGCCGATATGCGCTGAAGGTCGGCTTATTTTCAGACCTGGTTGGTTTTGCGGCTGCCATTTTTATTTGTTTGCTTCTGTTTGGCTAAATCTGGCTGAAACCAGGATAACGCTCTCCTTGCGGGAGCGTTTTTAGCTTTGTCTATTGTGATTTTATACGCAAGTGGGTATCATGAATGAGAGGTGACTTGAGAATATGGAAGAAAGATTGCAGAAAATACTGGCTCAAGCGGGAGTGGCCTCGCGCCGCAAATGTGAAGAGCTCATTTTGGCCGGCAAGGTCCAGGTCAACGGTGAAACGGTTACCGTGCTTGGGACTAAAGCCGACCCTGCTACGGACACGATCACGGTAGCTGGGAAGAATATCGGAGCGGAGCAGAAGCTGTACCTTTTGTTCAATAAACCCAAAGGGGTTATTACCAGCGCCAGCGACCCGCACGGACGGAAGATTGTCACCGATTACTTAAAAGGAATCAAGGAAAGAGTATACCCGGTCGGACGACTGGATTACGATACGGAAGGGCTGCTTTTGTTAACGAATGACGGCGAATTCGCCCATCTGCTGACCCATCCTAAACACCATGTGCCCAAAACGTATCTCGCAACCGTAAAGGGAGTTCCGCACGGTACGGAACTGGACAAGCTTAAGAAAGGCATTATGCTGGAGGACGGGATGACGGCTCCGGCCGAGGTGGAATATCATGATGTTGATCCGGACAATAAACAGGCCACGATCTCCATCACGATCCACGAAGGTAGAAATCGTCAGGTTCGCCGGATGTTTGAAGCCATTGGTCATCCGGTTACCCGTCTGAAACGTATTTCGTTCGGGAATTTGTTTCTGGGAACTTTGAAACGCGGGGTTTACCGTCATCTGACCAAAAATGAAGTGGATAACCTGCGTCAAAGCGCTGTTGTAGCAGGTGGGAAAAAGCAGCATTAATCAAAAACTCAAGCCTGAGCGTCGCTTGCTGTCACCTTGTTCGGGACCAAGCGGCGTTTCTGCTGGAGTGGATTTGAAGAACATAAATGACGGAAGTACAATATTTTCATTATAGATTTGCCGCCGCCTGAACATGGATCAGGCAATCAGATGGAGGGGTTGTTTAGGATGTCAGAACAGGTCAACCGCATTTTAGTTGTAGATGACGAAGAACGGATTCGGCGTCTGCTCAAGATGTATCTGGAGAAAGAGGGCTATGAGATCGACGAAGCAGAGGATGGGGAAAGCGCTCTCAAGAAAGCGATGGAGTATGATTATGATCTCGTCCTGCTCGACGTTATGCTTCCCGGCATGGACGGGATCGAGGTCTGCAACCGTTTAAGACAGGCCAAGGCTACACCGGTGCTGATGCTGACGGCCAAAGGCGAAGAAGTGAACCGGGTACAAGGCTTTGAGGTTGGTGCGGATGATTATGTCGTAAAACCGTTCAGCCCCCGCGAGGTCATTTACCGCGTTAAGGCTATTTTGCGCCGTTCCTCGGCGACTGCTTTCTTGTCCCAGGAGACCGGAAGCAGCAGCACTATTGTCTTCCCGAGTCTGACGATCGAGCATGATGCCCATCGGGTAACTGCCGGCGGGGAGGAGATCAGCCTGACGCCTAAGGAATACGAGCTGCTGCATTACTTGGCTGTTTCACCGGACAAGGTATTTTCCCGCGAAGAGCTGCTGAAGGATGTGTGGAACTACGAATTTTTCGGCGATTTACGTACGGTGGATACCCACGTCAAACGTCTGCGCGAGAAGCTCAACAAAGTGTCTCCCGAAGCGGCTTTGATGATCACCACGGTATGGGGCGTCGGTTATAAGCTGGAGGTCGGCAAATAAGTGGCGGGCTTCTGGAGGTCACTTGTCGGCAAGCTTTGGCTGACGATCAGCGCCTTGGTTGCCTGTGTATTGCTGACGCTGGGTCTGTTCCTGCTTCCTTACATTGATACAAATTTCACCAATTCCGGCGCGATCAAATCGCTGTTTGTATGGGTCTCCATTGCCGGCTTTGCGTTAACTACTTTCTTTGCCCTATTTCTATTCACAAAAATCACCCAGCCGATGCGGCGGCTCATCCAGGCTGCTGATGAAATCAGGACCGGGCATTATGATACCCGGGTAACCATGCGGACAAGCGATGAAATCGGCGATTTGGCAAGCACGTTTAACCATATGGCCGAAGAGCTGGATAATACGATCCGCAGCCTGAACCTCGAGAAAGAGCATTTAGCCAGCGTCCTGCGCAGCATGAATGATGCTGTCCTTACCATCGATCAGAACGGTGCGGTGATTTTGACCAATCCGCCGGCGGAAGAACTTCTGCATCAGTGGGAGAATATCGATCGGGATAAAGAAAAAGAAATGGAAACAGCGCAGGGGCTTATTCCTTCGTCGCTGCGTCCGGTGCCCGAGCCGCTTGTGCCGATGTTCAGGCGGGTATTCGGCGAGAAGGAAGATCAGCGGGAAGATGTTCATGTCAAACAAACCGTATGGTCGGTTCACATGACGCCTCTGACTTCAGAAGGGGATATTCAAGGAGCGGTGGCCGTTCTCCGTGACGTAACGGAACAAGCTCAGCTTGAGAAGATGCGCAAGGATTTTGTGGCGAATGTCTCGCACGAGATTCGCACCCCGCTGTCCATGATGCAGGGCTACAGCGAAGCCCTGCTGGACGGGATGGCTTCGACGCCGGAAGAGGAACGCGAGCTGATTCAGGTGATCTACGATGAATCCCTTCGCATGGGAAGGCTGGTTCACGATCTGCTGGATTTGGCCCGTATGGAAGCCGGTCATACGGAAATGGTTATGCATGAGACCGACCTGAGCGAGCTGCTGAACAGAGTGTACCGGAAGTTCATTGTCCGGGCGAAGGAACGTTCCATCCAGTTGGACATTTCGCTTCCTTCGGAGACGCTTATTCTGGAAGAAGCAAGTGAAGACCGATTGGAGCAGGTGATGACCAACTTGCTGGATAACGCCTTCAGACATACGCCGGAGAATCGCCGGATCGCTCTTTCGGCTCAAACTATACCCGAAGGACCCCGTCAGGAGCGATGGGTGGAGATCACCGTTTCCGACGAAGGGCACGGTATTGCCGAGGAAGACTTGCCTTATATCTTTGAACGCTTCTACAAAGCGGATAAAGCGCGTGTCCGGGGTGAATCGGCCGGGACGGGGCTGGGATTATCCATCGTCAAAAATATCGTTGTCGCCCACAACGGGACGATTACCGCTGAAAGCAAAGTTGGGCAGGGGACGGTATTTCGGATGAAGCTGCCTGTCGAAAAACAGAAGTAGCTGCAGTCATTCTGCTGCTCAGGATGTTTTTTTTGTTGAAACGGGAAGATAAATCTTGTTCTACGTGGAACAGCGGAGACCAGCAGAAGGGCTCCAAATCAAAAAAAGTGCCAGCCGCGGCGTTTAAGCCTAGCGGCAGCACTTTTTTTCGTTAAATAAAGAGATTGATACCTGACTGATCGGCTTTCCCGAGATAATATCCTACCCCGCCGATTTTGACTCCCGGAATCAGTTCCTCTTGACGGATTCCCATTACATCCATAGACATTTGGCAGGCGACCAGTTCAACACCCTGTTCTTTGGCTGTTTCCATCAACTGCTCCAGAGAAGCGATGCCGCTCCGGTGCATGACCCCTCGAATCATTTTGGAGCCCATGCCCATCATATTCATGCGGGACAAGCCAAGCTTGCGGCTGCCGCGGGGCATCATCATGCCGAACATTTTACCCATAAAGCTTTTGTTGATATCGGCCTTCTCGTTCCGGCGCAGCACATTTAATCCCCAGAAGGTGAAAAATAAAGTGACCTTCTTGCCGCTGGCGGCAGCGCCATTGGCGATAATAAACGAAGCAATCGCTTTATCCAAATCCCCGCTGAAAACGACCATAGTGGTTCCATCGGCGGCTTTATTTACGCTTGCACCTGATCCGCCTGCGGGAGCTTTAGCTGAATCAGAAGAAGGTTCGGACTCTTTCTGGATATAAGCTTCAATAATACCGGAATTGCTCTTGCTGATCTTCAATAGCTTGTTGCCCGACATGCCGGCCCAAGCCTGAACATCTTCATAGAAGCCGGGATCGGAGGCACTGATCCGGGCAATTTGCCGGTCTTGAAGCTGATCCATCGTTTGTTTGACTTTAATCAGCGGTCCGGGACAAGATAGTCCGCAGGCATCCACTTCTATGTCCGCATCTACCTCCGCTGCTGTTGCGGTTAAGGGCATGGAGGCAGGAGCAGTAACCGGAACCAGGGCCGGAGCCGGCGGCTGAACCGGAGTTTCTAAAGCAGCAGCGGTTTGCTGCATTCCTGGGCCTGCCGCTGGCTCATTATCGGATGAAACGGGCTGATAGTTAGCCATTAAATACGTTTTATAACCCCCTGTCAGGTTACGGACACGGAATCCTTTTTGCGCCAAAATTCTTGAAGCCGTATAACCGCGAAGGCCAACCTGGCAGTATACCCAGATTTCTTTGGCCGGATCCAATTCGTTTAGGCGTCTGCGCAGTTCATCGACAGGAATGTTGATGGAGCCTGAAATATGCCCGTTCTGGTGTTCCATTTCTGATCTGACATCGACGAGTACAATCTCCTCGTTGGAAAGCTGTTCAAGCTGAGACGGAACAAACACTTGGGTTCTGCCGGCTAATATATTTTCAGCTGCATATCCCGCCATATTAACCGGGTCTTTGGCAGACGAATACGGCGGCGCATAAGCCAATTCAAGTTCGGTCAGATCAGTTACTGTTCCCTTGAAATGGATTAGCGTAGCGATGTCGTCGATCCGTTTGTCAACGCCGTCATAACCTACAGCCTGAGCGCCCAGCACAATTCCCTGTTCATCAAACAGCAGTTTGATTGTAAGCGGGCTTGCACCTGGATAATAGGAGGCATGAGAGCTCGGGTGCACATAGGAGACATGATAGGACATGTTAAGACGCTGAAGCGTTCTTTCGCTGCTTCCGGTAACCGCACCGGTCAAGCCGAATACTTTAATAATTGATGTGCCTTGGGTTCCTTTAAAAGTTGTCTGGAGACCACAGACATTGTCGGCTGCAATACGGCCTTGTTTATTGGCAGGTCCGGCCAGCGGAACAGCCGCCTTCATTCCAGTAACGAAGTCTGTAACTTCTACAGCGTCTCCAACTGCAAATACTTGCTCCGCAGAGGTTTCCATCTTCTCATTGACGAGAATATGTCCCCGTTCACCTAGTGCAACGCCGCTGTTGGCAAGAAAAGAGGTATCAGGAGTTACGCCGATTGCCAGCATGACCAAATCAGAGGTAACAGTGCGCCCACTTTCTAATAGGGTTTCGATTTGATCTCCGGTTTCTCTGAACGATGCTACCGATTCGGAGAACAATAACTTAATGCCTTGCTGTTCAAGCTCTTTGGCTAAGACGGCTGCCATCTCCAAATCAAATGCCTTGAGAATTTGAGCGTTTCGTTCAATCAAAGTGACTTCAAGACCCAACTCCCGCAGATTCTCTGCCATTTCTATGCCTATAAATCCTCCGCCGATGATAACGGCAGATTGTGTTCCTTCTTTCTGCACCTTAGCTTTGATCTTATCTGTATCCGGAATATTGCGAAGAGAGAAGATCAGCGGGCTTTCAATGCCCGGGAGATTAGGACGTACCGGTTTGGCTCCGGGGGATAAGATCAACGCATCATAACTTTCCTCGTAAACGCCGCGATCTTGGCTGGCGACTTGTACGGTTTTGTTCTCGGTATTTACGGAGATAACTTCGCTTTTCGTACGGATATCAAGATTAAAGCGCTGCTTCATGGCTTCTGGAGTTTGAACCAACAATTTGGAGCGGTCCTTTATCGACTCTCCAATATAATAGGGAAGACCGCAATTAGCGATTGAGATGTGCTGTTCCCTTTCGAACATAATAATTTGTGCTTCTTCGTCCAATCTTCGAAGTCTGGCGGCAGCGGAGGCACCGCCGGCTACACCGCCTACAATTAAGACTTTCTTGCTCATGATTGATCCTCTCCTAACAATACTTGTATTAGCTGAATCATGGTTTGATCTTTAATTGAATAATTGATTTCGAGACCGCTGCGTTCGGCTTCGATGATACCGAGTGTGCGAAGCTTCTGCAAATGCTGGGATACTGTGGACTGAGGAAGCCCCAGACAGTCCTGCATATAAGAAACATTACATTGTTTTTTAGTAATCAGTCCCTTTACGATGCAGAGTCTGACCGGATGGGCGAGCGCTTTAAGTTTCTCGGCAGCTTCCTCATATTGTTTAAAATTGTTGTCCAAATCGACCACCTCACAAAAACGTTATATCGTAATATTATAATATAGTGATGTTAATGGCAAGAATAAAAAACGTCCTTCCTGAAAGAGGAAGAACGTTTTCGGCATAGAGTATAAACTTGACTTGAGTCGAATAGGGCGGAACTGGCGGGACTGATGAATAAATCCTGTTGGTTAGGCGAGCACGATTTCCTTGGCGGTCTTCAGCTCCGGCAATTTGGTCAGCTCATCCAGCACATATTCAGGTACCGCTTTGTCAACCGTCAGCACCATGATAGCTTCCCCGCCGACAACTTGACGGCCAACCTGCATGGATGCGATGTTCACATCATTGCGGCCAAGCAGCGTTCCGACATTACCGATAATGCCAGGTTTGTCATTATGGGAGATCACGATCAGATGTCCTTCCGGAGCGATATCAACCGGGAATTTATTGATTTGTACAATACGTTCTCCGTATCCATTCAATAAAGTTCCGGCGATTTGGGTATCGCCGCTGGAGGTTTGCAGCGTAATCGTAATCAGATTCATGAAACCTTTCCGTGCCGGAGCAGAGGAGACGGCCACATGAACATCACGGGTTTTTGCCAAATGCATCGAGTTGACGATGTTAACATCGCTGCCGAAGTGGCGCGCTAGTACGCCCTTTAGAATATAACGGGTCAGCGGCTGCGTATCGACCTCGGACAAATCGCCAGCGTAGTCAATTTGAATGCCTTTAATGGCAGCTTGATTGATTTGTGCAGCGATCGAGCCGATTTTCTCTCCAAGACCGAAGTAGGGCTGGAGTTTGTTCATGACGCTTGCGGCCACAGGCGGCATGTTCACCGCATTTTTGAAAGGTTCGTCACGAAGGATGTGCAGCACCTGTTCCGATACGTCGATTGCAACATTTTCTTGTGCTTCCACGGTCGAGGCCCCAAGGTGAGGCGTTACGATAACGTTCGGGTGGTTCAGGAAAGGATGATCCGACTGAGGCGGCTCCTGCTCGAATACGTCGAAGGCAGCACCGGCGACAATACCTTGATCGATAGCTTCGATCAGCGCTTTCTCATCGATAATCCCGCCGCGGGCACAGTTGATGATCCGCATTCCTTTTTTCATCACTTCAAACTGCGGAGAAGCAATCATGTGTTTGGTTTCCGGAGTGAGCGGCGTATGAACCGTAATAAAATCGGCATGACGTACGATGTAGTCCACGGTAGCAAGCTGGACGCCCATTTTCTCGGCGCGGTCTTCCGTCAGGAAGGGGTCATACCCCAAAATGTCCATGCCGAAAGCTTTGGCCCGTTTGGCGACTTCACTGCCGATGCGGCCCATACCCAGGACGCCCAGCTTCTTGTTGCGGAGCTCAACGCCTAGGAATTTGCGGTCCCATTGTCCGCTGATCGTTTTAGCATATGCCTGCGGGATATGGCGGGCTAACGCCATCATCATGGCAAAAGCATGCTCACATGTTGTAATCGTGTTGCCGTCCGGCGCATTAATAACGATAATGCCGGACTGAGTGGCGGCTTCCAGGTCAATGTTGTCAACGCCAACACCGGCTCTGCCGATCACTTTGAGGCGTTCACCGGCTTTCATAATAGCTGGGGTCACCTTGGTCTGACTGCGGACAAGCAGGGCATCGTACTGCGGAATAATGGCAATAAGTTCGGCTTCATTCAGACCGGTTACCCGATCTACAGTAACATCCTCGGCATCCACAAGCTGCTGAATTCCCAAATCGCTGATCGGATCCGACACTAACACTTTAAACATGTTTTGACCTCCTAAAAGTTTTGTATAGCATAAGCCTCCTGATAAGCAACGACAAAACTTACTTCGGAAGCATGAGCTTAAAGTTTTGTATAGCATAAGCTCCTTGGTAAGCATCGACAAAACTTACTTCGGAAGCACGCTTTAGAGAAGTGCTGAATTGCCGCGACAAAGGATGCGTGCGAATAGGGACTTCAACAGGCTCTTTAGGCCTGCTGTCCTACGGTAAATAACAACAACAATAAAAAAAGCCCCAATCCGCATACTACCACCGTAGTAAGGGACGAGACTGTTCGTGGTGCCACCCTTATTCGCCGTATCTTTGCAGATCCGGCCTCCATGTCTTGCGACAGAAATGATAACGGATTTCAACCGGCCGGCCTACTGAAGCTTCAGCACAGCACTCTGGAGGGCTAGGTTTGGATTCCCAAGCTGCCGGTTCGCAGCGACCACCGGCTCTCTGAAAGCTCAAAATCGACCTTTCTCCATCAACGTGTTATCGATTGATTTTTCATAATGTAACATGGCAAGTAAAGACTGTCAATACCGCAATTTGGGGATATTCGGGTCTTTTCATCCGGTCAAGACAGATGAATTTTACTTCTTGTGGCGCCTTGAACATGGCTGTCCCAATCGGTTATGATTTTATGAAGGACACCATAAAGACAATCTCTGAAGAAAAGCGGTATGTGGATGAGAAAAAAATTAGAAAAAATCAAATTAAGACGGGTAAAGCCTGAAGAATTAAACGATCGGCTCTTATTGATCAATTTATATTTCACCCAGGGACTTACATTAGTTCTAAGTCTGATTATTATGCTGTTTCAATGGCGTAATCCGCTGAAGCTTTTAAGGATCCCGTCTGACCTTGATTTTGTCTGGTGGGGGCTGGGATTAGCCGGAGTTGCTTTTGTCGTCGATTTGGTTTTATCTAGGGTCATTTCGGAAAGCACCATGGATGACGGCGGCATAAATGAAATGCTGTTTCGAAAACGGCCGGTCTGGCACATTATTATCATTGCTGTGATCGTAGCCATTTGTGAGGAAATGCTGTTCCGCGGAGCGATTCAGCATTCTATAGGCCCTTACTGGACCAGCATTTTGTTTGCGGTCATTCATGTTCGTTATTTGCGGCACTGGATCCCTACGGCGTGGGTATTTGCGAGCAGTTATGGCCTTGGATACATTTATTTGGCTTCAGGGACCCTTTGGGCGCCGATTTTGTGTCATTTTCTGATCGACCTGATTTCCGGACTTGTGATCCGGTTTCGGAGGGAACCATGAATCAAAGATTAAGCAGAGTGGAAAGGTTAGGCAAAAGACACGCCGGTAAGACTGAACAAAAACGGACGAGATCCTCATCACATCGATCAACCCCGCTCGAAGGGGTTGAAGAAGAGGTTATGCTGAATACAGCTGTTTACAATGCTGCAGCGGCGAGGGAGATTATTGGAGCAAAAACGGTTAACAGTGAGAGAAAAGGCGTAAAAGCTTCGGCTCACAGCTTCGCCGAACCGTCCAGATCGGCCAAGCAGCCAATTCAGTCAACACCCCCCAAACTGTCCAAATCGTCAACAGCGTCCGGATCGTCCAAATCGTCCAGAACGCTGCACACTCCGCAGACGGCCATAAACCGCTCAGTTGAGAGAGGGGCCGAGCCGGATTCAATCCCCGCAGGACGTAAAGGCAGGGCGGAGAAAATCATCAAAGACAACATAGATCTGCCGGAACAAGAGCTTACACCTTCGCGCACAGAAACTTATCCCTCGAATCGAGTGAAGTGGACGAGGTGGTTTTTTAATGTGCTTCTGGTGATTTTTATCGGATTAACGATCTGGCTGCTGTGGTGGGGGTTCCATGCTTCCCCATGGGCCGTCAAACAAGGCAAATAAGCCTATCTGGCTGGTTGTGGACAAGCTTTCCTGACGAAGGGGATTTCCTGTATTTATGCCGCATGAGACGGCTGCGCGGCGGCAACAATACTTGTGATCTTAATCTAAAGGAGGCATCCGCAAGTGAAAACTTCTTCATTTCTAATGGGCGTAGCTTTAGGGGCGGCCGGCGTTGTTTGGGCTTCCAGAAAAAGAAAAGGTTTGATGTCCGCCGCATCCGGCGCTGGTTCGATGATCAGCTTTGCCAATCTGGCCAAAAACAAAAGCAACGGCACCTTTAACGGCATGGATTCCGGGAGCCTTGCCAACAGTATCAAAACGGATAAACAAAGCGTAAATCCGGTTCATAAGGCGGAGCAGAAGGAATCGAATCTCAAAACGATTAAGGACTTTATTAAAGGCAACCCTGACGTACGCCGCGAAGTCGAACTCATCATGAAAGAGACAAATACGATTATTCCTGGTTTGTAATAAAAAGCGGTATATAGAATCATTTCTTCTGGTCTATACCAGGGAAATGATTCTTTTTTTTAACTATTTTATTGCGTGCAATTGAGTGAAATAAATGATAACATAATTACATAGAACCATTTCCAGCACACATTGCTGAGTGCTTCATAATCTGTTGTAACACGGATTGGAGAGGAGGATCCTGTATGAAAATAGAACGTTTGGGCCAGGATAAGATACGGATTTTCCTCACTTTTGATGACCTTAGCGAACGCGGAATACAGAAAGAGGATATGTGGCAGGAAATTCCCAAAGTCCAGGATCTATTTACGGAAATGATGGATCAAGCTTATAATGAATTGGGCTTTGATGCTACAGGACCGCTAGCTGTTGAAGTTTTCGCACTCCCTGCGCAAGGGATGGTCGTCATCGTGACGCGAGGCAAATATGATCGCAGTCATCCGTTCAGTTCTATGAGCGAGGACGAGATGGCGGACGACGTATACGAGATGGAAGTTACGCTTGAACTTAGCGATTCCATTGTGTATGCCTTTAGCGACTTTGAAGTGCTTATCGAAGCTGCTCATGTACTAAACCATTCACTTACCGGAGCCGGAAGGCTGTATAACTATAAAGGGAAATGGGTTCTGTACCTGGAACCTGAAGACGTCGAAGAAGCCAAACAGCAGCTGCTCATTGCAGTTTTGGCTGAGTATGGAGAAGCAACCTCTGTGACTCCGGCAGTTCTTGATGAATACGGCAAGGTCGTTATGGAAGAGAATGCTATTCAAACAATCGTATCTCATTTCAAACGCCAGTCCTGACAATCGGGCAGGTTCAGGGGTCCGCGTCTTCCTACAAGGCGATGCGGACCTTTCTTATTGTAATCATAATTATTTTAGTTTTAATAATTTTAATCGTAATTATTTTTAACGCCGCGGCGTAAACCGGAAGGAGGAGATGACGTTTGCTGTGGTTTTCAATTGGTACGGCTGCGCTCGCTCCTGGTCTTGCGCTGCTGACCTATTTTTACTTGAAGGATAAATATGATACAGAACCGCTGCATATGGTGATTAAGATATTTCTGGTCGGATTTCTGATTGTTTTCCCGATCATGATTCTGCAGCGGGGTCTTATTATATGGCTTGGAAATAATTCGTTTGTTTATTCTTTTCTGATCTCGGCGGGCATTGAAGAACTCGTCAAATGGTTTGTGCTTTATCATATGATCTACAACCATACGGAATTCGACGAGCCTTATGACGGAATTGTTTATGCAACCGCCGTTTCCCTCGGTTTTGCTACGATTGAGAACGTGCTCTTTGGTTTAACTCATGAGGCGGCCATTGGTTCGCTGCTGATCCGCGCGCTGCTTCCGGTTTCCGGACATGCGATGTTTGGGGTCATTATGGGTTACTATCTGGGCCGCGCCAAGTTCTCAAATGGGAACAAAACGGGACGTTATTTATTGTTTTCACTGCTTCTCCCCGTGTTTTGGCATGGCATATATGATTGGGTTCTTGGCAACATTTCGGAGTACTGGCTTTGGTACATCGTCCCTTTGATGGCTTTCCTATGGTATGGGGGGCTTGGCAAGATAACAAGGGCCAACAGCCGCTCGCCGTTCCGGCCGATGGAGGCCAGTTCAAGAGACTAAATATCCATAAAATGGGCATCCTATACCTGATAGCACCGTCAAACGGAAATCTCAGGGAAAGGATGTTTTTTATGCGGGTAAAAGTCACAATCACGTGCAAAAGCTGTGGAGAACGGTTCATTTTAAGAGCCCGGAAAGAACGGGGCAAACTGGAGACCGGGTTTAAGCAGTGTATTTGCGATAATACGGAAGCATTTGAAATCGAAGAAATTCCAATCTAGGAACGGATCAAAAAAGCATGCATAAAGTCCCTTTCTTCTTGTCAAACTAATGGCAGTTAATTGAAGAAAGGAGAGCGAATAGTTGATGTACAGACGGTTAAGCGGTGTATTATTTCCCGTCATGACTATATTGCTGATCGGGGCTCTGGTGTGGGGATATCAAGAGAACCGGGACAAAAACTCGGTACTGCTCAAAGCGGAAAACCAATATCAGCGAGCATTTCATGACTTGTCTTACCACGTGGACCGGATCCATGGGGAACTTGGCAATACGTTGGCGGTGAATTCGGATTCTACCCAGATGCACCGCAAGGGGTTAATGAATGTATGGAGGATTACAAGTGAGGCACAGGGGGAGATCAATCAGCTGCCTTTAACACTACTTCCTTTTAACCAGACGGAAGAACTGCTGTCTCATGTCAGCCAGTTTTCTTATCAGACAGCCGCTCGCGATTTGACCAAAAGTCCGCTGAGCACGTCAGAGTTAAGCAATTTGAAAGAGCTTTACAAGCGTACGGGAGAAATCTCGAAAAATTTGCAGCAGGTTCAAAATAAGGTTATCTCGAACCGTCTTCGCTGGATGGACGTCGAATCTGCACTGGCAACGGAAAAAGCGGCTGCTGATAATACCATTATCGACGGCTTCAAAACGGTGGATAAGAAAGTCAGCGAATATCCGGAGCTTGATCTTGGGCCTTCAGTGGCGAGCGTTTATAAGAAACGCAGCGTGAAGAAGCTGGATGCCAAGCCGGTTTCACAGAATGAAATCCGTGATAAGGCAGCCAAATTCCTGGGTACCCAAGCAGGTAACATCAAGGTTACCGAAAACGGTGCCGGCACTGAATGGTCTTCTTATACGGCCACAGCAACGGGAGCCGGTAAAAATGCGAGTGCGGTTGCTTCCCTGGATTTCACCCAACAGGGCGGGGATATGATTGCCTACAGCCTTTCCAGAGAGGTAGGCCCGCGTTCGGTTTCAGCGGATGTGGCCCGGCAGAAAGCCGGCGAGTTCCTCAAAAGCAAAGGTTTCGAGGATATGACACCGGTCACTTATGATGAATATGACAACATGGGCAGCATGACCTTTGTTCACTCCCAGGATGGAGTTTTGATTTATCCGGAGAAAGCAACGGTCCGCGTCGCACTGGATAATGGCGAGGTTACAGGCCTGCAGTGCAGCGATTATGTGTACGAAAGAAACAAGGATCAGAAAGAACAGCTTCCAAAAGCCAAACTGACCCTTGCCGAGGTCAAAAAACATTTAAACCCTGAGTTCAAGGAAAATTACCACCGGATGGCGGTTATCGACAATGACGCCGGCCAGCGGGTAGCTACCTACGAGTTCAGCGGCCGGATTAACGGCTCCAACTACAGAATCTATCTGAACGGCGACACCGGAGAAGAGGAGAAAGTCGAGGAGTTCCTTCAGGCGGGAACCAGCCGCTCCTGAGACGGAAACATTAAAACCTGTAAGCAGCTTTCATCTAAAAGGATGAGGCTGCTTTTTTGTTTAAATTGAATCATTTTTTAAAGCAGGGACGTGCTATAATTCATATAGAAAAATTTTGTGCTACTGGCGGTGATCAAAAGTGTATCCAAAAGTTAACGAGTTCGTTTATCTTCAAGTGGTCTCCGGGGATGAAAAGGAAGCCAAAACCGAATACAAATCGCGTATATCGGATATCGAGGAGGATGCCCTGCTGATTGAAGTCCCGATGGAGGTCGGTCACAATCGCTTGAAAAGATTGTTTATAGGCGAAGAGTTGTCCGTTTATTTCATGACCGAGTCCGGCACCAAAAATTACTTTAGTACATACGTGTTAGGTTTTACGAATGATGTAGTCCGTCAGGTCCGCATACGCAAGCCAGAACCCTCTTCCATCACTCAGGTTCAGCGGCGCAACTACCTTCGTGTCCCGGCGGAGCTTGAGCTTGCGGTGGGAATGAAGAACGGTCAGCGGTTTTTAGTGGTAACGGATGATGTAGGCGGCGGCGGTGTTTCTTATTTTGCAGAAAGTTCTAATCAGGTCGTGGAAGGGGATTTACTGGACTGCTGGCTGCTCGTTCCTTACCGGAATGGTTCCATCGAGCATGTTCATTTTGAAGCGGAGGTCGTTCGCAAGAAGAAGCTGGAGTCCGGCAAGCAGCAGGTTATGCTTAAATTTACCGGCATTACGGATTATGAGCGGCAGAAAATTATTCGCTACTGCTTCGAACGCCAGTTTGACTTCAGAAACCGGTAAAAAAGTTTGCCGGCATTCATTTAGTAAATAGCGTGATACATAAACTTTCAACCTCTGGGTAATTATAACAATTACTTTGATTTAGAGGGTGAATAGTTATGAATAGTAACAGGGACGAAGAGGAATATACGGCTCTATTCATTCAGTTCAGCAGCGGGGTGGAGCGTTGGTTGAGAAAAGGGTTGATCCTGCTAATCATCTGTCTTTTTATGAGTCAGCTTTTGCTGCAAATCCCTTCCGTGCGGAGCGTGATTTCGTCAGCCGAAAGATGGGAAGGCAAGATTCCGAAGCCTATAACGGTTCCTGTAAAAATACCGGAGGGAAACTGACTTTTTTGCATCCTCCTTTTTTATGTGGTATAATTTTCACGTCGCAGGCAATGCCTGCTTTTTTCTTGAGTTTAACAGATAAGCTTTGCAGTTTGAGGAGGAATACCCCTTGTCAGGTCAATCGAAGGGTTACATGAACAGCAAAATCAACATCGCGATCGATGGACCGGCGGGGGCAGGCAAAAGCACAGTCGCACGTATGGTTGCCGGCAAGCTTGGTTATGTCTATGTGGATACCGGAGCCATGTACCGCGCGGTTACGTTGCGAATGCTTGAATTAGGAATTCCACCGGAAAATGAAGACAAAGTGCTTCAAGTAGCCCGGGACATGGTTATTGAATTAAAACCCGGAGAAGAAGGTCAGAAGGTGCTTCTGGACGGGATTGATGTCACGGAACAGATTCGTTCTTATGATATCAATGCAAATGTGTCGCGATATGCGCAAATCGAGGGGCTGCGGTCTTTGATGGTTTCCCTTCAGCGGCAAATGGCTTTGCGCAAAGGCGTCGTAATGGATGGACGCGATATCGGGACTACCGTTCTGCCTGCTGCCGAAGTGAAGGTCTTTATGACAGCGGCGGTTGAAGAACGGGCTCGGCGCCGGTTTCAGGAAATGAAGAATCCGGAAAGCACATCGCTGGAGCAGCTCACCCGCGATATTGCTGAGCGGGACCGGCTGGATGCCGAGCGGGAAGTATCTCCGCTGCGTCAAGCCAGTGATGCTGTGCTGCTCGACACGACCCGTATGACAATCTCAGAAGTATCGGAAGCCATCGTATCTTTATGTGAGGCTTATGGGATGGAGAGTAGTGTAGAATGATCTACAGCTTTTGCCGAGTAATTGTAAGAGCCATTTATAAACTGCTGTTTCGGTTTGAAGCTGCTGGTCTGGAACATGTTCCGCAAGAAGGCGGAGTGCTCTTATGTTCCAACCATATTAGCAATTTCGATCCGCCGGCAGTAGCGCTTCTGTTAAAGCGCAAGGTTCATTTTATGGCGAAAGCCGAACTGTTTGAAGTTCCGGTTTTCGGAAAGCTCATTACGGAGCTGGGAGCCTTCCCGGTGAAGAGGGGCGGAGTCAGCAAGGAATCCATTAAAACTTCGCTCAAGTTATTGAGAGAAGGCTATGTCATGGGGATTTTTCCCGAAGGCACCCGGAAAGCCGCGGCGGATGCCGCAGTGAAAAAAGGGGCTGCGAACTTTGCACTTCGCAGCGGGGCAGCAGTGGTTCCTGTGGCTATTATCGGCACTTATAAACTTTTTAGGAAAGTGAAAGTCGTGTACGGACCGCCGGTAGATTTGGACGAGTTCCGGAGCGATCCTTCTGGGGAAGCGGTAGAAGCGGCGACGGAGCGCATTATGACGTCTATCCGCGAGCTTAAGCAGAAGAGCGCCTGATCCGCTGATCCTTCAATGAGAGCATGCATGAAGAATCCGGGGAATTGGCAAGCTATTACAGATACATCTTGTTTTGAACTACGCCAAGAGCGAGTTTAAATAAATGGGCTTATTGAACTGAGGAGGTTATTGAAATGTCGGAAGAATTCAAAGATCAACAAGAAGTTGTGGAAGCGACAAATCAAGACGAACTGGAGCAGATCGTATCCTTGAAAAAAGGGGACACCGTCAAAGGAACGATTGTCAAGGTTGAAGACAATCAGGCTTACGTAAGTCTTGGATATAAATATGACGGTATCATTCCTATTCGTGAATTGTCTTCGGTACACCTTGATTCCGCTAACGATGTGGTTCAAGTGGGACAAGAAGTTGAGGCGAAAGTGGTCAGCATTAACGACGAGAAAGAAAGCCTTGTTCTTTCCAAACGTGCGATCGACAGCGAGAACGCTTGGGATGATCTGCAAGCGAAATTTGACAACAACGAAACGTTTGAAGTTGTCGTTGCTGACGTAGTTAAAGGCGGCATCGTGGCAAACGTTGGCGTTCGCGGCTTTATCCCTGCCTCCATGGTAGAGCGTCATTTCGTTGAAGATTTCAGCGATTACAAAGGCCGTACTCTCCGCGTTAAAGTGAAAGAACTTGACCGTGAGAACAATAAAGTGATCTTGTCTCAGAAAGATGTTCTGGACGAAGAGTTTGAAGCCAACAAACTGAAAGTTATGGCTGGCCTGCAAGAAGGTTCCGTAATCGAAGGTACAGTACAACGCTTGACTCAATTTGGTGCATTTGTTGATGTTGGCGGCGTTGACGGCTTGGTTCACGTGTCTGAAATCGCTTGGAACCACGTTGATAAACCAGCTGACGTACTTTCCGAAGGCGACCAGGTCAAAGTGAAAGTGCTTAAAGTGGATCCTGAAAAAGGCAAAATCAGCCTGAGCATCAAAGCTGCTACTCCAGGTCCTTGGGAAACAGCTGCTGATCAGTTCAAATCCGGAGACATCGTATCCGGTGAAGTGAAACGCCTTGTTCCTTTCGGTGCTTTTGTTGAGATTGCTCCAGGCGTTGAGGGTCTGGTTCATATTTCCCAAATTTCTCATAAACATATCGGCACTCCGCAAGAAGTGCTGAAAGAAGGACAAAACGTTCAGGTGAAAATTCTTGAAGTGAATCCTTCCGAGAAACGTGTGAGCCTCAGCATTAAAGAAACGGAAGAAGCTCCTGCTGAATCCGCTAAGCCGGAAAGATCTTCTTCGCCGAGCCGCGAAAGAAGAGACAGCGTGAAGGCTGAAGATTTGGGCAATAACCCTAATGTGTCCTTGAACAATCAAGGTCTGAGCATTACGCTTGGCGAACGTTTCGGCGACAAACTGAGCAAATTGAAATAAGCAGTAACCATTGGATAGTTGGCGTTGAACGGCGAACTCGGCAGAGGGTTCGCCGTTTTTTTAGTCAAAAAAGCACAAACCGGGTGTAGACAAGAGTGGAATTTGATTTCAAGAGTTCGCCAATCGCCCTAATTTTTGCTATGATGTTGTACGGATAGTTAGCGCGTGAAAGTACGAATGATAACTTTACGAATGATAACCTCTGAAGAAGAGGGCAGGTTTTAGGAGGAATGTGAATGGCAAGACCAGTAGTGGCTATTGTGGGCAGGCCGAATGTGGGGAAATCGACGATTTTTAACCGCATCATCGGTGATCGCCTAGCCATCGTAGAAGATAAACCGGGCATTACGAGGGATCGGATCTATGGAACCTCGGAGTGGAACGGCAAGCAATTCAGCATTATTGATACAGGTGGTATTGAAATTGACGGCGACGATACGATCATGAAGTCGATCCGCGCTCAGGCCGAGCTGGCCATTGAGGAAGCGGATGTTATCGTCTTTATGTGTGACGCCAAAGCCGGTATTACTCAATCCGATGAAGAAGTCGGCAACATGCTTTACCGTTCGGGTAAGCCGGTATTGCTGGCTATCAATAAAGTGGACAACTTGGCCCGTATGGACCATATTTATGAATTTTATAATCTGGGATTCGGTGATCCGATTGGCGTTTCGGGCAGTCATGGCACGGGTGTCGGTGATTTGCTCGATGCGATTACCGAACATTTGCCGGAGATTCCAGATGAAGAATATGATGAAGACGTGATCCGGGTAGCCTTGATTGGACGTCCGAATGTGGGCAAATCCTCTCTCGTAAATGCGATTCTGGGCGAAGAACGTGTTATCGTCAGTGATGTCGCGGGAACAACAAGAGATGCGATTGATACACCTTTTGAGAAAGACGGCCAGCGTTATGTGCTCATCGACACTGCGGGAATGCGCAAACGCGGAAAGGTTTATGAATCGACCGAGAAATATAGCGTAATGCGGGCTATGAAAGCCATCGAGCGTGCGGATGTCGTGCTCGTCGTGATCAACGGCGAAGAGGGCATTATTGAGCAGGACAAGCATGTAGCCGGTTATGCATACGAAGCCGGTAAAGCGTCGGTGTTCGTCGTGAACAAATGGGATGTTGTGGAGAAGAATGACAAAACGATGCATGAGTTTGAGAAAAAGATCCGCGATCATTTTCTGTTCATGACTTATGCGCCAGTTGTATTTCTGTCCGCGTTGACCAAACAGCGGCTTCATAAGCTGCTGCCGGTAGTCCAGCATGCAGCTGAACAGCACGCCAGACGGATAGCAACTCATCTGCTGAACGATGTTGTTTCTGACGCGATTGCTATTAATCCTCCTCCTACCGATAAAGGGCGCCGGATGCGGATTAACTATGTGACACAGGTTGCGGTTAAGCCGCCGACCATTGTGGTGTTTGTCAACGATCCGGAGCTGATGCATTTCTCCTACGAACGGTATTTGGAGAATAAAATCAGGGCGGCATTTGATTTCGAAGGTACACCTATTCGGATCTTTACGCGTCGTAAATCAGATAAAGAAGATTAGGGGAGAGTTACGTGATTCTTTCTGTTGTGGTAGTGATTATTTCCTATCTGCTTGGCTCCATCAGCTTCAGTGTCCTGATGGCCAAGGGAATCAAAGGTATTGATATCCGGCATCACGGAAGCGGGAATGCCGGAGCCACCAACACCTTACGGGTATTAGGCAAGGGTCCGGGGATCCTTGTCCTGATTCTCGATATTTTGAAAGGTGTCATTGCCGTTTTGCTTGGCTACTGGCTGGGGGGCGACAATGAATGGATTCCTGCGCTTTGCGGATTGGCTTCGATTGTCGGGCACAACTGGCCGGTTTATTTCCGGTTCCGCGGCGGTAAAGGAATTGCCACTACGGTAGGCGTTATGGCCTGCCTGGCTATTATTCCCGTATTATGTGCGGGAGTGGTTCTTATCATCGTTGTAGCTATTACCCGTTATGTCTCTTTAGGCTCTTTATTGCTTGTTCTTCTTACACCTGTGTTTATGCTGATCTTTGGACCAAACGGGGCTGATTTCTGGCCGAATTTCTGGGCGAGTGTCCTGATTTGCATCTTTGCCTTCTGGAGACATCGGTCCAATATTGTTAAAATTGTTCAAGGAAGAGAGAACAAACTGGGTTCCAAAGGAGGAATTTGATTTGTTTCAGAAAGCGGCGGTTCTAGTTGCGGGAAGCTGGGGGACAGCATTGGCCACCGTGCTTGCCGACAAAGGGATTCAGGTGTCGCTTTGGACAAGAAATGCAGGGCAGGCTGATGAAATCAATCGGGATCATCAGAACCGGTACCTGCCTGGCGTCACCCTGTCATCCCGCATTAAAGCCACAACCGACATGGAAGAAGCGGTGAAAGACGCAGAAGCCGTCGTAATCGTGTCTCCTTCTTCGGCTACCCGTCAAGTCTCAAGGGAGCTAAGCAAGTATTGGAAGCCGGAGCAGCTGGTTATCCATGCGGTGAAAGGCTTTGAGACGGAAACGTTAAAAAGAATGTCTACGGTTATCTCCGAGGAGCTTGGCTGTGAAGAAGGCCATGTCGTCGTCTTGTCAGGACCAAGCCATGCCGAGGAGGTTGTCAAGCAGTGTCCGACAACTGTGGTTGTGGCTTCATTGGAAGAACAGGAGGCCCAGCGCGCACAGGACCTATTTATGAACGCCTATTTCCGCGTGTATACGAATCGGGATCTGGTAGGCGTTGAGCTTGCGGGTGCTTTAAAAAATATCATCGCCTTGGGCGCCGGTATGTCCGATGGTTTAGGCTATGGCGATAATGCCAAAGCTGCGCTGCTTACGCGTGGATTGGCCGAAATCACCCGGGTTGGCGCGCAAATGGGCGCGAATCCGCTTACTTTTGCCGGGCTGGCAGGGATCGGCGACTTGGTCGTTACCGCAACCAGCCAACACAGCCGCAACTGGCGGGCGGGTTCGATGCTCGGACAGGGCATGACTCTGGATGAAGTGCTCAAGAAGATGGATATGGTTGTAGAAGGCGTTCGGACGACACAGGCGGCTCATGAAATCGCTGAAAAATATCAAGTCCAGATGCCGATTGCAAGCCAGCTGTACAATGTTCTGTTCAAAGGACTCGATGCCAAAACGGCAGTAGAAGCCCTGATGGGGCGGGACAAAAAGACAGAAATGGAAGTTATGTCTCTCGAAACCTGGGAGCAGTGGCATACCTGACATAACCCTTCTGCAGATTGCCCGAAAAGCGGCGGATGGCTGCTCACACATTATCGCCCTCCTTCATATAGTGTCAAAGAGCACTGCCGGAGGAGGGATGAGCATGAGCAAAAACATTTCCAAAGATGCCTTAAACTTGATTAACAAGAAGGCGGGAAAAAATATTTCAGAAGGTGCCGTCAAGAAATTGGCCAGCACGGTCAAGCCTTCGACACTGCAAAATGAAGCGCAGCTCCGCCAATTGATTAAATCCGTATCTGCCATGGCCAAAGTGCCGGTATCGGAATCAACGGTTTCGGAAATTGTGGCTGCCGTCAAGAAAAGCGGCATGAATCCGCAGAATATGGAATCTTTGATGAAACTGATGATGAAAAAATAAAGTTTGCCTGCCAGGAAATATCCTGGCATCCGTTAAGAACCTCGGCTGTTGCCGCAGGTTCTTTTTTGGCTCCGGACTATCAGAGATGTCTATTTGAAGGTTCCAAGGGCGCCTTAGAATGATATAATATGGGGCAGTATAGGATACGAAGAATAGAAAGGACCATAGAAATTGGGTACGGATTTTCAATTTTTATGCGGATTGGTGTATATATGGGCAATTTGGGCAGCCTGGAGAAGCTGGGTTATTACATACAGGAAAGAGAGCTAACCTCGAATCCCGGATTGGAGCGCGCGTTAGCCGCGCTAATCGATCAGTTAGAGCCGGCTGGTGTAACCTGGCTTGCGGGCGGGAGCGTTGGATTATGGCTTCAGGGCGTCTCTCTGAGCGCCCAGCCAAGAGATATTGACATCTACGCCGAGAAGGCTGCTGCATCCCTGATCCACGAGCGTTTGAAGCCTTTGGCGACGGATGAACCCCGCTGGGACGAAAGCGGCATTTATGCCTCGTTGCTCAGCCACTATTCGATGGACGGTTATACGCTTGAACTCGTGGGCGGTTTTGAAGTGCATACGTCTTTGGCGGATTATAAGGTAGAGGTAGAGCCGCTGCTGGAAGATGCCGCATTGACAGTAGTGCCAGGACTGAAGGTGATGCCGCTGGCGCATGAATTTATATTTAACCTGCTCAGGGGCAGACCGGATCGGTACAGGCCGATTGCTGATCGGATGAACACCGATCCAGGCAGATTTATGCCGCTCTTAAAGCAGATCATCACCCGAAACGGCTGGACACTGCAGCAGCAGGCCGCTATGAGCCAATTGGCCCGGCTGGAGGGCTGGTTTGATTAATGAATTAATGGATTAAAAGAATGAAAAGGATCAAAGAATTAGAAGGGATTCCGGTTGCAGAGCAGCCGGTTTATAGGAAGGGGAACAGCGTGGAAACATCGATTACATTTGAACCCGCAGGGAAAACGGTGAAAGTACGGCCAGGCACCACCGTGCTGCTTGCCGCTCAGCAGAATCGCGTGCACATTCCTACACGCTGCAGCGGTCTGGCAAGCTGCCTGATGTGCAAAATTCAGGTTGAGGCAGAACATGAGGCTGCTTTGTCTCCGGCCACGCAAGCGGAAAGACGAAAGCTGGGGCCGCTATTACAGCAAGGAACCAGGCTGGCCTGTCAGGCCAAAATTAGCGGGCAGGCGGTTGTAAGGCTTTCGGAAGACCCTTTAAAGGCAGCGGTCAGGAAGCTGCTTGAGGCTCAGGAGCGGGAGGATGATTCATTATGGTAGAAGGTAAAGAGCTGCCGCCGTTGAGGCAGCAAAATGAAAGAGTGACAGGCAGACCGAGACCGGGACAACTCCGGTCTTTTTTCTTGTCATAATGGATGCTAGATTGGCATAAACATTCAATACAGTGCGGGAATGCCCGTTCCTTTGCGCGCAGGAAGCACCCGGCCGTCCTCTTGAATTATGCTTGAGAAACTTCAAACGAATCAAGACATAATTTGGGATCCGGTACATAAGATGATACTAGTCCAAATGCATGTACGAGTTCACGCCGCTCACCTGAAAAGGCTGCATCTGTCTGCACGGCGGTGGACGAGGGAATAGGGAGGCTGCTCTGCCGCTTGCAACAGCTTTAAAGGAAAAATAGTTCCTACAGCAAAGGCGGATGCTCGCAGGGCATTTATCCTTCGGCGAAATTTGAGGAGGGGATATCATTGGTATTGGAGAAAGTGGACATTTTTAAGGACATTGCCGAACGTACCGGAGGAGATATTTATTTGGGGGTTGTCGGGGCTGTCCGTACAGGCAAATCAACTTTTATCAAACGTTTTATGGAAACCGTAGTACTTCCTAATATCTCCAGTGAAGCAGATCGGGTCCGGGCGGTCGACGAACTTCCGCAAAGTGCAGCAGGCAAAACGATCATGACCACCGAGCCTAAATTTGTGCCCAATAACGCGGTACAGATCAAAGTCGACGAAGGTCTTGAGGTGAATGTGCGCCTGGTGGACTGTGTTGGTTACGCGGTTGACGGGGCTAAAGGTTATGAGGATGAGAATGGTCCTAGAATGATCTCTACACCGTGGTTTGAAGAACCAATTCCGTTCCAGGAAGCGGCGGAGATCGGCACTCGCAAGGTAATCCAGGAGCATTCCACTTTAGGCGTTGTAATTACGACTGATGGAACTGTAGCCGATATTCCGCGTTCTTCCTATGTAGAATCCGAAGAGCGTGTGGTAGAGGAATTGAAAGAAGTCGGAAAGCCATTTGTGCTGGTTATCAACTCCACTAAACCGCGCAGTGAGGAAGCACTTCAGCTGCGCAGCGAGCTTCAGGCTAAATATGACATTCCGGTTATTACGCTGAGCGCGGCTACAATGACGGAAGAAGACGTAACCGGCGTGCTTCGGGAAGTGCTGTATGAGTTCCCGGTACATGAAGTTAACGTCAATCTGCCTAGCTGGGTAATGGTCCTCAATGAAAACCACTGGCTGCGCAGCAATTATGAATCCTCCGTTCGTGAAAGCGTAAAGGATATCCGCAGACTGCGGGATGTTGACCGTGTGGTGAACAGCTTCCTTGAATATGATTTTATTGACCGTGCAGGGCTAAGCGGACTGAATATGGGTCAGGGCGTAGCGGAAATCGATCTGTATGCGCCGGACGATCTGTATGACCGCATCTTGACGGAAGTAGTCGGGGTTGAAATCCGCGGCAAAGATCATCTGCTTCAGCTGATGCAGGAGTTTACGCATGCCAAGCGGGAATATGACCGTTTTGCAGAGGCGCTTGAAATGGTCAAAACGACCGGCTACGGTATTGCTGCACCATCGCTTGCCGAAATGGCGCTTGATGAGCCTGAGCTGATCCGTCAGGGCTCCAAATTTGGTGTAAGACTGAAAGCGACCGCGCCGTCCATTCATATGATCCGCGTTGATGTAGAGTCCGAGTTTGCACCGATTATCGGTACGGAGAAGCAAAGTGAGGAATTGGTCCGCTATCTGATGCAGGATTTCGAAAACGACCCTATCAAGATTTGGGAATCCGATATTTTCGGCCGCTCGCTGCACTCTATTGTGCGTGAAGGCATCCAGGGCAAAATTGCGCTTATGCCTGACAATGCCCGCTACAAACTGCAGGAAACGCTTGGCCGGATTATTAACGAAGGCTCCGGCGGCCTGATCGCAATCATTTTGTAAAAGCGTATCAAAAAAACGGCACAAACAACCAACCGGCCAGAAGAGCTATTCACTCTTCCGGCCGGTTTTTGTTTGCGTAATCTAGTATTTTTAACTTGAAATTAGAGAATGACTGTATTACTATAAGTTTGTTCTCGGCTTCAAAAAGAGTGCAAAGTCCGCGATTTCCATGGTTTTTTTGAAGCTTAATTTGCTTAATTCGGGAAATTCGCGTATAATTTCGAGCAAAACGGAAACAAATTATACCAGAATAAGATCTTTGTTGGGGAGGTGAAATAATGAATAAGTCTGAACTGATTACTCAGGTTTCTGAAAGCACTGAGCTTTCCAAGAAAGACGTAACGAAAGCAGTTGACGCTGTATTCGAAGCGATTTCCGAAGCTCTGCAAAACGGAGACAAAGTACAATTGGTAGGATTCGGAAACTTTGAAGTTCGCGAACGTTCCGCCCGTAAAGGCCGCAACCCGCAAACTGGCGAAGAAATCGAAATTCCAGCCAGCAAGATCCCTGCTTTCAAACCAGGCAAAGCGCTTAAAGACGGAATTAAATAAAGCTTTCTACATATTTTTCCGTAAGAAGGGACGTGGGCTAATGTTCACGGCCCTTTCTTTTTCCGCTTGTAAGTTATAGAATATAAGCAATTTAAACCACGAATCCGAGGGGGAGGACTCTCGTTATGGAAGAGAATGGCCAGACAGGTAAAGCCGGCGAGCCAAGCAGTACAACCGGTGATTACTTCGTGATCAAGGCAAAAGAGCAAGGGGTCCAGGTGATCGGGCTTACCCGGGGCAAGGATACCCGCTTTCATCATACGGAGAAACTCGATAAAGGTGAGGTGCTGATCGCCCAGTTTACGGATCATACTTCGGCAGTTAAAGTACGGGGCAAAGCGGTCATCATGACCAAGTTAGGTGTAATTGAAACGGAAGAATAATCAAGCTGCAGGCATAGCCTGCTTTTTTTCGTTGTAAAATGAGGTATAACCCTGCTATAACATACCCAATTCAGGGTAAGAAAGAAGGGAATGCCCGTTGATGAAATGGAAAATGGCCATATTACTCGCCTTATCGGCTTTAATTGTGGTGGTTCTGTCTGCGAAGCTGCTTCAGCAAACGGAAAATACGCAGCTGCGTATGGCTGCCGGGCAGCATATTACCGCAGAGTCCTCCTTGCAGATAACGGATGCTAACCTGGTGGATCTGCTGCTGGCAGTGCCGCTGCATTCCAAAATCGCACGCGCTGAGTTGAGGGGAACAACTCTGGCGATAGATTTAAAGGTTCGAAACAGCGCCTCGGGAACAGCTCCGATTTATCAGGATATGGCTGAACTGGCCAGCCTGGCTCTGATTAGGAGCGATAATATTACGCAGTTCCGGCTTAGACTGGTCGCCGAGGATGCCTGGACGAGCAGAGAACATCTGCTCCTCGCCTCAGAGATGGATCGGGCCGATCTGGCCGGGGATGCGGGACAACTGCTGGAGACACTCGAAACAGCTGGAGACGCTCCGCTTGGCGAGAACGTGAAAGCAAGGCTGCGCATTGTGGAAACAGCTTTGTGGAAGAAAGCTTATCCTCAGTCTGACATTTAGTCCAGATGACCCAAAAACGCAAGCCGCAAGTCGTGCGCAGGGTATTAAATTGTGATATAATATACAACATTGTGGCAAACCGTTAATGTCATACTAGTTCGGCTCGGAGGCAAAACATGAAATTGTATCGTGTACCTGACTTGGCAAAAAAATATGTCGATTACGACATGATCTCCACCTATACGGAGCTTGCGGATTTTCCGGATTCCCGTGTTCGTTTGTTATACACTTTTCTTAAACATGAGCAGCCGGGCAATGAAAGTGATCTGGAAGTATGCGCGCTTGCCGTATATCTACTTCAACTCGGTCTGGATACGCACGATCTGATCGATCCGGAGCCGGTTCGCAAAGAAGAGCGGCTGATGCGTTCCCGCCAGCTGAAGGTGCTGGCCGGCGATTATTTCAGCAGTCTGTTCTATCAGCTGCTGGCCAAAACTAACCAGATCCAGCATATTTCCCTGTTGTCCTCAGCGGTTTGCGAGGTGAACCGTTTGAAGGCACTTTTTTACACAAAAATGAAGGAGCTGCTGCTCAGCACAGAGGATTATGTGAAAGAATCCGCTTTGCTGAAAATGCAGCTGTTCACTTTCTTTACGCCTTTGCTGGACAAGACGGTTCAGCATTACTGGCAGCCGCTGCTGGAGGAAGTCAGCAGATGCGAAGCTTTAGCGGCGGAAATGTCTCTGACAGCCCGCGAATCCTCGGGTCATCTGGGATTTGCTTATTTGCGGATTATGGAATCCGGAAGCGCGGAAGATAAGGCCATGCTGTGCAGAAGCAAATTGAATACCAGGGATTGGTCTTCGCTGCTACTGAAGTATAAAGTGATGGAGCAGCTGGCAGACAAGCTGCATCAATCGGTAGAACAGATTCAACAGCTGCTGAAGGAAATGTCAGACGAGCGGTTCTGCAAGGAATTAGCCGGCATAGCCGAACCTTTCAAAGCGCTGCTTGGCAAGCCGAATACAGCTTGGAATGAAGGGTAAGGTGCAGGATTGATGGCTGAGAAAGCACAAGACAAAGAACAGTTTGTACATGCTGTATTTGAGAGCATTGCTCCAAAGTATGATTTGATGAACGATATTTTAAGCTTCCGCAGGCATAAAGCGTGGCGGAAATTTACCATGGCCAAAATGGACATGCAGCCGGGCAGCACGGCCGTTGACCTGTGCTGCGGCACCTGCGACTGGACGATCAGCATGGCTGAGCAGAGCGGGGGGCCTATCACGGGGCTTGATTTCAGCCCGAATATGCTGGCTGTGGGGCAGGCGAAAGTGAAGGAGAAAGGGCTGGGAAACCGGGTTTCTCTGTTCCAGGGGAATGCAATGGAGCTGCCCTTTGAAGACAACTCCTTCGATTATGCGACGATCGGATTTGGGCTTCGCAACGTCCCTGACTTGCGCCGTGTCCTTAGTGAAATGCAGCGGGTGGTGAAACCTGGCGGCATGGTGGTCTGCCTGGAACTGTCGAAGCCAACCTGGCAACCGTTCAAGGGCATCTATTATTTGTATTTCAAACGCATTCTTCCGTTTCTGGGGAAGCTGGTGGCTAAACGTTATGAACAATACAAGTGGCTGCCGGATTCTTTAGTTCAGTTTCCGGGCCGGCACGAGCTTGCTGATATATTCCGGGAAACGGGCCTGAAGGATGTACAAGCATATCCTTTGACAGGCGGAATAGCCGCTTTACATATTGGAGTGAAGGAGAAACACCATGTTTAGAAAGTTAGGTATTTTTCTGCAGATGATTAAATTCGAGCATACTCTATTTGCTCTTCCTTTTGCTTTTATGGGGTCTTTGCTAGGCGCCGTAGCGATGAAGGATTCTTTCCCAACCTGGGCGCAGATCGGCTGGGTGCTGATGGCTATGTTCGGGGCGCGAAGCGCGGCTATGGGCCTTAACCGTTTGATTGACCGCGTGAGCGACGGCAAGAACCCGCGGACGGCAGGACGGGCCATTCCGGCAGGACTGCTGCGTATTTCGGAAGTGCTGATTTTTATTATTGTATCGCTTGTGCTCTTGTTCTGGGCGGCTTCCGAATTGAACCCCCTCGCGTTAAGACTGCTGCCGATTGCGGTAGTGATGCTGGTCATTTATTCGTATACTAAACGTTTCACCTGGTTATGTCATGTTGTGTTGGGCTTTACAATCGCGCTTGCGCCGCTCGGCGGCTGGGTTGCAGTAACCGGCAAGGTCGATCTGACCGCTATAGTCCTGTTTGTTACAATCGCATTTTGGGTGGCCGGATTTGATGTCATTTATGCCTGCCAGGACGTTGAATTTGATGTCAAAGAAGGTCTTTATTCCATTCCTTCCCGTTTCGGGGTAAGTCGTTCCCTGCTGATTGCGAAGTCTTTTCATATCATCACTGCTATCGGCTTTGTTTCTCTTCTTCTGCTAGCCCATCTCGGCTGGTGGTATATCGGCGGGATTGTCATCGCACTGATCATTTTATTCTACGAGCACACTATCGTTACGCCGAAGGACTTGAGCCGTCTGCAAACGGCCTTCTTTACCATGAACGGAGCGCTCAGCATCGTGGTGTTCTGTTTTACATTTATTGATTTGGCGGTGAATATCTACCGATGAGCGAAACGAAGAAACGTCCGCTTGTAGTTGGAATTACGGGAGCCAGCGGTTCCATTTACGGCATCCGGCTGGTTTCCGTGCTGCTTGAGATGGATTATGACGTCCACCTGGTCGTTACGCAGGCCGGCTGGCGGGTAATCAAGGAAGAGCTCGGCTGGGATGTTACGGACCGTGAACAAGCCCTTCAAAAGGCTTTCGGCCATTTCCCCGGCAAGCTCGTTTACCATGTCATTGGCGACATCGGGGCTTCTATTGCCAGCGGCTCCTTCCGGGTGGAAGGCATGATCATCATGCCCTGCTCCATGGGGTCGCTTTCCGCTGTGGCTCACGGCACCTCGGACAATTTGCTGGCCCGGGCCGCAGACGTTATGCTTAAAGAAGGGCGGGAACTTGTCCTCGTTCCGAGAGAAACTCCGCTGCATGCGATTCATTTGGAGAACATGCTGAAACTGGCAAGGCTTGGGGTCAAAATTATCCCCGCTATGCCTGCTTTTTATTTCGGGCCGGCAACGATGGAAGATCTCGTTGATTTTATGGTAGGAAAAGTGCTGGACAGCCTGCGTATAGATCATGAGCTGTTCAAGAGATGGGGGGAGCAACATGAGTCTATCAGCGAATAAACCGACCCGTATGGGCATCATCGATTATACGAATGTTTGGCCAATCACTTATTATTTCAACGAAAAAGAGCTCAGCCGGCCGATTGAAATCATCACAAAAGTTCCGGCGGTTTTAAACCGGGCAATGATCGCAGGTGAACTCGATCTTTCCCCGGTTTCTTCTTTTGCTTACGGCTTAGGCAGCCGCAAGCTTACACTTATGCCGGGTTTATCCGTCAGCTCGGAAGGCCCGGTTAATTCCATTTTGGTATTCTCGAAACAACCTTTGGAGTCGGTCAAAAATGGCAGAATCGCGTTGACTAACACCTCCGCTACTTCCGTGAACCTGCTGAAGATCATCATGGACAAGCATTATGGCGGAGAACCGGATTACTGGGTCAGCGAGCCTGATCTGGACGCAATGATGGAAACAAGCGACGCTGCCTTGTTAATCGGCGACAATGCAATCAAAGCCTCCTGGCACGACAGGGGTTATCATGTGACAGATTTGGGAAAAGTGTGGAAAGAGTGGACCGGGTACGGCATGACCTTTGCGGTGTGGGCGGTGCAGCAAACGTTTGCTGTAAGTCAGGCAGGCTGGCTCCAAGAGATTCAGGAAGCTTTCCATGAAAGCCGCAAGCAGAGTGAGCAGAGTCTTGAACCTCTTGTATCCAAAGCTTGTGAGCAGCTCGGCGGAACGGAAGCTTACTGGAATCATTACTTCCAAAATTTGTGTTATGATTTTACGGAGGAGAGACAGCGGGGACTTCAGCTGTATTTCGATTATTGTCATGAGCTCGGACTGCTGGAGCATCCTGTACAGCTTTCCTTCTGGAACGAGACTACACGGATTCAGGTGAAATGATGAAAATGTTGGATTTGTTTGGCCCCATGAAGAAAGACATGGATTTCATAGAGAAGCAGCTGTACAGAAGCGTTGAAGGGGAAGAGGGGCTGCTCAGCAGCACCTCCAGCCATTTGCTAAAGGCCGGCGGCAAGCGGCTGCGCCCAGTTTTTGTCCTGCTTGGCGGCAAGTTTGGCAACTATGATCTGGAGAAGCTGCAATATGTAGCGGTAACGCTCGAGCTGATTCATTCCGCTTCCTTAGTCCATGATGATGTGATTGACGATGCCGAAACACGGCGTGGAAAACCAACGGTCAAATCTCAATGGGATAACCGGATCGCCATGTATACGGGGGATTATATTTTCGGTAAAGCTTTGACTCTGGCCACCCGGTTGGAAGATCCGAAGATTCATCAGATTTTGGCCAAAGCTATGGTACAAATGTCCATAGGCGAAATGGAGCAGATCCGCGATTTCTTTAATACGGAGCAGTCCGTTCGCAATTATCTGCTGCGCATTAGAAGGAAGACCGCTTTGCTGATCGCCATCAGCTGCCAGCTTGGAGCTATTGCTGCAGGCGCCAGCGACGAGTTGGGCCGTCTCCTGTATCGGTACGGTTATAACGTAGGGATGGCGTTCCAAATCCGGGATGATCTGCTTGATCTGTTCGGGACCGAGAAACAAATCGGCAAACCGCCGGGCAGCGATATGCGGCAAGGAAACATTACGCTCCCGGTGCTGTACGCCCTTCAAGAGAACGAACTGCGTGAGCCCCTGCTTCAGGAGATCCGGGAGATACATAAAATGGACGGCCGCAAGGATGCTTCGGACGCCATTCAAATGATCCGCCAAAGCTCTGGAGTAACCACAGCAGAAGGGCTGGCCGATCGTTTTATTGATAAAGCGCTGGACGCACTTTCCCGGCTTCCCGAGATCAAAGCGAAAAAAAATTTACAAGATATTGCGCATTTTGTGAATAGAAGAACATATTAACCTTTCATTCGTTCCTCCTTTTCTGCTAAAATACGATTGAAAACGTATTTATTTGCGCTTTGCACAGCAGGGCGGTACACACGGGAGGTAATCTTATGGAACGGACGTTTATGATGGTCAAACCAGATGGAGTGCAGCGTGGTCTTATCGGCCGGATTGTCAGCCGTTTGGAAGACAAGGGGTTCAAATTGATTGCCGGAAAGTTTATGCAAATTTCCGAAGCGCAAGCGAAACGCCATTATGCCGAACATGAAGGGAAAGCCTTTTTTGATGATCTCGTTGGATTTATTACATCCGGACCCGTGTTCGCTATGGTTTGGGAAGGCGACGATATCGTGACCCTTTCCCGAATGCTGATGGGCAAAACTCAAGTAACGGAAGCACTTCCGGGGACGATCCGCGGAGATTTTGCGGCCCATACGCCATTTAATCTGATTCACGGCTCGGACAGCCCGGAAAGCGCTGCGCGTGAAATCGCAAATTTCTTTGATGAGAAGGAACTGCTTACTTATAATAAATCTATTCTTGACTGGATTTGATGGAACATGCTGGAGAACGACAATGTAACAACAGCGCAGCAACAAGATCCTGATTATTCGGGATTTATTCAGAGCGTAAAGCAGAGCACGGGGATAGATCTGGCTCTGTACAAAGAAGCGCAGATGAAGCGGCGGTTAACGACGCTGCGGAATAAAAATGGTTACTCCACGTTTGATGCCTTTTTTAAAGCCATGTCCGTGGAGAAGAAGCTGTTTTACGAGTTTCTGGACCGAATGACGATCAACGTGTCCGAATTCTGGCGCAATCCCAACCGTTGGGAAGTGCTGCGCGACCTGGTGCTTCCGGAGCTGCTAAAGAAGAACAATCGGCTGAAGATTTGGAGCGCAGCGTGCTCAACCGGGGAAGAGCCTTATACGATTGCGATGATTCTCTCCGATCTGGGGCTGCTTGGAACGTCAAGCCTGACGGCTACGGATATTGATGAAGGTGCTCTGCAAAAGGCTGCGGAAGGCCTTTATGTGGATCGTTCGATCAAAGACGTGCCTCCTGACGTGGCTGCGCGTTATTTTACCCAAGAGGGCCTTATGCTCAGGGTAAGCGACCAGCTTAAACGAGCTGTAACGTTCAAGAAGCAGAATCTGCTGCTTGATTCGTTTGAAACCAATCATGATTTGATCGTTTGCCGCAATGTCATGATCTATTTTACAGAAGAAGCGAAACATGATCTTTATCATAAATTTTCGGCGGCGCTGCGGCCCGGGGGAATGCTGTTCGTCGGAAGCACGGAGCAGATTTTCTCTCCTGGAAGGTATGGCTTAGAGGCGGCCGAAACCTTCTTCTACCGCAAGTTGTAAGGCTTCCGTCAGGGAAGGTACATAAGGATGTTTGTTGATTAACCGGTTGCTGTCTTTGCATAGGATAAGGTTATTTACAGCCTGAATTTACTTAAAAATGTTAAAAGCGTCTTGTTCCTTCAGGAATAAGACGCTTTTTTGTTAACTTATTTTGTTAACTTATTTTGTTATCTTCTAAGTTAACTTATTAGTTATCTCTTTGGTTCTCTCTTTGGTTAACATTTATGTTAGGACTGCGTATCTATTCTATGATTGAATCCTGAATTGTACGGAGTCTCCGGGGTTACTCAGGAAAGTCAGCGGAAATACTCAGCGCTTCCCATTTTTCGGTTTCAGCGAGCTTGGCTTGATCCACCTGTTTGGCCATTTGTACGGCCCCTTTCCCTAAAAGGAGCCGCAGCGGCGGGTTGTCTTCGCCTACGATTGTGATCATAGCCTTTGCGGCACGAACCGGATCGCCGTCTTGTTTGCCGGAGCCTTGACGAACCAACTCGTGCATTTTTCCTACCGTTTCCTTGTAGTCGTCCATAGGCTCCTGATAACTCATCGAAGACCCGGCCCAGTCTGTCCGGAACCCGCTTGGTTCGATGATGGTCACTTTAATGCCCAAGTGTTTGATTTCCCCGGCCAGCACTTCCGAGAAACCTTCGACAGCCCACTTGGCCGTCTGGTAAGCTCCAAGACCCGGTGAACCGATCCGGCCCCCAATCGAAGAAAGCTGAAGGATATGACCTTCCCGCTGTTTGCGCAGAACAGGCAGGGCGGTCTGGGTAACGTTAATAACGCCAAACAGATTGGTTTCGATTTGGGCCCTCAAGTCCTCATCGGTGATTTCCTCAATAGATGCGATGTTGCCATACCCCGCATTGTTGACCAGGACATCGATTCGTCCAAAAACGTCTACAGCCTTCTGCACGGCAGATTTAACTTGTTCTTTGTTGGTTACATCAAGAGCGAACGTTTCCACCTGCCCCGGATATCGCTGCACCAATTCATTAAGCTGCTCGGGTCTGCGTGCGGTTGCAAACAGCTTATGTCCTTGTTTAAGGACTTCTTCTGCCAAGGCACGGCCGAGTCCGCGCGAACTTCCTGTAACGAACCAAACTTTACTCATATCCATTCATCCTCATTTCATTCAAAATGTTGGAATATTTATTCCAAAGTCATTGTAGACTAGGGATGTAGAGGGCGTCAAGACATTTTTGGAATGTTTATTGTGATTGTTAGAAATTAGGTTTATGTGAAAGCCGATATTAACAGATATTATAAAGATACATTCAATAAAAAACCTTTAATTTCGGAATATATATTCCATTGTGATAAACAAAAAACCCAATCCATTAAAGATCGGGGCTTTAACTATAGTGAGATTGCTTTCCAGGAAGCTTCAAGAGTCTGCTGAATCTGCTGTTCATCAAGCGGATATTTCTCTACAAAATAACCTTTCAGGATGGAGGAGATAACGCCGTTGATGATTTGGTGGCAAAGACGAAGGTCGATCGGTCTGATCAGCCCCTGTTTCTGGCCCTCAGCGATAAGCGAAGAGAATACCTCCAGCGAATAATCCTCCATATGGCGCAGCTCGGGAGAAATATAAGGGGAATAAGAGTAGCTGTCGATAAACAGATATTCCTTGGGAGACTGCATGCCGAATTCCAGCCGGTTCAGCTGAAGGCGTTTGAATCTTTCGTACAAACCGAGGCTGCCGTCATAACCTTTAAGTAGAGCTTCTCCCATATGGATCCTGGCTTCCCGGTATACTTCGTTCACAAGCTCTTCCTTGCTGGAAAAATAATTAAAAACCGTGCCGGAGCCGACATTGGCTTTTTTGAAAATTTTCGAAAATGTGACGGACTGGAGTCCTTCCTCATGAATCAAATCTAAGGTTGCTTTCAAAATATCCGTACGCTTGCTCAATGTATACACCTCTCTAATCTTTAGAGTATTATTGCCGCCCACCGGTGTCAAGCAAAGCGGGACAATAGTTATCACATTATTTACAACTATAATTCGGCCCAGAATGAACTCAGAAATATAGGTTTATCTAACCGATTTAGCAGTAATTTTGAATCCCTGCGTGACAGAACCTATACTCAAATATTATAATGGGGCAAGAATGTTCAATTTAGCTCTTTACAGTTTAACAGTTTAAAGGGGGAACGCATCATGAGTTTGCGTTATTTGACAGCAGGGGAGACACACGGTCCTCAGCTTACAGCTATCATAGAAGGATTGCCCAGCAATTTGAAGCTGGATTTTGAAGCTTTGAACTTTCAGCTGCTCAGACGGCAGAAAGGTTATGGCCGCGGACGGCGTATGCAGATCGAGAAGGATACAGCCGTCATTGCGGGTGGTGTTCGCCATGGATATACAACCGGGGCACCGGTTGCTTTAATTGTGCAGAACAATGACTGGAAGCACTGGCAGAACATTATGAACATTGAACCGATTGAAGGCACGGACGAAGAGAAACGCCGCGTGCATCGTCCCCGTCCGGGACATGCCGATTTGAACGGCGGTTTGAAATACGATCTGAAGGATCTGCGGAATGTGCTGGAGCGCTCCAGCGCCAGGGAAACGGCGGTCCGCGTAGCCTGCGGCGCCGTTGCCCGGCAGCTGCTGGAGCATTTCGGCATCAAGGTGGCCGGACAAGTCATCCGCATCGGCGAAATCGAAGCTCCGCCGAACAATCTGCCGCTGGATGAGCTGGTTCGTTTGACTGAGGAATCTTCCGTCCGCGTAGTCGACAAGGAAACCGAAGCCAAAATGGAAGCTTACATCGACCAGATCAAGCAGGAAGGCGATTCCATCGGGGGAGTCGTGGAATGCATCATTGAAGGCGCTCCGATCGGGCTCGGCAGCCATGTCCAGTACGACCGCAAGCTTGACGGACGGATTGCCCAGGCGGTTATGTCTATCAATGCCTTCAAAGGTGTTGAAATCGGAATCGGCTTTGAAGCGGGTGAACTTCGCGGCTCACAGGTTCATGATGAGATTCTGTACAGCGAGGAGAAAGGCTACCATCGGGCCAGCAACCGTCTTGGCGGATTCGAGGGCGGCATGACCAACGGTATGCCGATCGTAGTTCGCGGCGTCATGAAACCGATCCCTACTCTCTACAAGCCGCTGCAAAGCGTTGACATCGATACGAAAGAGCCGTTTACGGCACAAGTCGAACGTTCCGATGCCTGTGCGGTACCGGCAGCCAGCGTGGTGCTCGAGAGCGTAGTAGCTTGGGAAGTGGCTAAAGCGTTCCTGGAGAAATTCGGCGGGGATTCCTTGGGAGAGATTGAGCGGAATTACGAAGCCTACAAGCAGCAGCTGGAGCGTTACTAATGAGAACGGTTCAGGTTGAATTAGGGGACCGCTCCTACCCGATTTACATCGGGGAAGGCCTGCTGGAACGAGCCGGGGAATTGCTCACTTTGCATCAGATTTCCCGCAAGAGCAAGCTGCTTATCGTAACCGATGATCATATTGCTCCAGACTATTTGGCTCTGCTGGAGGATCGTCTCCATGCGGAAGGCTACCAGACAGCGTCCCATATCGTTCAGAGCGGGGAGGCTTCCAAATCGCTTCGGATTTATGAAGAGGTGATGACAACCGCTATCCAGGCCGGACTTGACCGCAGCTCGGCTGTGATTGCGCTGGGCGGGGGCGTTGTAGGCGATCTGGCCGGGTTCGTGGCCGCTTCATATATGAGAGGCGTGGATTTCGTGCAGATTCCGACGACGATTTTGGCCCACGACAGCAGTGTCGGCGGCAAGGTAGCGGTAAATCATCCGCTGGCCAAAAACATGATCGGCGCTTTTCATCAGCCAAAGCTGGTTCTGTATGATCTGAATACGCTCCTGACACTTCCGCCGCGTGAAGTAAGATCCGGCTTGGCCGAAGTGGTCAAACACGGGCTGATCTGGGATGAGGCTTTCGCGGACTGGTGCGGGGAACATGCTTCGGAGCTGCTGGGCTTAAACCTGCCGGCGCTGGGTTATGCGCTGGAGAAAGGCTGCTCGATCAAAGCACAGGTCGTCTCAGGCGATGAACGGGAGAATGGCCAGCGGGCCATTCTGAATCTGGGTCATACAATCGGCCATGCGCTGGAAGCTGTAGGCGGATATGGGACCCTGCTGCATGGCGAAGCCATCTCGATCGGCATGGTTGGATCAGCGATGCTGGCGGCTAGCCGCGGCAAATCTGCGGATATTTTACCAAGAACGAAGTCGCTGCTGGAGAAGTTCGAGCTGCCTACTGCAATTCCGGCAGATTGGGAAGAAGAAGCTATTCTTAGTGCAATGATGCATGATAAGAAATTCAGGGAAGACCAGATGGTGTTCATCCTGCCGGAAAGGATAGGCCAAGTGAGCATTGTCAAAGATATGACGGTCGCCGAGGTGAAGGATGTGCTTAGGCGGCTCAGGGAGGAGAAGCAGCATGTTTAATCGCGGAATCCGCGGAGCAACGACCGTACAGCGTAACGATGAACAGGAAATTTTGCAGGCAACGGAGGAACTGTTGAAAGAAATCATCGAACGAAATGAATTATATCCCGAAACGGTAGGGAGCGTTTGGATTACGATGACAACAGATCTGGATGCCGCCTTTCCGGCAAGAGCGGTCAGAGCGATCGAGGGATGGGATTTTGTTCCGCTGATGTGTGCGACGGAAATTCCGGTCAAAGGCAGCCTGCCTTTGTGCATCCGGGTAATGATCCAGGCGAACACGGAGAAGAGCCAGCGCGAAATGCGCCACGTTTATCTGCGGGATGCCCAGGTACTGCGGCCGGATCTGGCCAAGTAGGACGTTCTTTTTCCAGAAAGATGTTGCCAAACGGGTTGGTATTGGTTATATTGTCATTAGGTTTAAAGAACGTATACTTCATGATGTTGTAAATAGAATGCCTTAGTGGAAGCGGAGAGCCGGTTCCGAGGCATAAGCTGATAGTTGATATGAATTTAGAAGAGTAGAGCTGAGATGAGCAGAGCTGAGAATAGTGGATAAGTGGTTCAATAAAGGTAAAAGTGTGCCGGTAGAGGGAACTGTCTCTCTTGTACGCCTGTGTACTTATATGCTTAGAACGCTTGTCTTTATCTGCGATCAAAGGATAAGCCTCTACTTCGGTAGAGGCTTTTTTTGTTGCTGGAACTGCTGGGATCAGAGCCGAAGTTCTGCAGCCATTAGCTCATCGTCCGCCAAACCCACAAGGAGTGAATAATTGTGACGACAACCCCAAATGTAGAACAAGTGCTTGCACTGGCAAACGAATTTAACCTGATTCCCGTAATGCGGCCGCTTCTCGCCGATTTGGAGACGCCGATCCGTCTGTTTCAAAGATTTGCCGCAAAGGATCGCGCTTTTCTGCTGGAGAGCGTGGAGGGCGGTTTGAAATGGGCGCGTTATTCGTTTATTGGCACAGATCCATTTGTGATGATTTATGGCAAACATGGACAAATGATTATCGAGCAAGAAGGCAGGAAAACGGCTCTTTCCGGCAAACCGGTGGAAGAACTGAAAGCTCTGCTGCGGAAATACCGCAGTCCGCGTCTGGAGCAGATGCCTCCTTTTACAGGCGGGGCGATTGGTTTCTTTGGATATGATCTGCTGCAGTATTACGAGAAGCTTCCCGCTCATGCGGTTGACGACATGGGCATGCAGGATATTCAGTTTATGTTCTGTGACCAGGTCATTGTGTTCGACCATGTCAAACAGCAGATTATGCTGGTGGCCAATGTTCATGTTGAGCCTGGTGCGGGGGACGGGGCTATCCGTCTGGCCTACGAAGAAGCATGCCGGAAGCTGGATCAAACTGCGGAGCTGCTGGAGAAGCCGGACGGCAGTGAAGGCTTTAACCGCAGACCGGTACCGGAGCATATCGAGCTTGGGGAGATTAAGTCCAATTTAAGCAAAGCGGAGTATATCGCGAATGTTGAACGGGCGAAGGAGTATATCCGTGCGGGCGATATTTTTCAAGTGGTGTTATCGCAAAGATTTGAAATGGAAACTCTTGTATCTCCAATGCAGGTTTACCGGGTGCTGCGGACGATGAATCCTTCCCCTTATATGTACTACCTGAAGCTGGACGATGAAATTATCGTGGGGACTTCACCGGAGGCGCTGGTCAAAGTGGATCAAGGCAGGGTGGAGACAAGGCCGATTGCAGGTACCCGTCCAAGGGGGAAGACACCTGAAGAGGATGATCTGCTGGAGGCGGAGCTGCTGGCGGATGAGAAGGAACGCGCCGAACATTTGATGCTGGTTGATTTGGGCCGCAACGACCTGGGGCGGGTTTCTGAATTCGGTTCGGTAAAATGCGACACGCTGATGAGTATTGAGAAATACTCACACGTCATGCATATCGTCTCCGGCGTCTCCGGCCGCATGCGCAAGGACAAGGATTTCTTTGATGCCTTTCTGTCTTGTTTGCCGGCAGGTACGGTATCCGGAGCGCCGAAGCTGAGAGCAATGGAAATTATCGCTGAACTGGAACGTGAAGCCCGCGGAACCTATGCAGGAGCTATCGGCTATCTTGGCTTCTCCGGGAACATGGATTCATGTATCACCATCCGGACGATCGTGTTCAAGAACGGCAAGGCTTACGTGCAGGCCGGGGCGGGAATTGTTTGGGATTCAGTGCCGGAGAAGGAATATGAGGAGACTGTTAATAAAGCGACTGCTTTGCTGAAGGCCATCCGGATGGCGGAACTGATGTTTCCTTCGGAAGAGCCCAAGGCTGATGAGCATGAAATCAATCAGGATTATTTGTATCCATACCACAATAAGGTTCAAGTACAGGTAGGAGGGGAAAGCAGATGAGTGAATTCGGGAAAATGCAGGCGGGATTGGCCAAGGTTGTTGGAGGCAGTGATTTAAGCCGTGACGAAGCACGTGAACTGATGAATTTGATCATGGAAGGCGAAGCGACACCAGCCCAGATAGGCGGCCTGTTAGCAGCCCTGAGGTTTAAAGGAGAGACCGTTCAGGAAATTACGGGTTTTGCCGAGGCTATGCGCAGCAAAGCAGCCGGGGTGGGGGCTCATACGGCGCAGCTCCTTGATACATGCGGGACCGGCGGATCAGGGATTCAGAAGTTCAATATATCTACGGCAGCCGCGGTTATTGCTTCTTCAGCTTCCGTGCGGATTGCCAAACACGGCAACCGCTCGGCTTCGAGCAAAGCTGGCAGCGCAGATGTGCTTGAAGCGCTTGGTGTCAATATTCATTTAAACGGCGAACAGGCCAAACGGTGCCTGGATGAAATCGGGCTGTGCTTCCTGTTCGCGCAGGTTTATCACCCTTCCATGAAACATGCAGCGGGACCGCGCAAAGAGCTGGGGATGAGAACGGTGTTTAATCTGCTTGGACCGTTGACTAACCCGGCCGGAGCAGACCGTCAGCTTCTCGGCATCTATGATCCGCGCATGACAGAAACGATCGCCAAGGTGCTGCGGGAGTTAGGTTCGGTTCGAGCGCTAGTCGTAAGCAGCGGTGAAGGTCTGGATGAGATCAGCTTGTCCTCTCCAACCCGGGTATCGGAGTTAAAGGACGGAGAAGTCAGAACGTTTGAAATCACGGCTGCAGATCTGGGATTAACCGGCTGTTCGCTTGAGGAGGTTTACGGCGGGGATGCAGTGAGAAATGCCCAGCTGATCCGGGAAATTCTGAATGGCCGGAAAGGGCCGGCACGCGACATTGTGCTCGCCAATGCAGGAGCCTGCATTTATCTCGCCGGACACGCGGACGGCATGGCAGAAGGTGTCGCCATCGCGGCAGAAGCGATTGACAGCGGCAAGGCTGCGGGTAAACTGCAGCAGCTAATCGAAACAACGGGGGCGTTAAGTTATGTATCTTGATCGTATAGTCGTTACTAAACAGGAAGAAGTTAAAGCGCTGAGGAACCAACTGAGTTTAGAGGAGGCGCAGCAGGCAGCCGCAGGGCTTCCGCAGACGCGGGGCTTCGCCGAAGCGCTGCTGTCCGGCCGTAACCGTGGCATGGGACTGATTGCTGAGGTGAAGAAAGCATCCCCCTCCAAAGGACTGATCCGTCCGGACTTTGACCCGGTTGCGATTGCCTGCTCGTACGAAGAGGCTGGCGCTGACTGTATATCCGTACTGACGGATGTTTCGTATTTTCAGGGACGCCCGGAGTATTTGGAAGCCATCCGCAAGGAGGTCGGCCTGCCGCTGCTGCGGAAAGATTTTATTATCGATGAGCTGCAGGTCTATGAAGCCCGCTTTCTGGGCGCGGATGCGATCCTGCTGATCGCGGCCATCTTGGATGACCGCCAGCTCCACGATTATTTCCATCTGGCAGCTTCCCTGGGCATGGACGCTTTGGTTGAAGTTCATGATCTGCAGGAATTGGAGCGGGCCAATAAGCTTGAGGGGGTTAAGCTGATTGGCGTTAATAACCGCGATCTGACCACCTTCGAAACCAGACTGGACACCACCGAACGGTTAGCTCCCTACGTTAAGCCGGGAGCTGCGCTGATCAGTGAGAGCGGAATTACCGGAGCCTCGGACATCACTTATTTAGAGGGCTGCGGAGCCAAAGGTGTATTAATCGGGGAGACGTTCATGCGCAGAGAGTCCGTAGATCAGGCCGTGATAGACGTGATGGGACCAAGGATTTCCAAAGCGGATGGTGTGCGCTGATGGCGGACACGGCTATAAAAATTTGTGGACTGCAAAGCGTTGAAGTGATAAAATCATTGGTATCCTTACAGGTAGATTGGATCGGATTCGTCTTTGCCAAAAGCCGCAGACAAGTTTCGGCGGATCAAGCCAAACTTATGATAGATACGGTCAAAGAGCAAGGCATTCAAACGAGCGGCACCAATGCCAGGGTTCCCAAATGCGTGGGTGTATTTGTCAATCCGGCGATGGAAGAACTTCAGCAGGTGCTGGAGCGGGCCAAACTCGATGTGGTGCAGCTGCACGGACAGGAATCGCCCGAATTCTGCCGTCAGGTCAAGGAACGTTTCGGTGTGCAGGTGTTTAAAGTGCTGGCGATAAGCAGCGGGAAAGAGGCCGGACACGGGACGGCCGCTCTTGAAGAAGTGAAGCCGGCTGATCCGGACGTTCTGCTTGAGCCTTATCGGACTTCGGTCAATGCCATTCTTCTGGACACATACGATCCTGTATACGGCGGAGGATCAGGAATTGCTTTTGACTGGAACTTGATTAAACCTTATCAGGCATGGGCCCAAAACGCCCGGCTTCCGCTGCTTATAGCGGGAGGACTTCATGAACATAATGTCGGACGACTCGTGCAGGAGTATCATCCGGACGGGGTGGACGTTTCAAGCGGTGTAGAGCGCGATGGCGTTAAAGATATCGGATTAATTACAGCATTTGTAGAAAGGGTGCGCGGACAATGACAGAACAGCAGCAGATGGGCGGACAGGCAACCATGCCGGATGAGAAGGGGCGTTTCGGCAGTTTCGGAGGACGTTATGTTCCTGAAACGCTGATGAATGCACTTCTGGAACTGGAGGAAGCATACAAGCGGCATGCTGAAGATCCTTCCTTTCAGGAAGAGATCGATTATTTGCTTACTCAATATTCAGGCCGCAAGACGCCTTTGTATTATGCGGAAAGGCTGACAAAGGAACTGGGCGGGGCCAAGGTTTATCTGAAGCGCGAGGATTTGAATCATACCGGCGCCCATAAAATCAACAACGCCATTGGCCAGGGAGTGCTGGCCAAGCGGATGGGCAAAACCAAAATCATTGCCGAGACCGGTGCCGGCCAGCATGGCGTTGCCAGTGCGACAGTCGCCGCATTGCTTGGCCTGGAATGCAAGGTGTTTATGGGCGAAGAGGACATGAAACGCCAGCAGTTGAATGTCTTCCGGATGAAGCTTCTTGGTGCGGAGGTAGTTCCGGTGTTGTCTGGAACACGGACGTTAAAGGATGCCTGTAACGAAACGCTGCGATACTGGGTGAGCCATGTGGAAGATACCTTCTACATTTTGGGTTCTGCTACCGGTCCTCATCCTTACCCGATGATGGTGCGGAATTTTCAGCGAGTGATTGGTGACGAGACCAAGGAGCAGATTCTTGAAATTGAAGGACGCCTGCCTGACCAAATTATCGCCGCTGTGGGCGGAGGCAGCAACTCGATCGGCATGTTTTATCCGTTTATCAAGGATACGGAAGTAGGATTGATTGGTGTTGAAGCGGCCGGCAAAGGTATTGATACGCCTTATCATGCCGCTACCATGACACTTGGCAGCAAAGGCGTGTTCCAAGGCTCGCTGAGCTATTTGCTGCAGGACGAACACGGCCAGGTTCAGCCAGCCCATTCGATTTCAGCGGGACTGGATTATCCGGGCATCGGGCCCGAACATGCTTATTTGAAAGATCTCGAAAGAGCCAAATATGTGCCCATTACGGATCAGGAGGCCATTGACGCGCTTCAGCTTCTGAGCCGGACGGAGGGCATTATTCCTGCGCTGGAATCCGCTCATGCCGTGGCGCATGCCGTTAAACTGGCTCCGCAGCTGCCGCAGGATCAAATCGTGGTCATCTGTTTGTCCGGACGCGGGGATAAGGATGTAGAGTCTATTATGGCTTATCTGGAGCAAGGAGGAGAAGAGCAATGAGCATGACGGGTACAACGAGCAACCTGATTGATACGACCTTCCAAAAGCTGAAAGAGGAGGGTCGCACTGCTTTTATCCCATTTCTGACGGTTGGTGATCCGGATCCGGAAACGACGGTGGACTTGATCGCGGGAATCGAGCGGGCCGGCGCGGACATTCTGGAGCTTGGCGTTCCCTATTCCGATCCTTTGGCCGATGGTCCGGTCATTCAGCGGGCTTCGGAACGGGCGCTGCAGCATGGAATCACAATCAACAGCTGTTTGGAAGCCGCAAGAAAAGCGCGTGAACGCGGCGTTCAAATGCCGTTTGTTCTGTTCACTTATTATAATCCGGTCCTGCAAATGGGCCTTGAATCCTTCATGTCAGCCGCCTCGGAGAGCGGCATAAGCGGTCTGATTATTCCGGATCTGCCTTTTGAAGAGAGCGGCGAGGTGCTGGAGCTGGCGGACCGGGCGGGCCTCCATCTGATCCCGCTGGTTGCTCCGACCTCCGAAGGCCGGATTCAGGCCATCCTCGGGAAGGCACGCGGATTTGTTTACTGCGTTTCTTCCTTGGGCGTAACCGGTGTTCGTGCGTCCTTCCATGAAGGGATAGAGGATTTTATCGGATCGGTTAAGCAGGCTACAGATCTGCCGGTAGCTTTGGGCTTCGGCATATCGAGCCATGAGCAGGTTGTACGTTTCTCAGCTTTATGCGACGGCATTGTCATCGGCAGCGCCATTGTCCGCGAGATCGAATCCAAGGCTGAGCTTCTGGGCAGGGAAGAGACAAAAGAGGACGCTCTATTGCAAATTTGCAGTTTTGTGTCACAATTAAAAGGATAGCAACTCACTTATTTGGATATGAAAGGCAGGGAACGTTTACTATGCAACCCAAACCGCAGATCGTGAACCTACCGGTTTACCAGCCCGGCAAACCTATTGAAGAAGTGAAAAAGGAATTAGGCCTTGAAGAGGTTATCAAGCTGGCCTCCAACGAGAACCCTTATGGCAGTTCGCCAAAAGCGCTCGAAGCCATTCAAGCGGAGTTTGCCAATATCAGCGTTTATCCGGATGGAAGCGCAGCCGAGCTGACTCAGGCCTTGGCAGCCCATTTAGGCGTGAACAAGGAACAGATCATTTTCGGATGCGGTTCCGATGAGATAATCTGCCTGATCGCACGGGCTTTCTTCCTGCCGGGCGACGAGAATATTATGGCGGACCAAACGTTCTCCGTCTATAAAAGCAACGCGGACATCGAAGGAGCTGTAAGTATCGAGGTTCCCCTCGTCAATGGGGTTCACGATCTTGAAGCTATGCTGGCGGCCGTAACCGATCGCACGAAAGTGATTTGGGTCTGCAATCCCAACAACCCGACCGGGACGATCATTCCTTCGGACGAGTTGAATGCTTTTCTGGCTCGCGTTCCCGAGCATGTACTTGTTGTACTGGATGAAGCTTATTGCGAATACGTCACTGATGAAACCTACCCGGACGGCATTCCGCTGATCAGCCAATATAAAAATGTAGTCGTGCTTCGCACGTTCTCCAAAATCTATGGTTTAGCTTCCCTGCGGATCGGATACGGCGTCGGAGATGCTTCCGTAATTAAACTGATCAACCAGGTTCGGGAGCCGTTTAACACCTCCCGTTTTGCTCAAGCAGCGGCCTTGGCGGCGCTTAATGATCAGCAGTACATTGCGGACTGCCGCAAGAAGAACAGAGAAGGCATCGAGTACCTGAACCGCGAATTTGACCGCTTAGGTCTGGAGTATTTCCCTGCACACGGGAACTTTATCATGGTTGATGTCCGCACTTCTGCGGTGGAAATGTTCCAATCGCTGCTTAAGCTCGGCGTCATTATCCGCAGCGGTTTCGGCAAGTATCCGAACTATATCCGTGTATCTGTCGGAACCGAGGAAGAGAACCGGAAGTTTATCGCTGCGCTGGAGCAGGTGCTTAAAGTACAGCAAACGACGGTTTAATCCGAATTTATAACATATGAACTATGGCGAAGACGGAGCCCGCTTCATGGGGTTCCGCTTCCGTTTATGCAAGCCTTTTTAGCAATAGATCTTCTAGGAATCGAGTGGTTTGAATATGCAAACTAAAGTCGCAATCATCGGCGTTGGCTTGATTGGCGGTTCTTTGGCGCTTTGTTTTAAGGGAAAGCCGGGGCTGACGGTCGTAGGCTACAGCCACAGCCGGGACGTCATGGAGCGTATAGAGGCGCGGGGTGTCGTGGATCAGGTTACGATGTCGCTGGAGGAAGCGGCGCTTGACGCTGATTTTATCTTTTTATGTGTGCCTGTGGGCATCCTGGGTCATTATCTGCAAAAATTAAGCAGGCTGCCGCTCAAGCCGGGATGTATTCTTACAGACGTCGGCAGCACCAAAGCTTCCATTGCATCGGCAGCAGATGCTTTATCGCTGAATAATGTTCACTTTATTGGGGGCCATCCGATGGCTGGTTCCGAGCGTTCCGGTGTAGAAGCGGCTTCTACCCTGCTGTTTGAAAATGCCTATTATGTGCTCACGCCTTCGCAGCACGCAACAGAAGAGGCTTATCAATCGCTGGAGAAGCTGTTAGCTTATACGAAATCTCATGTAATCCGCGTAGAACCTATGCTGCATGACGACATTGTCGGGGCCATCAGTCATCTGCCGCATATTATAGCTGTTGCGCTCGTTAACCAGGTTAGAACCTATAACGAGTCCAATGAATTGTACCGGCAGCTTGCCGCCGGTGGCTTTCGCGATATTACGAGGATTGCTTCCAGCGCTCCTGATGTATGGCGGGATATTTTGCTCAGCAATAAAGAGGTGCTGTTACGATTGCTGGAGGATTGGCGCTGCAATGTAAATCAGTTTGCCGAAATGCTGGCGCAGGAGAATGGCGAAGCGATCGAGCAGGCGTTTCGTGAGGCGGGAGAATTCAGAAATGAATTGCCTGAACGCCGTAAAGGGGCTATTCAGCCGCTGTATGACATTTATATCGATGTTCCGGACGTGCCGGGCGTCATTGGACAAGTGGCGACGGTGCTGGGGGTTCGTCAGATCAACCTGAGCAATATGCAGATCATCGAAAGCCGTGAAGATGTGCCGGGCACCCTTCGTTTATCTTTCCGGGATGAAGAAGAGATGGAGAAGGCCAGAAATCTGCTAATGAAGCTGGAATATTCGGTCTATGTCTAAAACGATTCCTCTGGAATTTTTTCCAGAGGAATGAAATGTAAGCGTATTTAAATTTAGTGTTGACAAAATGAAAACGTATACATATAATAAAAGTACAGTATGGTTTCTCTCCACTCCTATCCAATAACTGGACGTTCTGAAAATGAACGTCGGCCGCCAATATGGCGGTCTTTTTTTTTGCCCTCCAAACCTTTCTGAAAGAATTTAGTCCCAAAAGCTTCTGAAACCACGAACCAAAGCCATACATATTTAGTATGCGTATGCCGATAAGGATAAAAGAAGTTTATAACATCAGAAAATTAGGTATAAAGAAGCAATAATCAGGGAATAATAATCGTTTTTATTTTTCGGGGATTTATTATGGTATAATACTGGAGTCTTTGGAAAATTGAAGACTTGATCAAAAGTTAAATTTTTTGGCGAAATGCCGCAACTTTTTTCTCCCGAATCGGTATAAACAGGCATAAGCTTCGGGATGAAGACAGGATGGGCGAGGAGGATCGCATGTCAATGACGGATTCCCAGTTGATTAAAGAAATTAAAGACGGCAATACTGAACTATATTCGCAATTAATGCGCCGATATCAGCGGAAAATCCTAACATTCGTTTACCATATGCTCAAAAGCGCCAATCTTGAATTACTTGCTGAAGATATTTGTTCCGAGACGTTTTATAAGGCTTATCGCAGCCTCCATTCTTTTCGGGAGGTGGATGCTTCATTTTCGACCTGGTTATACACGATAGCGAGGAATACGGTCTTAAGCGAGCTGCGAAAGCAGAGGAGCAGCCAGGTTCCGCTTGAAGAAAGCGGATATGTCCCGGTAGCCCCTCAGGAAATTATTCCGGAGCACGCCGTTTTGCGCAGTGAGAAGGTAAGCAAGGTCCGGGATGCGATCAATAATTTGCCGGAGAAACAAAGGTCCGCGTTGATTCTGCGTGAATATGACCAGCTCGATTATCATGAAATATCCGTGATATTGGGGCAAAGCATTAGCGCTGTGAAATCCTTGCTGTTTCGGGCCAGGAGCAGCGTAAAGAATCAGCTCGAGCCTTATCTCTATGAACCGTTGTTCGAGCCATTCGAAGGGATGAAGAGCAGATGAACTGTAGAGAGGCCCAAGAAATGTTCGGTTGGACTGCGGATTTGCCAAAATCCCATCCTGACCGCAGACGTTTAGAAAGCCATCTGCTGGAGTGCATGGAGTGCTCGGCAGATTTTGAAATATGGCAGGAAAGCTTGGGATTAGTACATAGTTTGCCTATTGAAATCAGCGAAGAACGTGCAGAAGAGGTTAACCGGAGGGTCATGGAACGCATTTATGCGGAATCCCCATGGCTGGCCGAAGGCAAACGGACAGCTTCCGAGCGCATATTTCGAAGCAGGCTGAAGATTTGGGCCGCCAGTTTCATGTTTATTTTTCTAGTCAGCATTACCGTGTTTGCTTTCTCCAATTCGCATACCGGCAGTAAAACGCAGACGGTGAATTCCGGTTTGATTCCGACGGCTGTTGCCGGAGCGGAAAGTGTATCCGGCTCAAACGTCAGCTACAATTTGACTCATGTGTCGAGCGGAATCATAGATCCTTTTACGGCAGGCATCGGACCAAACTATCCGCAGTATTGGGTTGTTTTGTCCATGGTGGCCATGGGACTGGCCTTATTGGCCTGGAGAGGTTTTCGCAGGGTACGCACCCATTAGGACAAATGCCGGAAGGGCATTTGTTTTTTTATAGCTGTTGATTTATGAATAAGGAGGATTTCCATGATTGTCGGCTTGATTCGTCACGGACTTACAGACTGGAACGCACTTGGCAAAATTCAGGGCAGAAGCGATATTCCGCTTAATGAGGAAGGAAGACAGCAGGCCCAATTGTTGGCTGAGCGGTTTGCGGCAGAACCTCGGAAATGGGATTTTGTGATTACGAGCGGTTTATCCAGAGCTCAGGAGACGGGGGAAATTATCGCGAAACGGTTATCTATTCCGGTTTATGATCCGGATTCCCGGCTGCTTGAACGTTCTTTCGGCAAAGCTGAAGGGCTTACGGCTGAGGAACGGGAAACCCTTTGGGGAGCAGATTGGGATATTCAGCCGCTTGGCCAGGAAAGCATTGAAGAAGTACAGCAGCGTGCCCTTGCTTTCATAGAGGATCTGGCTGAACGTTTCCCTGAAAATAATGTGCTCGTTGTTTCTCATGGAGGACTGCTTGCCCAGCTCTACCGCGCTTTATATGAGAATCAATACCGGGAGCGAATCGGCAACCTTTCTCTGACCGTTTTGGAGAAGAAAGACGACAACTGGGATCTTGTTTTGTACAACTGCACAAGACATCTGGCATCTCCGGCGGCCAAAACCCGGGAATAATAAGATAACCCGTTCGTTTGCCAGCGGTTAGCGTTACTCCTACATCAATTAAATAATCTTACCGTAAAGCCGTTTGCATACCAGTCTGGATCAGGTTGGAGGCGGCTTTTTTGGCTTTCATTCTGAAGGGGCTGATAGGGAGAGCGCCTATTTTTTTTATCCTGCTCGGAATAAAAGGCGCAGGATTTCCCATAATGGTATTAAAACGGTGAGGCGATGTTCCATGAACCTGGCAGAAATGCTGACTTATGCCGATATCGAAATGCTCTCGAAAATTGCTGCCCATTATGAATGCAATTGTAATGCTCATTCAAAGAAAGAGCTTATCCAGAGCATTCTCAATAAAATGGGCAACCGTTCTTTTATTCAAGAGCATGTTGATCAAATGGGCATTGAAGATTTGCGATTTCTCAACACCTTGTTATTCGACAAAAGAAGCCGTTTAAGTCTCGAAGAACTGCTGGCGAGCGCCGGGCAGGCCAAATTTGCCGAAGGCCAGAAACAGGAAGGTTCAGTACGTGACATGATCGCCCGGTTCAGGCAAAGGGGCTGGCTGTTCAACGGCTCCACTCCCGATACGCGTTATTTGTTTGGCGTTCCCGACGACTTGAAATCAAGGTTCAGAAGTGCCATTGAACAGCAGCTGCAGGAGCAGATCGAAACGGTGCAGGAGCCGGAAGTCTACCGGGAAGAACAGGAGCAGGCGCAGGAGGATCTCTATCTGCTGCTGCATTATGTGCAGAGGCACGAAGTGCCTTTAAATGCGGAGGGCGTCATGCACAAGCGCAGCCAATCGCAGCTGATGGAGAAGTTTCATGTCTCGGAACCGCTGGTCAGCCGTGCAGGCTGGCGATTTGGTTACGGTAGAAGGTTCAAGGATTATCCGGACCGGCTGGCACTGCTTTACGATTATGCCTGTCATCGCGGTTATCTTCGGGAGAAATCCCATGAGCTGGTTCTGACGGATTTAGGCAACCGCATAGTAGAGGAAGAGGCCAAGGAGCCCTTGCTTGATTTGATCCGGTTTTGGTTAAGACTTTATAAAAGCCCTATACCAAATCTACTTTCCCTGATTTACTGGATCAGTCACGGGAGCGAGAACTGGTGCAGCGCAGCCTCGGTGTTCAGCCCGGTTCAAAGATTTATCAAGCCGTATTATTACGACACGGCGGAGTCGATTTTTCAAGAAAGAATCGTTAAAATGATGCTCCATCTCGGCATGATGAAGGTTGGAGAGGATCCCCGTCAAGGACCGGTCATCCGCATGACTCGCGCCGGGCGAACCATCGTCAACAATCTTGTGGCCGGCACGGCCGGTCTCCACGAACTTAAAGCCGCGGACATCCGGAACCTTCGGGTTTGACCGATGACCGGGATAATCGGCTTATGGAAGGTCACCTAATTATAATCTAAATACTTATATCTGTTGGAGGTGCATCCTAATGGATAAAATGAAGGCTACTTACGAAGTAATGCTGGCTTTGGCTGCAGAAATGGCTCTGGATGAAGTCTTGCGGAAAAGTCGGGAGGAAGAGCTGTACGGCGCGATTGACAGCGCTCTGGCAGAAGGCGATGAAGCGGCCTTCCGGCTTCTGACGGATGAACTGAAAACCTTGCAAAGATGAAGGAATGCTTCGGCATTTCTTCTTTTTTGTAATGAAGGCTCTGGATGGGATATGATAGAAAATAGATCATTAGACCTGAGAATGGGAGAGAGGGATAAGAGATTTATGTACATAAGCAGGTTCTGGAGCAGGGGGTTTTTGACTCACCCGGCCATTTTGTGGCTTTTGCTGGTATGCAATTTGCTAGGAACAATTTACGGATACATATGGTATGGAGCACAGCTTGAATACACCGCGCAAAATAACCCGTCATGGCTTTTGATCTTTGTGCCGGACAGTCCGACCGCCAGTCTCTTCTTCACTTTGGCGTTGGTCTTTCTCTTGTTTGAACACCGCTTCGGCGCCAAATGGCTGGGGATCAGGATGCTGATTGAAGCGCTGGCTGTCGTTACCAGCGTGAAATACGGCATTTGGGCCGTTACGATGATTGTGGCGGGGGCTTATCAAGGAGACGCTCTAGTCTGGCAGGATTACATGCTGATGACCTCCCATCTGGCTATGGCCGCGGAGGTACTGCTGTTTCTCCGGTTCTTCCGCTTCGGCACGATGATGGCAGCGATTGCCGGCGTTTGGACCCTGCTTAATGATACGATCGATTATACTTATGGGGTTTTCCCGTGGCTGCCGCGTCCGCTGCAGGATGATCTGGTTACCGTCCAAAATTTCACCTTCCTGCTTACGCTGTTCTGCATAGCTGTCACCTGGGTTGGTGTTAGACGTTCCGGAAGATTATAAATCAGCGGGCGGTAGAGAGCTTCCTGGCGTTCTAAGCAGAGACAACCTGCCATAGATTGTGGTAGGAGGGGATGTCCGGTGAAAGCGAGATTTAGAACGGTTATATGGACAGTTGCACTTTTGGCGGTGCTTGCCGCCGGGTTTACGACTTTTTCGGAAAAAGGGCTGGCAGCCCCGCAGAACGGATCAGCCGTCTCGGAAGCCTCCCAAACCGCGCCTGCGACCCAAGCCCAAAAGCTGGCCGTGCTTGAACAAGCTTCGGAAGCTTTATACCAGGCCATGCAAAGCGGGAAGGCTGAAGAGGCTCAAGTGGAAATGGAGCGTATTACGTCATTGATAGGAATGATTTCGTATCAGGGCTTAACCGGTGTTGACGGCATTCATGAGCTGACCGCCTGCGTGATGGACGCCCGTACGGCCCTGCTTAAGGCAGATCCTTCACCAGAGGCGTGGAGAACGACGTCCGCCCGGCTGCGGCTTGCTGTGGACAGCCTGCTGCATGCTAAAGGCGCGATGTGGCTCCAGTATTATAAAGTGCTTGCGGAAGACTCGGAGAAGCTGAACAAAGCGGCTGTGGAGCAAAACGGACAGGCGGTCCAGCGTTCTTTTGCAGATTTGAAAGATCATTATGAATTGATACGTCCGGCTGCGATGATTCGCAAAGAACCTTCCGATATTGTCGCCATGGACTCCTGGCTGTCTTATGTAGGCAATATGAGCGCTGGCGAGAAGCAGGATCTGCAGGCACTGCAAACAGCCCTCGCCGGAGGGCAGGGGCTGCTTCAGAATTTGTTCGGCAAGCAGAAAGACGAGCCGGTGCTGCTGCCGATTGCTGGCTACAGCAACCCTTGGCACTGGAGTTTCCTGATCGGCTTGTGGATCCTGCTTGCCCTTGGTTATACGGCTTACCGGAAGTATACCGCAGAACAAGAGGAAGTACGGCCGGCTGGTGCCTATGGCCAGAAATCCGGGGACGGCAAACGGACCTGGTGAATTATTCTTCGCGGAACCCTTCGCCCTGCACGTCATGCACATCATTGATAACCATAAAGGCGCGGGGATCTACCGATTTGACGAGCAGGCTTAAACGGCGGATCTCCTGCCTGGACACCACGCAGTACACAACGTTTTTGCCCTGTTTGGAGTACGCGCCTATAGCCGGTATAAGCGTAACGCCCCGGTCCATATCTTTGGTGATCAACTCGGCGATCGCTTCGGCATGATCGGAAATGATCATAAAAGCCCTTGCCGCATAAGCGCCTTCCTGAATAAAGTCGATGACCTTGGAAGCGATAAACACGGCAACCAGTGTATATAAGATTTTTTCGATCGGAATAAAGAACAAAGACAAGCCGATAATCAGCACGTCTGTAATCAAAATGACCTGTCCCATGCTCCAGCCGAATTTACGGTTCAGAATTCGGGCGATAATGTCCGAGCCGCCGGTTGTTCCCCCGTACCGGAAGACAATGCCGAGTCCGGCGCCGAGCGTAACGCCTGCATATAAGGAAGCGAGTATGTAGTCCTGCTGTGTCCGGAAGGGAACGAGCCAGCCTTGGTCAATGAGCAGCTCAAACAGCCACAGGAAAAAGGTTAACGAGCCGATACCGACGCCGGTATAGACGATTTGTTTGCCTCCAAGCATTTTCCAGCCGATCAGAAACAGCGGGATATTAAGCACAAGGGTAGTCAGGGAAGGCGAAATGCCGAATCCGTACTTCAGCAGGACCGTGATGCCTGTCACGCCGCCTTCTGTTAATTTGTTTGGAATAATAAAATACAGGAGTCCGAACGCATAGATAGCGGTGCCGAGCAAAATGGGCATCGTTATTTTCATGAAAGCGGACAATTTGGTGGTGTTCATCGAATCCCTCTCTTTAATGAAGATAGTGAACATGGATAACATTCCTAGTATACCTTTTTTAAGTCCGGATTAAAAAAGCATTTGTTTTCAAATCCCCTTTAAGATAACATAAGGGGGAAAAAGCCGTGCAGAAAAGAGGGGATGACAGATGGCTGACAGGCCGCTTTCGGAGCTGCAGCGGGAAGTGGATCAATACATATCTCAATTTAAGGAAGGGTATTTCAGCCCGCTTGCCATGCTGGCCCGAATGAGCGAAGAAGTCGGAGAACTGGCCCGCGAAGTGAATCACCAGTTCGGAGAGAAACCTAAAAAAGCAACGGAAGAAGAAAATTCGATTGAGCTGGAGCTTGGCGATATTTTGTTCATTACGATTTGTTTCGCCAACTCGCTTGGAATAGATCTTACCGAAGCCCATAATAAAGTGATGAACAAATTTAATACCCGGGACGCAAACCGCTGGACCCGAAAGGACACCGAATAGGCCGATGCATCATATGCTGTACCATAGCCCGATTCATAGGGGGGGACAGCATATGAAAGCGGATGATCTGTTGAGGAAGGCTTACAAATGCATTCTCGATAATGATTTTGAAGGGGCAATCGGCTGGTTTGAGCAGGCTATGATCATTGAGCCGGACAGAGCCGATATTCGTTATCGTTGCTCGATTACTTATGCCCGCAGCGATAAGCTGGACCAGGCGATCCGGAACGTCAAGGAAGCGATCCGTCTGGACCCGGAGGAGCCGTCCTATAATCTTCACTATCAGCGTCTGCAGGCAAAGGAGTTAACGAGATTGGCCGTTAGAAAGCTCCAGTTCAGGCAGGATGATGACTTCGGAGAGGCGGCAGAAGCAGCTAAATTGCTTGAGAAAGCGGCCAAACTGGATCCCTTGTCTGCGGAAGCCCAGGTATGGCTGGCTTTGTCATATGGAGAAACAAAAGATTATCACAAGGCGCTCAAAGCGATTTGGGAAGCCTCGGCTTTAATGCAGGATGATGCCGTATCCGAACATTTAAAAAAGTTGGAGCAGCGTTTCAAAACTTATATCGATCACTCATCAAACTAGCTAAATAGGAGGACAATTATGGCTGATCAAATAAGAGTAGCGGTTGCAGGGGCAGCCGGCAGAATGGGCCGTGAAGTCGTAAAGATGGTTTTGCAGGATGAAGAGCTGCTGCTGGTCAGTGCAGTGAATAGATCCCAGACCGGAGTGGATGCGGGAACGCTGGCAGGTTTGCCGGCTTCCGGCATCCTGGTGGAAAATGATCTGGAGCGGGCACTGAAATCTTCCGGCGCTGATGTGCTGGTTGATTTCACAACACCGCAGACGGTGTATGCCAACACGGCGCTGGCGATTTCTCTCGGCGTCCGTCCGGTGGTCGGAGCGACTGGCTTTACACCGGAGCAGATTGAGGAGCTGGACAAGCAGTGTCAGCTGCAGGGAATTGGCGGTCTGATCGCGCCGAACTTCTCGATTGGAGCCATTCTGATGATGCAGTTTGCCGCCCAGGCGGCCAAATATTTCCCGCATCTGGAAATTATCGAATACCACGGGGATCAGAAGCTTGACGCTCCGTCCGGCACAGCCGTGAAAACAGCCGAATGGATCGCGGGCAACCGCGAGGAAATCCGGCAGGGGAATCCGCGTGAAGAAGAAACGATCGAAGGAGCGAGAGGCGGTTATTACAACGGCTTCCGCATCCACAGCGTTCGTCTGCCGGGTGTGTTTGCCCAGCAGGAGGTCATCTTCGGTGCGCACGGGGAAAGTCTGAAGATCCGCCATGACTCTTACGAACGTTCAGCTTATATGCCGGGCGTTAGCCATGCGGTCAAACGGGTTATGAACTACAAAGGTATGCTTTACGGCTTTGAGCATTTAATGGAGTAGAGGGAGGAATTTCGGATATGCTAAATATTGCGTTTATTGCCCATGATCGTAAAAAAGAGGACATTGTCAACCTTGTGGTTGCCTATGAACACGTCTTTAAGGATAAGAAGCTTTATTCTACAGGAACTACGGGTCAACGGATTATGGAAGCGACCGAGCTCAAAATTCACCGTTTTCTGTCCGGACCGCTCGGCGGCGACCAGCAGATCGGCGCTTTGATTGCCCAGAATGAAATGGATCTTGTTATTTTCATGCGTGATCCTCTGATGGCGCAGCCTCATGAACCAGATATTACCGCATTGCTCCGTCTTTGCGATGTACACGGCATTCCGGTTGCTACGAACATGGCTACGGCTGAAATTTTGATTAAAGCGCTAGATCGCGGGGATTTTGGCTGGCGCGAGCTTGTCGAGCTTCACAAGCCGAAGGCGGAATAATGGATAAGCTGGATATACTGATCTTCGGAGCTCATGCGGATGATGCCGAAATCGGCATGGCCGGCACGATTGCCAAACATACGGCAGCAGGTCTTAAGGTAGGCATTTGTGACTTGACCTTTGCCGAATTGTCTTCGAATGGCAATGTGGACCGCCGCCGCCGGGAGGCTGAGGAAGCAGCGGAGGTGCTGGGCCTTGCCGTGCGCAGCAATCTGGGTCTGCCGGACAGGGGACTTTTTCTTACGCCGGAGCATATAGCCGCTGTTACCGAAGAGATTCGCAAATATTCACCCCGCATCGTGTTCGCCCCCTATTGGGAAGACCGGCATCCGGACCATGTTGCCTGCAGCAGGCTGGTTGAGGAAGCGGTGTTTAACGCCAAACTGCGCAAATACATGCCGGACAAGCAGGACAAGCCTCCGGTTACGGTTGAGGACCTTTTCTTCTATTTTATTAACGATTGGCGCAATCCGGATCTTGTTGTGGAGGTTACGGAACAATATGAAACCAAACTTGCTGCGCTGCGCTGCTATCGCTCTCAGTTCGAGCAGGAACAGGGTGAGGATACGGTCGCTACTCCGCTGAATCAAGGTTATGTCGAACGCGTCCAATCGAGGGACGCTTTGCTCGGACAGAAGAAGCTGATTCCTTTTGCCGAAGGATTTGCGGTGAAAGCTCCTTACCGGATCAACCGGTTTATCTAAGGATGAATAGCCACCATTTTAAATAACGCATTTTAACGTAAGGAAGGGGGTTCCGTCGTGAGCCAACCACTGAAAATCGGCATCACTTGTTATCCATCGCTTGGAGGATCGGGTGTTGTCGCTACTGAACTCGGCAAGCTGTTAGCCGAAAAGGGCCATGAAGTCCATTTTATTTCGCACAGTGTCCCGTTTAGATTAGGGGCTTTTCATAAAAATATTTATTACCACGAAGTTGAAGTTAACGACTATTATGTGTTCCGCTACCCTCCCTATGATTTGTCGCTGGCCACCAAAATGGCTCAAGTGGTCAAACAGGAGAAGCTGGACGTGCTTCACGTCCATTATGCGGTTCCCCATGCCGTTTGTGCCTTCCTGGCTAAACAGATGGTGGGTGACAATCTGAAGGTGGTCACAACGCTGCATGGTACGGACATTACGGTTCTGGCACAGGACGAGTCCTTGAAGGACCTGATCCGTCTGGCAATCAATGAAAGCGACGCCGTTACTTCGGTATCCCAGGACTTGACCCGGGAAACGCAGGAGCTGCTTGATATTACCCGCGGGATAGATTTGACTTACAACTTTGTGGATGAACGGTTCTATTATCCGCGTGATGTCTCCGAGCTGCGCAAGGAGTTTGCTTCTCCGGATGAGAAGATCATGATGCATGTCTCCAACTTCCGTCCGGTTAAACGGGTGAAGGATGTAGTGGACGTGTTTGCGCGCGTCAGCAAAGAGATTCCCGCAAGACTGCTGTTCGTTGGGGAAGGACCGGATTTGCCGAAGATTCAATGTCAGATTCGAGAAATGGGTCTTGAGGAGAAAGTCCGGTTCCTCGGCAAGCAGGATGAAATTGCCCAGATCATTTCGATGGCGGATGTACTTATGCTCCCTTCGGAAAAAGAGAGCTTCGGGCTTGTCGCCCTCGAAGCGATGGCCTGCGGCATTCCAACCATCGGCTCTATGGCCGGCGGTATTCCCGAGCTGGTCAAGCATGGCGAGACCGGTTATCTGGCTCCAATCGGAGATACGGCTGCCATGGCAGACTTTGCGCTTCAATTGCTGCATGATGATGCTTTGGCCGCCAAGATGAGGGAGGCCTGCATCAGCCGGGCGAAGACACAGTTTAACAGCGATAAAATCACTAAACAATATGAGCAAATATATTATCGTGTGCTGCAGGCGGAACAGCCCAAGCTGACGGCCTGCGGTCTTCCTAAGGCTTAAGGCGGCATTGGCGGCACACGGAAGGTTTTGCCGAAATGAGGGATGAAGCTTGGGGATGTTGTGGTTACAAGCTGAGCCCGGCATGGCGGCCGCCGGGGATGAGGTTCTGGTCCGCCTTGAAGCGGCTGGTCATCAGGCCTTTTATGTCGGGGGCTGCGTCCGTGATGAATTGATGGGGCGACCCGTACATGATATGGATATAGCTACTTCCGCACAGCCCGAGCAGGTCATGGAGCTGTTCGAAAGAACGGTACCGACCGGTCTGGCTCACGGAACGGTGACGGTGCTGCTGGGGGAGTGGTCTTTTGAAGTCACGACTTTTCGGAGAGAGACGGGGTATACGGATCACCGCAGACCAGAGGAAGTCGAGTTTGTAGATGCGGTTGATGAGGATCTGAAGAGACGCGACTTCACGATGAATGCGATTGCCCGGAGTCTGGACGGGCAGCTGTTTGACCCGTATGGAGGGCGCGGAGACATCGGGCGCGGCTGGATTCGCTGCGTCGGGAAGCCGGAAGAGCGGTTTGAAGAGGACGCGCTGCGCATGCTGCGCGCGGTCCGCTTCGCTTCGGTCTTCGGCTTCAAGCCGCTCCCAAGCCTCTGGCGCGGGCTTTTGCAGTGCCGTGATGGCATGGCTTACATCGCGGTGGAACGGATCCGCTCGGAGCTTGAGCGGATCGTACTCGGGCCGCGGCCGATGCGCGGTCTGGAGCTGCTGCGGCGCAGCGGGCTGCTGCTTCCATCCAAGGCGCCGCTGCCGGCTGCGGCCAAGCTCAGCCAGCCTGAGCCGGACGTGCTCGCGGTGCTGGCCATGCTGAGCGCATTGCCCGCAGACGAGCCGTCGCAGCGCTGGTCCTTGCTGCTGCAGGCTTTGCGGGTTTCGGCGGAAGAAGCCGAACCGCTGCTGCGGGGCTGGACCTTCCCGGGGGTGTTAACCCGGCAGATTTCGGCGCTGCTGCATATTGAAGAAGCCGTGGCCGAGCTGCTGGCAGCCGGAGCGAATGCAGGTGAAATCAGCTTCGCAGCTGATGTGGAGCTGGAGAGCGCGAATAGAGCAGTAGGGACAGAGAAGTTGTCTGGCAGCCAAGAGAAAGACGGCTGTCAGGTGCCGAATGACAGACTGCTTGAACATTGGCGCCGGTATTGGGTTTATTTGCAGCTTACCTTCGGCAAGGAGGCTGCTGCTTTATGGCTGCAGCGGGAAGCGGGCCTGCAATCGGCAAATCCTTCCCGAGAAGATGCGAAGGGAACGGACCGAAATGTTTTTCTGGCTCATGCCTTGAAGTGGCATTCCTCTATACCCGTACATAAAGTTGCCGATCTGGCTCTGACGGCCGGTGATGTGATGAGCAGCAGCGGCCGGCGGGGCGGGCCGTGGCTTGGCGAATTGATGAAAGACCTGCTGGAACGGGTGGCTGCCGGAGATCTCAATAATGACAAGGCAGTTTTGCTTGATGCAGTGAAGGAGCGTTTGAACGATGGGACATAATCCAACAGAATCGGAGCAGCCTGAACAGCTGCTTCTGCGTATGTTCAGAGAACGGGCGGGGGAATATATATCCGGCGAGGAAATCAGCCGCCAGCTCGGTATCAGCAGGACAGCTGTCTGGAAGCAGATCAATAAACTCCGTGAGACGGGGTATGAATTTGAAGCCGTCTCCCGCAAGGGATACCGCTTGACCGGCGAACCTTCCCGGCTGACAGCCGCTGACCTCATGCTGGCTGCCCGAACTTCCGTTATGGGGCGGAACCTGAAGCTGCTGGCCGTGACCGGATCAACCCAGGATGAAGCCAGAGCGCTTGCGGAACAGGGCGCACCCGAAGGGACGCTCGTTATTGCCGAGGAACAAACCAAAGGGAAAGGACGGATGGGGCGCAGCTGGTATTCCCCGCCAGGGAACGGACTTTGGATGAGCTTGCTGCTGAGGCCCGATCTGCCGCTTGGATCAGCGCCGCAGCTCACCCTTCTTACGGCAGTCGCCGTATGCCGTGCTATCCGCAGCGTTGCTGCGGTAGATGCAGGAATCAAATGGCCGAATGATATTCTGATAGGCGGACGGAAGACCTGCGGCATTCTGCTCGAATCCACGGGTGAAGACGAACGAATCCGCTACTGCATAGCCGGAATAGGGATCGACGTGAATATGGCGGCGGAAGAGCTTCCGGAGAACCTTCGTTCCATTATGACGTCACTCCGCATTGAATCGGGACAAGAGGTGGACCGTTCGAAACTTGCCGGGGCGATCATGAATGAAATGGAACAGCTGTACGGAATATATATGGCCGAAGGATTCGGGCCTGTCGCAGCTTTATGGGAAGCTTTGTCCGTCAGCTTAAATAAAGCGGTAACGGCACATACGCCTGGTGGTGTGTTGAAAGGCACGGCTGTTTCATTGGATTCTTCCGGAGCGCTGATCGTCAGACTCTCGGATGGACAAATGACAAAAATTATTTCCGGAGATGTAACCGTAGATCCAAGAAATTGATGGATGAAAAAGTTGACGTCATTTGTTATACTGTCCCTAAGAGGCGGTATCGGCTTGGCCGAACAGCACTCTTGGGGCAGTATTTTTATTTCCGCTGACTTGCAGTGGAATGCATGAATGAATAATAACCGTCATATTTGGTATTGCCGGTTACGCCTGGATTCTGCTCTGAGCCGAAAGGACCGAGACAGAAGGGACGATCGCCAAGTGACTCTTCTTTGGACTTTCGGGCCTTTTTAGTGAAAACTAAAGGCTTTTTTTTCGTGTTTGAAAACAACAAGACGGTTACTCGGCGGGTACGTCAACTAGGAGAGGGGATAGAAAGTATGGCAGCCAAACAGGCACTGAATATTTTAAAATTAAAAAAGATGAAGCAAGGCGGCGAGCCGATCGCCATGGTTACGGCTTATGATTATCCTTCGGCCAGACTGGCTGAAGAAGCCGGTGTAGATATGCTGCTGGTAGGTGATTCCCTCGGCAATGTGGTGCTTGGTTATGATTCCACCATTCCGGTTACGCTGGATGATATGGTGTATCACTCACGCACGGTGGCTAGAGGCGCAGAGCGGACGTTTATCGTTGCGGATATGCCTTTTATGACTTACCACGGCAGTCTGGATGAAACCCTGCGCGGGGTCAGAAGACTGATGCAGGAAGGCCATGTTCATGCTGTGAAAATGGAAGGCGGCGCAGAAATCGCGGATACGGTTGCCGCTGTAGTCCGGGCAGGCGTACCTGTGCTTGGACATATCGGGCTGACGCCACAGTCGGTGAATCAGCTTGGCGGTTACCGGATTCAAGGGAAAGACGCCAAGGATGCCCGGCGTTTGCTAGAAGATGCTAAAGCGCTGCAGGAAGCGGGAGCTTTCGGCATCGTGCTGGAGCTGGTAACCGAAGAGGTGGCAGCCGAAATTACGAAATTGCTTGATATTCCAACGATTGGAATCGGGGCCGGCCGGGGCTGCAGCGGTCAGGTGCTTGTATTCCACGACTTGGTTAAATATACGGATAACTACCGCGAGAAGCGGTTTGTCAAAACCTTTGCCGATGTCGGTACACAGATTAAAGACGGCATCACCGGTTACGTGAAAGAAGTGAAGGGCGGGTTGTTCCCGGCTGAGCAGCACGTATTTGGAGCGGAAGAAGGAGCTGTAGACGGCTTGTACGGAAGCAGGGATAAGAGCGAGAAAGCTGACCCTGCCGGCGAGCCTCAGACAGCGGATAAAACGGGCAGAAAGGCTGGCGTAACCAAATGATCATTATTAAAGAACCTAAAGAACTTCAACAGGAGATTAAAAGCCGGCGCTTTGAAGCCGCCAAGCAGGGGCAGCAGCTGACAGTCGGACTTGTGCCGACTATGGGGTATTTGCATGAAGGCCATGCCAGTCTGATCCGAAAAGCCCGTGTTAATGACGTGGTTGTGCTCAGCATTTTTGTCAATCCCATCCAGTTTGGGCCCAATGAAGATCTGGATCGTTATCCGCGTGATGCGGCCCGGGATTTGGCGCTTGCCGAGAAGGAACAGGTGGACATTGTGTTTATGCCGGAAGTGCAGCATATGTATCCGAAGCCAACCAAAACCAAAATTCAGGTTGAAGGGCTGACCTCCAGCCTGTGCGGCGCTTCCCGTCCGGGACATTTCGACGGTGTCACTACTGTCGTGGCTAAGCTTTTTCATATGACGAGTCCGGATTTCGCTTACTTTGGCATGAAGGATGCCCAGCAGGTTGCCGTGCTCAGCCAGATGGTTACCGATCTGAATATGGACGTGCAGCTTGTGCCTTGTCCGATAGTGCGGGAGAGCGACGGGCTGGCTTTAAGCTCCCGCAACGTTTATTTGAGCGAAGAGCAGCGCAGCCAGGCGCTTGTACTTTCGGCTTCCCTTAAGGAAGCTTACGGGCTTGTGCAGGAGAAGAAATTGACCATCGCCGGGGAACTGAAGAAGCTGCTCGTCGAGAGAATCGAAACCAAGCCGCTTGCTGAAATCGATTATGTGGAGGTTCTAACTTTTCCAGAGCTGGAACCTTTGGATGAACAAACCCGTTTGGATGAATACCCGGGGGACATCATCGCTGCGCTCGCTGTTAAATTCGGCAGCACTCGCTTGATTGACAATATGTTATTACAGAAAAAGGACGTGGCTCTTCATGTATAGAACGATGATGAAATCCAAAATTCACCGCGCAACCGTTACGGAAGCCAATTTGAATTATGTGGGCAGCATTACTATTGACGAAGATCTGATGGAAGCGGCAGATCTGCTCGAGAATGAGAAGGTTCAGATCGTCAACAACAACAACGGGGCTCGCCTTGAGACTTACGTTATTACAGGTCCGCGCGGCAGCGGGGTTATTTGCCTGAATGGTGCGGCGGCCCGTCTGGTTCAGCCTGGCGACAATGTCATTATTATTTCTTATGCCCAGTTGTCCTCGGAAGAACTCAAGAATCACAAGCCGACGGTAGTCTTTGTAGACGAAAATAACCGTCCGGCAGAATCCGCTGACCACGAGCTTCATGCAACGATCCGATAACACGTAAAGCCTGGCACGACCGAAGAAGGTACGGCGTAAAGAGAAACCTGGTCTGGTTATGTAATAACTGGGCCAGGGAATGAAAAACCCGTCTTGAACAAAAAATGAAGATAAGCCTGAATCAATGGGTCAAACGCTTAAGCTTAACATTGATTCGGTTTCGCACTGATTTCATTTTGTTCAGGATGAGGTGAGATAATGTTTGAACATATCTTTGCGGAAATGAACAGCGCGCTGGATGATATCGCCCGGCGCTATCCTGAAGCGGAAGGCGAACAGAAAGAATCGCTCGGCATGAAGTGGAAGCTTTTGAAGCAAATGAGTGACGGCATTATCGAGGAATGGATGTCTTTTGAGGAGAAGATGGGGGAGATCCGCCGCAAATGCGGAGACTTTGAAGCCGAAGATCAACTGAAGATCATCGAACTGGGCGGAGGGCCTTTTATTAAAGGCCAAGGTTATTTTACCTTGAAGATGTACGAACAGGCTTCCGAGCATTTTGAGAAGGCGTCCTGCCTTTATCCGGATAACCCCCTGCCCTTGTTGTTTCTGGCCGTGTGCCGCGTGCATCTGAATGACAGGGAAAATGCGGCTGGGTATTTAAATTATATTTTTACACATGGTAAGGACAAGAAATTAAAAGCGATCTGCTGCAATGCCTTGGGTTGTTTGGCCGCTATGGACAATCGGGTGGAGAAGGCACGGGGCTTTTTCCTAACCGCCTACAAGCTGGATCCGACATTGCCTGAACCGATGGCCAACCTGGAGGCATGTATGGAGAACCGGGGAACATACCAATTCGAAAGCCAGCTTCATGCTTATATGTAAAGCAAGGTGAACGATGCGTTGCAGACGCATCGTTTTTTTGATTCTTATTGACCGCGCTGCCTTCGCAGTCCCGTATTAATTTTCAAACGTGTTTTTTTTTGATATGCTAGGTGATAGACCCGAAAGAAAGGGATTTTGCAACCAATGAAGTATGCTGTACTCGATTTTGAAACAACGGGTAATCAGTCCACCGATGAAATTATACAGGTCGGGCTTGCCATCATAGATCATGATTCCACCATCTCGCAGGTCTATTCTTCTTATGTCAAACCGGGAGTGCCTATCCCTCCATTTATAACCGGCTTAACAGGTATCACGGAAGAGGATGTAGCGGACGCTCCTTCACTTGACGATGTCATAATGGAAATGGTTCCGCTGCTTGATGACGTCGTTTTGGTGGGGCATAACGTAGCATTTGACTTTAATTTTTTGCAGCAGGCTTTGGACACCTGCGGTTATCTTCCCTTCACGGGAAGAATTTTGGATACGATGGATTTCCTGAAAATTTGTTTCCCTTCCTTAAATTCTTATCAGCTTGGTCTGGTCAGTGCGGAATTTGGACTCAGCCATGACCGGCCGCATCAAGCGGACAGCGATGCTGTGGCCACGGCTCTGATTTTTCTGAAGTGTCTGGATGAGCTTGCGGAGCTGCCGCTGATTACGATTCAGCGTCTGGCTGATTTGTTTGCTGCTGAAGACAGCGATTTAGGCTGGTTCTTTGATGCTTTGCTAACGGAAAGGGAAAGCCAGGCCGAACAGACGGATGACGCCGGTTTTGTGTATTACCGCCAGTTCGCCATGCGCAATGAAGACTGGATGGATATTTTACCTGCAAGACATGACGCCGATGAGAATCCGCTTGCCAAGGTCAGCTTTGACCAATTTCTGGACCAGGTTCAGGGGAATTTGAAAGAGAAGCTGCCGTTCTATGAAGAACGGGAAGCGCAGAAGATCATGCTCAGCCAGGTCGAGCAGGCTTTTGACGAAGACAAACATCTTCTGGTGGAAGCCGGCACAGGTACCGGCAAATCTTTGGGTTATTTGCTCCCGGCCATTTATTCCTCGGTTAAAACGGGGGAGAAGGTCATGGTGAGCACGCATACCATCAACCTGCAGGAGCAGCTAAGGGAACGGGACATTCCTCTGCTGACCGAAGCTGTTCCTTTTCCGTTTCGTGCGGCGGTATTTAAGGGAAGACAACATTATTTGTGTCTGCGCAAATTTGAGCACAAGCTCAGCCGGCGCGATTTTGTAAGTCCGAAAGAAGACAGCATTACGGCGGCACAGATGATAATCTGGCTCAGCCAGACTGAAACCGGTGACGATGAGGAGCTGAATCTGGGCCGCGGGGGCGATTTCTGGGAAACTGTTGCCAGTGAATCAGACTCCTGTTTGGGCCGCTCGTGCCCATGGTTCCGTAAATGCTTCTATCACCGGGCCAAGCATGAAGCGAGTGTAGCAGACGTTGTGATCACCAATCACTCCAAGCTGTTCACCGACATTCAGGCGGGTCATCAGCTGCTGCCTTCTTATGAACGGCTGGTGATCGACGAGGCTCATCATTTGGAGGACGTTGCCGGCAAACATCTGGGCCTGCACATGAAATATTTCTCCATCATTCATACCTTAACCCGGCTGTTTAAAGACAGCCGTACCGGACAGCTGGCGAATCTTCGGCTGCAGCTCGGTGCTTCCGGTGCCGAGAAAGCCTCCGGCTGGATGGAAACGATCGATTCGATTTATCCGGCTTTGCTCGAAATCAAGGAGAGCTGGGATAAGCTGAGTGAGCTGCTGTTCGGCTTGATGACCGAACGCAGCGATGCAGCGCCTGGAGAACCGGGACAATTCGTCAAACGGCTCCTTCCGGCCAAACGGCCGGAACAGTGGGAGACCTTTGGCCTGCTGGAGAACCAGATTCACGTGACTATCAGTGAAGTGCTGAGAAAGGGAGACCGGCTGGTTGCCGAAATCAAGGAAGAGCAGGATGACTACGGCGTTGACGGGTTGTTGACCGATATCAGCGGCTTGTTCAAGGATCTTGGCAGCGAACGTGACTCGCTGCGCTTCTTCATGAAGCTGGACAACGAGGAAACGGTGTACTGGCTTGAAGGAAACGGTCATTACCGCAGCAAATCCTTGCAGCTTTATGCCGTTCCGATTGATGTAAGCGAACAGCTGAAGAATTACTTCTTTGACAAGAAAAAAAGCGTAGTCATGACCTCGGCCACCTTGACGGTCGACAAGAGCTTCCAATATATGATCGATCAGCTCGGCCTCCAGGCAGCAAGTGAAGAGGAGCGTCTGTTGACGGCTATTCTTCCGTCACCGTTCAATTACAGAGAGCAGGCGCTGCTGGTAATTCCGAGGGATTTCCCAAGTGTGAAGGGCAGCGTCGGAGATGCGCATTTCGTCAATACGCTCGTGGATTCCTTAGCAGAATCAGCTGTGGCAACGAACGGAAGGATGCTGGTGCTGTTCACCTCGTACCGGATGCTGAAGCAGGTATACGAGCCGCTTAAAGAGCAATTATCGGCTCATAATATAACGGTCATCGGGCAGGGCATGGACAGCGGCAGCCGGACTAAGCTAACCCGGCGTTTCCAAAGCAAAGACGCTTCAGTCCTGCTGGGTACAAGCAGCTTCTGGGAAGGCGTGGACATTCCGGGAGATGCGCTGACAAGCCTGGCGATTGTCCGGCTTCCGTTTCAGCCGCCTAACCATCCGCTGGTGGAGGCCAAAAGCGAACGGCTGCAGCAGCAGAAGAAAAATCCGTTCACCAAGCTTTCCGTCCCGCAGGCGGTTATCCGTTTCAAGCAGGGCTTTGGCCGGCTGGTGCGTTCTTCTAGAGATAAAGGCATTGTCATCGTATACGATACTCGTATTCTGGATTCTTATTACGGCAAATATTTCTTGTATTCTCTACCTGGACCCAAAATGGAGCATATGCCACTAAGCCAGATGGTTCCGCGGATTACGGAGTGGCTGGAACCTATGGAAAACGACGCCGAAACAGGCGCAGCAAAGGGTGAATAAGATGAAATCGGAAAAAATTTCGGATGCCGTCGTTCGGCGCATGCCGGTTTATCTGCGGTATCTAAACGAACTGCAGAACCGGGATGTCATGACGGTATCCTCTCAGGAACTTGGACAAAATCTCGATTTAAACCCCGCTCAAATCCGCAAGGATCTGGCTTACTTCGGCGATTTTGGCCGTAAAGGCATCGGCTATGATGTGGCTTATTTAATCGAGAAGATCCGCCAGATTCTCAATCTGGATCAGGAAATCAGCGTAGCGCTGGTGGGTGCCGGTAATCTTGGCCAGGCACTCTCCAATTACAACATGTATTTGAAAGACAACATGAAGATTGTCGCTGTATTTGACATCGCTGAAGCCAAAATCGGAAGCCAGATCAATTATCTGACCGTCCAGCCGATCACAGAGCTGCCTGAAACCGTCAGAAATTTAGGCATACGCATCGGGATTATTACGGTTCCTCATTGGGAGGCCCAGCGGGTGGCGGATCAGCTGGTGGAGGCAGGTATTCAGGCCATCCTCAACTTTGCTCCGGTGATTTTGAAGGTTCCGGCGGAAGTACGGGTACATGCTGCAGACTTTACAACTGATTTGTTAAGTTTGGCTTATTATTTGGATCAAGGAAAGGAAAGTTCAAATGAGTCGTAAATGGTTGATTAAAAACGGGACTTTCGCGGTCATGAACCCCGAGAAACCGGTTATTAACGGATATATGCTGGTTGAGAATGACCGAATCTTGTATATAGGCGAAACCCTGCCAGAGGGAGCAGAGGGCGAAGGCGTAGAAAGCTTTGACGGCTCCGGTTTGTTGTTCCTTCCGGGTCTAGTCAATACGCATGGACATGCAGCTATGTCGCTGCTCCGGGGTTATGGCGATGATCTGGCGCTTCAGGTCTGGCTGCAGGAGAAGATGTGGCCAATGGAAGCCAAGTTTACCAGCGAAGATGTATACCATGGAACGGCGCTTTCCGTGCTGGAAATGCTGAAGGGCGGAACCACAACCTTCCTCGATATGTACGACCATATGGATCAGGTCGGTAAAGTCGCTCAAGAGAGCGGTATCCGGGCTGTGCTGACCCGCGGGGTTATCGGTCTTTGTCCGCCGGAAGTACAGACAGCCAAGCTTCAGGATGCGGTCAGCTTCGCCAAACAATGGCATGGAGCAGCAGACGGAAGAATCACAGCGATGATGTCTCCTCACGCTCCTTACACCTGTCCGCCGGATTATATTGAGAAGATCGTTCAGGCTGCACATGATCTGGATCTCCCGCTGCATACCCATATGTCCGAGACGCGGGCCGAGGTGGAGCAAAATGTCCGGGATTACGGCGTTCGTCCGGTAGAGCATTTGCTTAAAGTGGGCTTGTTCTCCCGTCCGTCGCTGGTAGCTCATGCGGTTCATTTGACCGATGAAGAGATTGCCATCCTTGCCGAGCATCATGTGGGTGTTTCTCATAACCCGGGAAGCAACCTGAAGCTCGCCAGCGGCGTTGCACGGGTAGTAGATTTGCTGAAGGCCGGGGTTACGGTTTCACTTGGTACGGACGGCCCGGCAAGTAACAACAATCTGGATATGCTGGAAGAAATTCGTCTGGCCGCTTTGATTCATAAAGGGGTTTCGGGGGATCCAACAGCAGTTCCTGCTTTAGAAGCTTTGAAAATGGGTACAGAATACGGTGCAAAATCCCTGTTCCTTCCGGAGGTAGGACGGCTGGAAGCCGGCATGAAAGCCGACTTCATTGCTTTGAATGTAGAGCAGGCTCATTTCCTTCCGAAAACGGATTATATTTCGCATACCGTATACTCTGCAGGGGCTAAAGATGTGGAGCATGTATGGGTTGACGGGCGGCAAGTGGTGAAACACGGTGAATGCCTCACTTTGGATGAAGAGCGTATTCGCTTTGAAGCACAGAAGGCATTTGAAGGTCTCCTTGCCCGCTAAAGAATCGGCTTGCTTGAGGGGAAGCGGAGCAGGGAGAGGAGTGTAGAAGGGGTTTGAGAACAAAAACAAAATGGATTCTGATTTCAATTCTGGTGGCTGCGGCGGTTCTCTTTGGTCTATACCGATATTATGTGTATGTCATGCAGGATACATGGACACAAGAAGATGCGGCTATCCTGCGGGCCAAGCAGGAGGCAGGTCTCGTCAAAACGATTGGCGTCACCAAGTCGGTATGGGACGATGTATGCTGGGTAGTCGAAGGTAATGATGCCTCCGGAGAACATATTATGGTCTGGCTGCAGGATGGCCAGCCGCCACATACGGAGCAGGTAACCAGCGCCTCCACCAAAAAAGCGATCAAGTCCAAAATCAAAGCGCTGATGCCCGATGCGGAGATCAAACGGCTTGTCCCGGGTATATATAACGGTCAATACGTTTGGCAGCTTTACTATAAAGAACAAGATCATTATTACTACCGGTTCTTTAGTTTTACAAACGGTGAAGCTTTGACTGAAGAATTTACACTGCCGAACCGCTAATCAACGTTATTCTGACAATTTGGAGAATTCAACAGGTCGTATTGATTTGATTTCCGGCAAACTCCTTTCAAGTGCCCATCGGGCGGAGGGAGTTTGCCGGTTTTTTTATGACGAGTGAAAATCAAGATATTTTCTTGTGTTACCGCAATAAAGCGAAAAAAGGAAAGAATTAAGCGCTTTCCTGCTGGTTTATCGCAATTGTCATATTATGTAACGCTGGAATATAATCCTCACAAGTTAACGGGCTATATGTTATATAACATAACATATAGTTAACAAAATTTATTGGGTGGAGGATGATTTGATGAAGAGGGGAAAGGTAAAAGCTCTAAAGGTACTGCTCGCGACGGGTTTAGCTGTGTCATTTTTTCTGCCCCACTTGTATTTATCACCTGTTTCTGCGGCCGCTGACTCGACTGCCACTACTTCTGCAATTGGTGTAGTTAAGAAACTGCCCAAAGTAGAAGTTATCGCGACAGGAGGAACGATGGCCGGTAAATCGACGGATGAAACAAGCTTCGATACATACAGAGCAGGTTCGCTGCCTATTGAAGACTTGGTGAAGTCCCTGCCGAACAAAGACCAGATTGCCGAGGTCAGTACCTATCAATTCGGTAACTCCGGTTCCAGTGCTTATTCCATGGAACAGCTGTATGATTTGTCCCTGAAAGTCGATGAGGCGCTTAAAACTCAAGATGGCGTTGTGGTGACCAGTGGAACGGATACGATGGAAGAAATTGCTTATTTCCTGGATCTGACCGTCCAAAGTCCCAAACCGGTAGTTGTCACTGGTTCCATGAGACCTTGGACAGTTATAGGCACTGATGCTCCGGCTAATCTTTATAACGCAATCAAGCTGGCTGCCAGCGGCAAAACAAAGTATTTTGGGACAGTTGTAATGCTGAATGACGAATTCCATGCCGCCCGTGAAGTAACCAAAACAAATTCCTACCGGACTGATACTTTCGTAACTCCGGAAATCGGAGCGCTTGGTTATATAGATGAGAAGAATATTCGGGTGTACCGAGCTCCCTTCCGGGCGCTTAAACCGGCCAGCGATTGGGCGACTCCGTTTAATTTAAACAAAATTTCAAAAAAGGATATCGCTAAAGTGGAAATTGCTTATTCGTATCAGGATGCGGGCCCAGGGGCCATCAGCGGGTTTGTGGCTGCCGGCGCCAAAGGCATTGTAACTGCAGGCACTGGAGCTGGCGGCATTTCCAAAGCCATGAGTGAAGAACGTGCCGAGGCAATCAAAAAGGGCGTTATCTTCGTTATGACAACTCGCACCGGATCGGGCAGCAATTATTCAAACGGGGACGGCGTTATCGCCGGGGATAATTTAAACGCGGCTCATGCAAGGATTCTGCTGCTGCTCTGCCTGTCTTACTCCAAGGACTTTGATACGGTAAAAAATTGGTTCACGACTATCGGATATGGTCAGATTGAGTTGCCGTCTAAATAAGGAGTAGAACCTAAAACATGAAACGGCCTTGGTCCTCCATTCATGGAGACCAAGGCCGTTTCTTTTCGATTGTAGCCGCTGCCCACGCGTAAAAAGAAAGGAGCAGCCGAATAAATAGCTTTCGATGATAATAATGGCAGCTCTATCTTTTTATACATGAATATCCTTGAAAATTTAGTGAAATTCAAAATTTAATCATAAAATGATATAGATTATGTGATATACTAGAGTCTGTATTTGAGGTATGCGAATTAATACGCGTCAAATGATTGCGTATTTGATAGGTTATATGTATAAAATTTTAGAATGAGCAGAGGAGGATTTTATTTGAAACTACGTGTTTTCCCGATTGTTGCTACTGTAGCTGTTTCGGCCCTCCTGTTGTTTGGCGGATGGTATGGCTACCGTCAGATAGCCCTTCAGACTCCGCTTCAGAAAATGGTAACCCAATATAATGGCGTTAACAGCGCCCAATTGGATATTAACCATAATACGGTCACTTTGAAACTTGACCTTAAGCCTCAAACGGATTTAAGAGATTTGGTTCAGCATATCAAGGATAAGGGCGGTTCCCTTATTAACGGCAAAGAACTTAAATTGGAAGTCGAGGATCATTCGAGCGCTGCCTTGAACAAATGGTGGTCGGAAGCCTTGTTCCCGATTGCGGAAGCTATGGAGAACAAGAAATATACTGAAATTACGAGTGCTCTGGACAAGCTTAAAGCCAAGCAGCCTGGACTGAAGGCAACTGCTGAAATGGACGATACAAATGTTTATATATCGCTGACTGATGGACAAGCCAGCAAGTTTATTATATTGCCGCGCAAATCCGAAGAGATAGGAGTGTGGAACAATGCCTAGATGGAGCAAAGAGATTTTGATCGGGTTTGTTCCGGTGCTGCTTATTTTTCTCGGTTATATCGGAGTTAATATTGTGCCCATTATCGTAGCCGTTGTTATGCTCGGGGCATTTTATGCAATGACGGTGATGCGGGGAGGACTGGCCGTTGGTGCTTCTCAGGAACGGAAAAGAAAGAAGGCCGGTCCGGCCAAGCTGACCTTTGAAGAAATCGGCGGGCAGGACAGCGCGAAGCAGGAGCTGCGCGAGGCGCTTGATTTTATGGTTCGTTATGATGAAATTCAAAAGTTCGGCATCCGTCCGATCAAAGGGATTCTGCTGACGGGCCCCCCGGGAACCGGTAAGACGCTTATGGCTAAAGCTGCCGCCCATTATACCAATTCCGTATTTGTTGCTGCCTCAGGTAGTGAATTTGTGGAGATGTATGTCGGGGTAGGCGCAAGCCGGATTCGGGATTTGTTTAAAGAGGCCCGCAACCGGGCGGCTAAAGAGAATAAACAAAACGCGATTATTTTTATCGATGAAATCGATGTAATCGGCGGCAAACGCGAAGGCGGGCAGCAGCGGGAATATGATCAGACGCTCAACCAGCTGCTTACGGAAATGGATGGGATTTACACGTCCGAGTCGCCGCGTATTCTGATTATTGCTGCTACAAACCGTAAGGAAATGCTTGACAGCGCACTGCTGCGTCCCGGACGTTTCGACCGGCATATTCAAGTGGATCTGCCCGATAAGAAAGGCCGGATGATGATTCTGGACATCCACGCCAAGAATAAACCGCTTCATGAATCGGTAAGCCTGGAAGGGGTTGCCGAGGAATCTTATGGGTTCTCGGGCGCCCAATTGGAAAGCGTCATGAATGAAGCTGCGATTTATGCGATGCGCGCGAGTGAACCGCAAATCAAACAACAGCATTTGTCTATGGCTGTAGATAAAGTCATGCTGGGCGAGAAGACAGATAGAGAGTCCACGCAGGAAGAGAAACGCCGGGTAGCGATTCACGAGCTTGGTCATGCTATCCTTGCAGAAGTCGTATCGCCGGGCAGCGTTAACCAGGTCGTGTTAAGTCCACGCGGACAGGCACTCGGTTATGTGCGCCACAATCCGCAGGAAGAGAAGTATCTGTACACCAAAAGTTATCTGGAAGGGCAGATCATGGTGGCTCTTGCCGGAGCAGCAGCCGAGGAAATCTATTACGGAGGCCGCAGTACGGGCTCTAGAAACGATTTTGAGCAGGCGCTGAATCTCGTTCAAACTATGATGACCTCCGGATTGACGTCTATCGGTATTGTGAATATGGATATGGTCACTAAAGAAGTGTTAATGAAAGAAAACCAAACGATTCTGGATGCCCTGGCAGCCCATACTAAACAGCTGCTTGAAGAACATTCGGCTATTTTCGACAGATCGCTGGACATTCTATTTAAGGAAGAACGGATGTCCGGAGACGAATTCAGATGTCTATTTCGTGACAATGCACTCCAACCGGCATGATTTTACATGCCGGTTATTTTTTTTTACTTTTTGCTCGTGCTAAGATATTATTAGATGTTGGGTGTAGAAAGATGTATTCTTCGACATCAGGGGTATAATATGTAGAAGGATAAGACGAAAGGATGGAGTAAGAGAATCATGAATTTTAAGAAAATAGGAGTCATCGGCGGCGGCACGATGGGCCAAGGCATAAGTGAAATGCTTGCCGGCAAAGGGCTGGATGTCCTTCTTGTCGAGGAGAATGAAGCAAAGCTGAATTATGCGTACGATATGATTGAAACCAGCCTGGATAAACAACTCGAGAAGTGGGCGATTACCAAAGCTGAAAAAAAGCTCATTTTGTCGAAAATTCATAAAGTGACTCACCTGGCCGATCTCGGACAAGCAGACATGGTGATTGAAACGATCTCCGAGGATCTGGAAGCCAAGAAGAAGGTTTTTCAGAAGCTTGACCAGGTTTGTCCAAGCAACATTATACTTGCGAGCAACACTTCAACCCTGAGCTTGACTGAGATTGCGGGTTCCACCAAGTATCCGGAACGTGTTATCGGTTTGCACTTTATTTATCCTGTATCCAAAATCGATCTGGTGGAAATTATCCGTGGTCTTAAAACGTCTGATCAAACCTTTGAGGAAACCAAAGCATTTGTTGAAGAGGTTGTAGATAAGCGCGGCATTATGGTAAATGAATCCCCTGGTTTCGTTACCTCCCGCATTGTCTGCCTCATGATTAACGAAGCTTTGCATGTGCTTGGGGAAGGCGTTGCCTCTGCTGAGGATATCGACGATGCGATGCGTGTAGGTTATCAGTTCCAATACGGACCGCTTGAAATGGCAGACCGTTTCGGACTAGACTCGGTGCTTGCCGCGCTTGAGCGGATGTTCCGCGATTTCGGCGAATTGAAATACCGTCCTTCCTTTGTATTGAAGAAAATGGTTCGCGCAGGCAATCTGGGCGTTAAGACCGGCGAAGGATTTTTCAAATACGACAAGGATGGTGACCGGCTGTGAAGGTACTCGTAATTAATGCGGGAAGCTCTTCCCTGAAATATCAGCTTTATGACATGAACGACGAATCGGTATTGGCCAAAGGGCTTGTGGAGAGAATCGGCATGGACTCCTCCATCCTGACTCATAAACCTACCGGTAAAGAGGAAGTAACGGAAGTCAGCGAAATTCTGGAGCATACTACGGCGATCCGTAAAGTTCTTGACAAGCTGGTAGACAAAGAGCATGGCGTCCTTAACTCTGTTGATGAGATCCAGGCTGTCGGCCATCGCGTCGTACATGGCGGTGAGGCATTTAAAAGCTCCGCTCTGGTTACCCCTGAAGCTAAAGCGGAAATCCGCCGTTTGTTCGACCTTGCTCCGCTCCATAATCCGCCGGCAATCTCCGGGATTACGGCTGCAGAGAAGAATATGCCAAACGTCCCTCAGGTAGTTGTGTTTGACACGGCTTTCCACCAGACGATGGATGAAAAAGTATTCTTGTACCCGATTCCAAAAGTGCTCTACAAGAAACATCATGTCCGTCGCTACGGCATGCACGGCACCTCCCACTATTATGTAAGCAGAGTGGCTGCTGAATATTTGAATCGACCGCTGGAAGATTTGAAGATGATTACGTGCCACATCGGCAACGGCGGCAGCTTGACGGCGATCAAAGACGGCAAATCCTTCGATACTTCCATGGGACTTACCCCGCTTGAAGGTCTCATGATGGGTACCCGCAGCGGCGATTTGGACCCGGCTGTCGTCACTTTTGTCATGAACAAAGAAGAGCTGACAATCAGCGAAGTGAATTCCATGCTGAACAAACACAGCGGATTGCTCGCTATTTCCGGCAGCAGCAGCGACATGCGCGATATTACGGACGGCCTGGAAGCTGGCGAACCGAACGCAACGCTTGCCTTTGAAATGTACGAATATCGTCTTCGTAAATATATCGGCTCCTATGCGGCTGCCTTGAACGGCGTAGACGTTATCGTCTTTACCGCAGGCGTGGGCGAGAATTCGGCAGTTGTACGTGAGAAGGTTTGTGAGAATCTGACTTACCTGGGCGTTGAAATTGATCCGGAATTGAACAAAATCCGTTCTGGCGAACCGCGCCGTATTTCTTCCCCGAATTCCAAGGTAGAAGTGCTGGTAATCCCAACGAATGAAGAACTGGTTATTGCACGGGATACACTGCGTATCGTTGAAGAATCGAAATAAGTTCACATCACACCAATTATGGCTACGTAAGAGGAGAGAGTAGAATGGCGATCAAAACCGTAATCCGACAGGTGAAAGACCACGTCGGGGAGACCGTCGTTATCGGCAGCTGGATTAATAACAAACGTTCCAGCGGTAAAATTCAATTTTTGCAGCTTCGTGACGGCACAGGATATATCCAAGGCGTTGTCGTGAAGAATGAAGTATCAGAAGAAGTTTGGGATCTTGCGAAAAGCTTGACCCAGGAAAGCTCTGTATATGTAACAGGCGTTATCCGTGAGGAGCCAAGAAGCAAATCCGGTTATGAAATGACAGTTACGGGTCTTGAACTGATCCAGCTGACTGAAAACTATCCGATTACTCCGAAAGAGCACGGGGTTGATTTCCTGATGGACCACCGCCATTTGTGGCTGCGTTCCACCAAGCAGCGTGCTGTTTTGGTCATTCGCGCCGAAATCATCCGCGCCGTACAGGAGTTCTTCGATACCAACAATTTCACCTTGGTGGATCCTCCAATCTTGACGCCGACTTCGGCTGAAGGAACAACCAACCTGTTCCACACCAAATATTTTGAAGAAGACGCCTACCTGACTCAAAGCGGACAGCTGTATATGGAAGCCGCTGCGATGGCTCTGGGCAAGGTTTATTCCTTTGGTCCAACCTTCCGTGCCGAGAAGTCCAAAACGCGCCGCCACTTGATCGAGTTCTGGATGATCGAGCCGGAAATGGCGTTCACGGATCATGAAGAGAGCCTGCGCGTACAGGAGAACTTCATTTCTCATGTAGTGCAATCTGTGCTGAAGAACTGCCGTCCTGAGCTGGAAACGCTCGAACGTGACATTTCCAAGCTGGAGAACATTCAGGCACCATTCCCGCGGATTACTTATGATGCAGCTATCGAGTTCCTGAATAAAGAAGGATTTGATATTCCTTGGGGCGAAGATTTTGGTGCACCGCATGAAACGGCGATCGCTGAGGCTTATGACAAACCGGTGTTCATTACCCATTACCCGGCAAGCATTAAAGCTTTCTACATGAAACCGGATCCTAATCGTCCGGAAGTTGTAATGTGTGCAGACATGATCGCGCCAGAGGGATACGGCGAAATTATCGGCGGTTCCCAGCGGATTGACGATCCTGAGCTGATGGAAGAACGTTTCAAAGAACATGAGCTTTCTCCGGAAGCTTATCAATGGTACCTGGATCTGCGGAAATACGGTACGGTTCCTCACTCCGGTTTTGGATTGGGTCTGGAAAGAACTGTAGCCTGGATTTGCGGTTTGGACCATGTCAGAGAAACGATTCCGTTCCCTCGCACATTGTATCGTCTATATCCATAAATCAGGCTAGAGGTGAGCTAGATGGCCATGAATGAAGGCTGGAAGGTGTGGGCAAACGGCATCGCTTACGGGATGGAAAATGGAACCGTAAACGTGCCCGCCGCATTGCTTGCCTATTATCGCCGTTTAAAGCTCAGCGATATGGAGGCTATGCTGCTGATCCACCTGCTTCATTTCCGGCAAAGCCGCGGAAGCGAATTTCCGCCGCTTACTGAAGTTGAGCAGGTGATGAGCACTTCACCTGGAGCGGTCGCTTCCGCTATCCGTAAACTGATCAAGGACGGCTGGTTGGCGGTTGACCAGGTGACGGATGAGCAGACCGGCGTACAGTCCGAACATTATCATCTGAACGGCATGTACAAGAAATTAAGTTTATGTCTGGCGGAGCATTTCGCTGCAGAACGGCAAGAGCTTCGGCTTAATCGGGAGCAGCTGGATGAGCAGCCGGCCGAAACGGATTCTGCCGAGCGGAATTTGTTCATCACTTTTGAACAGGAATTTGCCCGTCCTCTGTCTCCGATGGAATGCGAAACCATTTCAGGCTGGATTGATCAGGACGGTTATCCGGAAGAGCTGATCCGCTTGGCTTTAAAGGAAGCCGTGTTCGCCGGAAAAATCCATTTCCGCTACATCGACCGGATTTTGCTGGAATGGAGCAGAAACCGGGTGCGAAACGCCGAAGATGCAAGAGCTTATACGCAGCGTTTTAGAGGTGCGGGAAACGCAAATAAAGGATAATCGATAATAAGAGGTTGTTTTGAAAGGTCATTTAGGTGATCTTTTGAGACAACCTCTTTTCTAGCCTGATTAATTATTATTGCGGCAGGGTTGAAAAAGAGGGTAATAAAGGATGACTCGAAAAAATTAGAGTTGACTTGGAGGTCTTAACTATAATATATTTAATTACGAAAAGTAATTAACGGTTATTTTGCTATTCCTGTTCAAGAAACCAACCAAGGAGGAAATTAAAGAAGATGAGCAAAATTTTAGAAGCTTTGAAAACAAGACGTTCCTATTACGGTATCAGCAATGAATCTACGATCAGCGATGATCAAATTGTAGACATTGTTCAAGAGGCTGTTAAACATACGCCTACTTCTTTTAATTCCCAAACTTCTCGCGCAGTAGTATTGCTCGGCGAGCATCATCATAAGCTGTGGGATATTACCAAAGAAGAGCTGCGGAAGATTACGAAAAGCGAAGAGGCCTTTGCGGCAACCTCCGAAAAGATGGCTTCGTTCTACAACGGTTATGGTACCGTTTTGTTCTTTGAAGATGAGCAGGTGATCAAAGGACTGCAGGAGCAGTTTGCAGCTTATGCTGACAACTTCCCTATTTGGGCTAACCAATCCAATGGTATGCTTCAGCTGGTAGTTTGGTCGGCTCTGGAAGAAGCCGGTCTGGGCGCATCGCTGCAGCACTATAACCCGCTGATCGACCAAGAAATTCAATCCGCATGGAACATTCCGTCCCATTGGAAGCTGGTGGCTCAAATGCCTTTCGGCAAACCTACCATGCAGCCAAGCGAGAAGCAATTCCAGCCGGTTGAAGACCGCGTGAAAGTGTTTAAATAATCAAGACAGCTTAACATTGAGAGTTCGTAGGAGACCCAAATTTGTTTGGGTCTTCTTTTTTTTTTTTTGCGTAGAACTAGATAGCTTTCTTCCAAACTTTAGTAAACCGGTTTAATGAATAAATGCGCTTGTTTTTGCTTTTTTTAGCAAAATTATACGTATTTTTAACACTGAATTAATTATAAATATGGATTTTTACATAAAAAGACGGCACCGGAAAAACGAGTCTTACAAAACCGGTTTAATATTGAATTCGTACTAGTACAACTGAAAGGAAGAAAAGCAGTGGCAACGATAGAGGATGTGGCCAAAGCGGCCGGAGTTTCGAAAGGGACGGTTTCGAATGTATTCAGCAAGAAACGTCCGATCAGCAAGGAAGTAACAGAGCATGTGATGCAGGTGGCGAAAGAGCTGAATTACAGGCCGAATTATTGGGCCCGGAGCCTGGTCAACAAGAAGACCCGGATTATCGGTCTGAATATGCGCGGAGAAAAGCTCAAGATGAGCCACTTTCAATATTCGCTGCTCAATGGGGTCCTGCCCGTCTGTTACGAACGCGGGTACCGGCTGCTGCTTAACACGCTGTCTCCTAATTATTTGAATCAAGTCGAGCATTTGGCATCCGATCCGGTAGACGGAGAAATTATTTTGGACGCTGTCATCGGAGACAGCCGGGTTGAAGACTGCTTGCAGCGCAATGTCCCGATCGTAGTGATTGGTCGGCCCTCGGGCGAAGATGAGACCCGGGTGTCATACGTGAACAACGATAACATTGGAACTGCGGCTAAAGTCACTCAATATTTGATTTCGCTTGGGCACGAACAGATTCTGTTCATCAATGGGCCTGAGAATCGTACGGTGACCGCGGACAGAACGGCTGGTTATATGCAGGCCTTCTCCCAACAGGGCAAAAAGCCTGCTGAAGGAATGATTGTCCACCAGAACAACTTGCAAGCCATGACCTCCTTAACCTACAGCTATGAAACAGCGTTGTCACGTCTTAAGGAGAATCCGGAAATAACGGCGGTATTAACGGATACCGAATCGATGGCCCTTGGCGTTTACAAAGCGGCTGCTGAACTGAACTTGCGTATTCCCGATCAACTGTCGGTGCTTTGCTTTGGTTACGGCGGAACGCTGGCCCAGGAATTTAATCCCCCTTTAACAGGGGTCGATCTACATGCGGACAAGCTCGGTACTGAAGCGATCCAGCTTCTTCTGGAGCAGTTGGAGCAGTCAGATGCTGAGGACAAGCTTGCTAAACGGACCATTATTCCTTCGGATCTTGTGGTCCGCGGTTCCTGCGACCGCCGGGAATCCAAGCCTGACTCAGTGGACCAGACACAACCCCCCAAAAAAATAAAGGCTTAAATGAGGAGGATCTACACGTGAACTTTAACAGTCCTATTAAAACTTCATCCCGATTATCCCATCTTGCAGAAAGCCCGGCACCTGCTTGGAAGAAACAGAAAACACGGTCCAGAATCACTTTGCTTGTCTCACTGCTTACTTTGGGTTCCATGCTGCTGTCTGCTTGCGGCACTTCATCTTCCAACGCTTCCAATGGTTCCGGCGCCAATGCTTCAAGTGCTGATGGCTCAGCTTCAGCCGGGGAAACCTCTTCCGCCCCAGCTGCAGACATGAAGCTGCGTATTCTGTCCAGCAACGTTGGCGGGAAGACGCCTGAGGAAATGAAGAAATTTGAAGAGGAAATCACACGGCTGACCGGCATTGAAGTCACGATTGAGAAACCAGCAAGCGATTATGACCAGAAGGTGCTGACCGCGCTTGGTTCGGGTGAGAAATATGACCTGATCGAAGGCAGTGACCTTGGTAAGCTGAATACGTTTATCGACCAAGGCGTTACTATGGACTTGACGGATTTTGTTCAAGGTTCAAAGGAACTTTCCGATCCTACTGTCGTACCGACCGAGGAATGGGATCAGTTGAAGGGCAAAGACGGCCATATTTATGCCGTATTCAGCAAATTCCAGGGCGGCACGATGCCGATTGTGCGCAAGGACTGGTTGGACAAGCTGCACCTGCAGGAGCCTAAAACGCTGGATGACTATTATAACGTGCTAAAAGCTTTCACGGAACAAGATCCGGACGGCAACGGCAAAAAAGACACCTACGGTCTGTCCACTTCAGGACTCTATGATATTCAAGGTTTTATGTCTGCTGCGGGCTTGAAATACCGCTATGTTATGAAAGACGGCAAACGGACCATCCCTTACGCTTCGGATGCGGCGATCCCGATGTATGAATGGTTCGCCAAACTTACGAAGGAAGGCATTCTGGACCCTAACTTCGTCACCAATGATACCGCAAAAATGCGCAACCTGTTCCTGACCGACCGTGTCGGCATGATCACTTATTGGGACGCCTGGGTTGGCATGCTGAACAATACGCGCCAAGAAGAAGATCCGAATACGTCCTTTCAGGCTGAAGCCGTTGCCGGAGCGGAAGGACCGGACGGCAAAATCATACTGAGACGCGGAGATCCGGACTACTGGATGGTTCCGGCTAATGCGGAACATGTGGAAGCCGCCGAGAAATTCCTGGAATTCTGGCATTCGGAGCCGGGCATCATCCTGGGCAGCCTGGGCATCGAAGGTGAAGACTACACGAAAGACAATGGAACTTATACGCTGACTGAAACGGGAAAAGAACATGGTATGGATCATGGAGTTCCGTTCTGGTACAACGAAAACGTCAAAGCCCCGTTCGACAAACTGCCGGGTGTCCAAGCAGCGCAGGATCTGGTCAAACAGTATGCGACCCTCGAATTGTCTCTTCCGGAATGGAGCGATGCTGAGAAGATCGTGACCAATTATGCTCTGAAGGCGATGTCCGGAAGCATGCCGGCTGCTGATGCTGTGAAACAGATGCAGAAAGAGCTTAAAGCAGCTAATCTGATCGACGAGTAGGGCAGATCGCAGAAGGGGGGCGGGCTGTGAGGGCTCAAACAGCTTCACGGCCAAAGCCCGTTTTCTGCATATCTATCAAACCTGCCGAACAAAGGATGTGAGAGTTCATGCTGAAAACTTGGTGTAAATACGGAGCGCTTTATTTGATGATGGTCCCTGTCATTTGCTACTTTCTGGTCTACGGCTATTATCCGCTGGCCAGGGGGCTGCAAATTAGCTTTCAGGACTATCGTCTGATCGGAAATCGGCCGTACATTGGTTTCGATAATTACGGGACGGTATGGCATGATCCAAACTTTTGGAAATCGTTGACTAATACTCTTGTCATAGGCGGAGGATCGCTCGTTTGCGGCTTTCTGGCTCCGCTGATCATTGCCTTATCCTTAAATGAAGTGCTTAAGTCGTGGTTTAAGAAAACGGCGCAAATGATCTTATACGTCCCCCATTTATTATCCTGGGTAGTCGTCGGCGGCATGTGGATCTATCTGCTTTCACCGGACACTGGCTTGGTCAACCTTCTGCTGCAGCGGACCCTGGACATCCCGCCCGTGCATTATCTGGCCGAATCCGGCTGGGCAAGAGTGGTGATGATTCTGGTAGCGACCTGGAAGGACATGGGGTATAACTGTATTTTATTTCTGGCTGGAATTGTGGCCATCAATCCCTCTTTATATGAAGCGGCCAGACTGGACGGTGCCACCAGATGGCAGCAGGTCCGTTATGTCACTTTACCTCAGATTCAAAGCACGATGAAAGTAGTTCTGCTGCTCAATACGCTTGGCGTGCTCCGCATTTTCGATCAGGTGTTTGTCCTGCGGAACAATTCGACGGCTCCGGATGTCGACGTGCTCATGTATTACACATACCAGAAGGGCATTCTTGACTTTCATGTCGGAGTGGCTGCGGCAGCCAGTATGCTGGTTTTGATCTTTACGTTGCTTCTGACTCTGATCGTAAGAAAACTAACCAGATTTGACGAGGTGTAGAAATTGATGGGCATAGAACGATTTGAACGGGCAGGCTGGGGAAGCCGGGTATTTGATGCGATTAATCTGCTTTTTCTGCTGCTGTTGATGTTAACCATGATCATCCCTTTCCTGAACGTAATTTCCTTATCTTTGTCGTCAGGGGTGGCCTCCATGCAGCCCGACATTATTTTGCTGCCCAAGGACTTCAGCTTTGAGGGGTATAAAATCATCTGGACAAGTCTGGACATCTGGCGGCCGTTTGTGAACAGCGTAACCGTAACGGTAACGGGGACGCTGCTGCATGTACTGTTGTCCTCGCTGGCTGGATATGTATTGGTGCACCCTTATGTCCCGGGGAAAAAGCTGATGATCACCTTTATCCTGATTACGATGATGATCCCGCAGGAAGCGGTGCTTATTCCTTTATATGTCGTCAATAAGGACCTGCATTTGATCAACACGCTCAGCGTGCTGGTTTTGTCGGGCCTGGTGTCCGGCTTCTCCATCCTTCTGATGCGGAATTTCTTTCTCAGCATTCCGTATGAAATCGCCGAGTCGGCGAAGATTGATGGTGCCGGGGAATTTTGGGTATTTGGCGCCATCTATATGAGGCTGGCCACGGCTGGCTTGGCTACGGTTACACTGTTTGAGTTTGTAAGACGCTGGAACATGTTTACGGAACCGCTGGTTTTTATTAATGACAGCATGAAATATACACTGCAGCTCGCGCTGAAGTCGATGATCGTGGATACAAGCGCAACATCAAGCACTTATATGGTGACGACCAATGTGAAGATGGCCGGCATCATCATCGCTATTTTGCCTCTGATTGCCATCTATCCTTTTGTGCAAAGGTTTTTCATGAAAGGAATTTTGCTTGGGGCAAGTAAGGAATAGGCGTATCAAGGCTTAATCAGTCATTTACAGGTCAACAGATAAACGGAGAGGAAGGCATAAAGATGACCGTTCTGGAAAACAACCGAACCGCTCCTTTCACGTTAAGGATTGAACAGGAGCTTTTGATCCAACATGAGCAGGAAAAAAGTTACCCCGAGATCACCTTTCAGGTTCCGGATCAGGTGGAAAAAATAGAAGTCTGCTATCGTTATCCCAAAAACGAGCAGACCGTAGTGGATATCGGCCTGCGTTCGCCTGAACGCCTGATCGGCTGGAGCGGCGGGGCCAGGGAGCGTTTCTTCGTCGGTTTGGAGAAAGCCACTCCCGGGTATCTGGCAGGTCCCTTGAAACCGGGACAGTGGGCCGTTATGCTTGGCGCTTACCGGATTCCGGAAGAGGGCTGCCGGGTAAGCGTAGAAATCCTTTTAACGCTCAAACACGAACGCTGGTTGAAAGGCGATCTTCATGCGCATACGCGCCACAGCGACGGCAGTTATACACCTGAGCAGGCCATGGAGCTCAGTCTCAGGAAAGGGCTGGACTATTTAGCTTTAACGGATCATAACACAGCTTCGCAAAATCGTTTTGCCCATGCCGGGCATGAGGAGCTGCTGCTGATTCCGGGTGTGGAGCTGACTAGCTATAAAGGGCATGCTAATTTGTTTGGTCATCCAGACAGCCTGGAAGACTTCCGGGTGCTTACCCGAGAGCAGGCGGCTGCCGAGCTGGAGAAAGCGCGGGACAAAGGCGCACTGATTTCGCTGAACCATCCGTTTGACGACAGCTGCCCTTGGGAATTCGGGTTTGATGTTCCTTATGACGCAGTCGAAGTGTGGAACGGACCTTGGCGGGAATTGAACGAAACGGCGATCAGATGGTGGCAGGAGCAGCTGGCACAGGGACAAAGAATCGTGGCGATCGGCGGCAGCGACGTGCATCGCACGGAGGCTTATATCACCCACGGGACACCAACCGCTTATGTCCTGGCAGGATCGGAAACGGCAGGAGCTATTATAGAAGGGATTCGAAGAGGCACGGTAGTAATATCTATGGACGCCAACGAAACGTTTATGGATTTTAAAGCGGGACAAACCCGGATCGGGGGAACGGTTTCCGCTGCTGAAGGCGAAGAGGTAACCTTTGAAATTCAAATACGCGGAGCTGTGCAGGATCGTATTGGGTTGTGGTCGGACCGGGGGCTGGAGCAGGAATGGAACGTGGAGCACAAACAGGACATCGTGTTGAATTTACCCGGTGACCGTTTGTTTTACCGATTGGAAGCCCGCCGATTCCTGCCGGAGCACAATATCGAGGTTATGAGCTGCCTCACTAACCCGATCTATCTTGAACGACAAGGGGCATCTTCCTGACGTGAATGTTAGAGGAGCCGAATCCGGGCATCAGCATCACCGCCGCACTCTTCCCCGTTCAGCCAGGCTCCTGCTGGCGGTGAATGCCTGCAATGCACTCGGTACCAGCTTATCCAGTATATTTATTAATGTATATTGGTATAAATTAACACAGGATATGTCTCAAACGCTGCTCTTTAATCTGATTACTTATTTGGCCTGGTTACCGGCGTTTGCAGCGGCAGGATGGCTCAGCAAAAAAGCCAGCCGCACCAAAGCATTATGGATCGGAAGCGCGGTACAGGTCCTATTTTACATCAGTGTATTGGGCTTAGGTACCGAGTCGTCCAAATGGCTGACAGCTTTAGGGATTCTGAATGGAATTGGGCAGGGTTTCTACTGGATGTCGGTGAATGTGCTCAGCGTGGATGTGACCAGCCCTGAGAACCGCGACTGGTTCAACGGAATCAACGGAATTGCGGGGGCGGTTTCCGGCATGATAGGTCCGCTTGTGGCGGGAATCGTAGTTGGAGCCATGCCGCAGATGGCCGGTTATACCACCGTATTTATGCTTAGCTTTGTATGTTTCCTGGTTTCACTGCTGACCGCGCTGCTTCTGCCGAAAGACCGGCCTGAGGGGGGCTTTGACTGGCGCAGTTTGCTGCAAACCTTACAGCATAAGGAGTGGCGCTCGCTTACCTTTGCTTTTGTTGGCATTGCCTTTCGCGATGGGGTGCTTTCCGTTGCGGTCTGGCTGTGGCTTTATATAGCAACAGGCAGTGAAAGCTCGACCGGGCAATATGCGTTCCTGACGACGCTGCTGTCGGTTGGCGGTTTTTACGTGGTCGGGCGTTTCGCTAAAGAGCATTTGCGCTGGAGGTTTATGGTATTTGGCGCTGTGCTGATCAGCTTGTCCATGACAGGTATCACACTGCTGACGACCTGGAGCCTTGTCTTCTACGCAGTTGTCAGCGCAGCCTGCCGGCCTTTTTTTGACGCTCCTTTTAATACTACAGCCTTTAATGCAATCGGCCGATTTGACCGAAACGGAACAATCCGAATCGAGCTGGTTGTATGGAGGGAGGCAGCGCTCAGTGTTGGACGAATCTCCAGTGTAGCGCTGCTTTATGCGATTTACCGTTCTGATACTCCTCATATAGAACTACAATTAAATCTGTTTCTGGGGGCCATGGTTGTTATGGGCCTAATGCCTCTCTATTTCATTCGTAAGGCTGCTGCAGCTTCACAACGGTCGAAACGGTTGCCCAAACGACATTACTCTATCGGACCTAGTGAAGAAGAGTCTGCTTGATGTAACCCGGGCCACTCTTGTTATGAAACAATTATTCTAACAATCCTTTCTAACTTTGCTAAGATCCTTCGGAATGCAGCTTGTTCCGGGGGGTTGTTCTTTTTAAGGGCATTGATTGCTCTTTTTAATTGTGCTATAATCTGCACATATTAATTTAGTTAAAAGGAGTTAAAGGCATGGCGCAGGTAAAACGGCTTGGCTTTGGCCTGCAGGCGCTCAGATTGCTTGCGAAAGAGAACCGCTTTATGACCAGCTCGGAAATCGCCGAGGTGCTTGGTTGTGAACCGACAGCGCTGCGGAAAGTGATGGCCCAGCTGGCTGAAAGCAAGCTGCTGGAGGTCAGGCAGGGAAGGATGGGAGGCTACAAGCTGTTTCGCAGTCCGGAACAAATTCCGCTTTCCGAGGTCTTTGAAGCTGTCCGGGATGATGAAGCCGAATGGCAGGGGATGCTCGACACCCTGCAGGATGCAGCGGAAGGCAGCAAGATTCAGAACGTCTTTGGCCGAATCCTGAATGATATTAACACAGTAGTAGAGAAGACGCTCGGAACCTACACGGTGGCGGATTTGCTTGAAGAGTAAAGCGGCGGGCCGGATAGGGATTTAAATGTGCAATTTCACGCACAATTTATGCAGGACGCTTTTTAAAGAGAATCATTTGAACGAGGAGGAGAAGAAAAGAATGAAGATAAGGTGGTATGGGCAGTCGAGTTTCTTGATAACAAGCGAGGCAGGGACGAAGGTACTCATTGATCCGTTAGGCAAAATGCTGGGCTACAAAATGCCGCGTCTGACGGCGGATATAGTGGCGGTTACACATAACCACCGGGATCATAATCAGGTTCAAATTGTAGATGGTGAATACAGCCTGGTTAACGAAGCCAAGTCTTATGAGATCAATGGAATCCGAATCAAAGGAATCAAAACTTTTCACGATAACGTGGGCGGGGCGAAACGGGGCGACAACATCGTGTTTGTGTTAGAGATCGATGGCATCCGGGTTGCACATTGCGGCGATCTGGGGCATCAGCTGAGCGATGAGCAGGCGCAGGCGATTGGGCGGGTTGATGTGCTGATGGTGCCGGTTGGAGGCAAAATGACGCTGGACGGTCAAGGCGCTTATAAAGTCGCTCAGCAGCTCAAGCCCTCTATCGCCATTCCGATGCATTACCGGACGAAGGCGCTTGGACTGGCCGGTATGCTCTTTTTTGAAAAAGCGGATGCTTTTCTGAAATTAATCGGTTCTTCCCGTCATGAGCAGGTTCTGGTGGTGGAACTCCAACATCTGAAGGGACAAACGGAGGCAGTAACGCTGGATTATAAATAAGCCGAGTTGAGTAGTTCTGCTGCTTGTCGAAAAGGAGTTTAAACATGAATACAACCCGATTCCAATCCTGGAGGCTGCCGGGCCAGCTGCTGACCCTGGTTACGGCGCTTCTGGGAGGATTTCTGTTTCAATGGGCCGGTCTGCCGATTCCCTGGCTGCTGGGGCCGATGATTTTTGTACTGATTGGATCTTTGATTTTCAAAAAAAAATATGCCTGGTCCAATAAAACCCGGAATGGCGGCATGATTCTTGTAGGCTATACCATCGGTGTGTCTCTGACGGGTACGGCTCTGAAGTCCATGTCTCATCAGCTTCCGTCGATGGCCGCGATGACCATTCTTTTGCTGCTGATGTGTATGGGGTTTGCCTTTATCATCTCCAAGCTGTCGGGCATCGATTTTATTACCCTGCTTATGGGAAGCATTCCCGGCGGTTTAACTCAGGTCATTATGCTGGCCGAAGAAACCAAGGGAGCCGACATCACGATCGTCACTTTTTATCAGGTGGTCCGGCTGATGATGATCATTATTTTGGTGCCGCTGCTGATTTTCAGTCCGCTGTTCGGGTATCAGCACTCGGCCAGCGGGCAGGCGGAAGCCGCACAAGCTGCCTCGGCAGCGGTACAGCATGGACAGGGCATCACCTGGCAGCTGCTTGTTTTCCTGGCAGTGGCAACCGTGTTTGCGCTGCTTGCCAACCGCATTAAATTTCCGACGGCCTTCCTGCTGGGACCGGCGATTGCAACCGCGGTTTTCCAAGGGTTTTGGCAATCCGGACCTACACTGCCTACCGAACTCGTTAATGCGGCTCAGCTCGTAATCGGCGCTAACGTCGGCCTGATGCTGAAACCGGGCGCGCTGCAGAACAAAATCAAAGTCTTTGGCTGCGCGCTGCTGAGCGGCGTTCTGCTGATTGCCGGAGCTTTTGTATTTGCTCTGATCCTGAAATGGACGGAGTCGCTTTCAATGGCCACGTCGCTGCTCAGCATGGCGCCTGGCGGTATGGATCAAATGAGTATCATGGCGCATGAAATTAATGCGGAACTGTCGGTGGTGGCCGGGTACCAGCTGTTCCGGACCTTCTTTATCTTCCTGGCCGTACCGCCGCTGTTCCGGCTGTTTTACAAGTATTACAGCGGGCGCAAAGCGGCTTCAGAGCAGGCATAGCGGTTTCACGGTTTAACATTTTAACGGTTTAACTTAACCGGCTAACCCTCCGAACCCGGAATCGGGCAGTACCGGCCGTTGCTTTTAATGATTTCATTAAGTTCGATGATTTCATGAAGAGAAAGCCATTAATGGAAGCTTTTAAATAAATACGAACAGCCCTTGCTGGCCAGATGATGGATCTGGCTGCACGGGGCTGTTTATTTTCTTACAAACTCTTAACTGCAGGCGCAGTTCAGAACCGGCTTGCGGGCTGCGCCGGTTTCATCCAGCCGGGTTACCGGCGTAGTGTAAGGCGCGTTCAGCAGCAGCTCCGGATTTTCTTTCGCCTCCTGGGCGATTTGGATCATCGTATTGATGAAATCGTCCAGCGTTTCTTTGCTTTCGGTTTCGGTAGGCTCGATCATGATGCATTCTTCCACGTTCAGCGGGAAGTAGATGGTAGGCGGATGGTAGCCGAAATCGAGCAGCCGTTTGGCCACATCGAGCGTATGGATGCCGTATGGCTTAAGACCGCTGCCGGACATGACGAACTCGTGTTTGCAGATCCGGTCATACGGCATTTCAAAATAAGGCGCCAATCTGGCCCGCATGTAGTTGGCGTTCAGCACGGCATGTTCGGATACGGTGCGCAGGCCTTCCGGGCCGTAAGTACGGATATAGGCGTAAGCGCGGACGAGAATGCCGAAGTTGCCGTAATAGGCTTTTACGCGGCCAATCGAGCGGTCCTGCTTTTCGCTGAAAGAGAAGGAGCCGTCTTCGCTTTTCACAACAATAGGTCCCGGCAGGTAAGGGAGCAGGATGTTTTTTACGCCAACAGGACCCGCGCCGGGGCCTCCGCCGCCGTGAGGGGTGCTCATCGTTTTGTGCAGGTTCAAGTGCACAACGTCAAAGCCCATGTCGCCAGGGCGGGTGATGCCCATAATGGCATTGGAGTTGGCGCCGTCATAATAGACCAGGCCGCCCGCTTCATGCACGATTTCGGCGATTTCCACGATTTGTTCCTCGAACAATCCAAGGGTGTTTGGATTCGTCAGCATCAAAGCGGCCGTATCTTCGCCAACCGCCCCCCGCAGGGCATCCAGATCCACGAGTCCGTTTGCTTTGGAAGGAATCGTGACGGTCTGGAAGCCGGCGACGGAAGCGCTGGCCGGGTTGGTGCCGTGTGAGGAGTCCGGCACGATCACCTTCACGCGGTTGTGCTCGCCGCGTTCCTCATGGTAGGCGCGGATCATCATCAGTCCCGTCCATTCGCCATGGGCGCCGGCCGCAGGCTGCAGGGTAACAGCGTCCATGCCGGTTAGTCCGGCCAGGTCGTTTTGCAGCGTGTGCATCAGCTCAAGCGCGCCCTGTACGCTTTCTTCCGGCTGGTAGGGATGGATTTTGGCAAAGCCGGCGTAACGGGCCACGTCTTCGTTGATTTTCGGATTGTATTTCATCGTGCAGGAGCCCAGCGGATAGAAACCGTTATCCACGCCGAAGTTGCGGCGGGACAATTCCGTATAGTGGCGAATCACGTCCACTTCGTAAACCTCAGGCAAAGCGGCTTCTTCCTTGCGCAGGAACTGCGCCGGAATCAGCTCTTCCACAGGCTGGACCGGTACGTCGATTTCCGGCAGGGAATAAGCGACACGGCCCGGGGTGCTCAGTTCAAAGATCAGCGCTTTATCTTTCAAGTCTTTGGTGCTTACGCTCATAGGGATCCCTCCAGAATAACCGAAAACCGGTCGATTTCTTCTTTGCTGCGGCGTTCCGTAACGGCAATCAGCATATGGCCTGCGAGTTCCGGATACGTTTTGCCGAGATCATAACCGCCAATATAGCCTTCCGCCAGCAGTTTGCTTTGCAGGGCAGCCATGTCCGTGCCTTCCGGCAGCTTGATCACAAATTCATTAAAGGTAGGCGAAGAGAAGGCGACTGTCACACCTTTTACGGCAGCCAGTTTTTGTTTGGCATAATGGCTTTTTTGCAGGTTGAGGTGGGAAACCTCCTTAAGCCCCTGTCTGCCCATTAGCGACAGATAAACGGAAGCGCACAGCGCCAGCAGCGCCTGGTTAGAGCAGATGTTGGACGTTGCTTTCTCGCGGCGGATATGCTGCTCGCGGGCCTGCAGCGTCAGCACGAAACCACGTTTGCCGTTCCGGTCGGTCGTCTGGCCGACGATCCGGCCCGGCATGCGGCGCATATGCGCTTCGGATACGGCAAAAAATCCGCACGTAGGGCCGCCGTAGGAACCGGAGATACCGAGCGGCTGGGCGTCGCCGATCACGATGTCGGCGCCTTGTCTGCCCGGCGCTTCGATCAGTCCGAGCGCCAGCGGGTTGGTGCTGACGATCAGCAGCGCTTTGCTTGCATGGGCCAGCTCGCCAAATGCCTGTACGTCTTCAACAGCTCCGAAGAAATTCGGGTTCTGCACAATCACGGCGGCCGTATCCGGCGTTACCGCCTGAGCTAGCGCATTGGCATCGGTCACGCCGCCCAGGGTGCCGACTTCGACGATTTCCAGATTGAGGCCATGGGCGTAGGTGTCAAGGACGCCGCGCGCTTCCGGATGAACGGCCCGGGATACAACGATCCGTTTACGGCGTGTCGCGCCCGCTGCCAGGTTCGCGGCTTCCGCGAGTGCGGTCGCTCCGTCGTACATACTCGCATTGGCAACCGCCATGCCGGTCAATTCGCAAATGTAAGACTGAAATTCAAAAATCGCCTGCAGCTCGCCTTGGCTGATCTCCGGCTGGTAAGGCGTATAAGCCGTATAAAATTCCGAACGGGAGACGACGTGATTGATGACGGAAGGTACGTGATGATCGTAAATGCCTGCGCCAAGGAAACTGACGTAACGGTCGCTGTCGGCGTTTTTGCCGGCCAGCGCGCCCATATGGCGGGTCAGGGCGTATTCATCCAGACGGGAGGATACCGGCAGCTCGCCATTGAAGCGAATGCTGGCAGGAATGTCGGCGAACAGATCTTCCACGGATTCTACGCCGATCGTGGCCAGCATTTCCTTTTTGTTGTCTTCGGTAATCGGCAGATAACGGTGTTTCATGGATTATTCAGCTCCTTTGGCGGGCTTTGCGGTTTTTTTGTAAAATGGAGCCTTCACGACTTCGGCTTTCAGCTTTTTGCCGCGAATCTCGACTTCGATGACGGTGCCGATGGCGGCGTATTTGCTGTCCACCAGCGCGAGCCCCAAATTGCGTTTCAAAGAAGGCGATTGGGTGCCTGTGGTGACTTCCCCGATCTTCACGCCGTCTCCGTAAACGGGGTAGTGCGAACGGGGAATCCCGCGGTCGATCATCTCGATGCCGACCAGCTTGCGCGGCAGGCCGGCCGCTTTTTGCGCTTCCAAAGCGCTGCGCCCGATAAAATCGCCTTTATCCCATTTCACGAAAAAGCCTACGCCGGCTTCCAGCGGCGAAATCGTCGCGGACAGCTCCTGTCCGTACAGAGGCAGCTTGGCTTCGAAACGCAGCGTGTCGCGTGCGCCGAGTCCGGCAGGTATTAGACCGTGCGGCGCACCCGCAGCCAGCAGCCCTTTCCAGATGGCCGGCGCCTGTTCGGCCGGCGCATAAACTTCAAATCCGTCTTCTCCGGTATAACCGGTGCGGGAAAGAATCGCTTTGGCGCCAAACAGCTCAACATCGGCGGCAAACGTAAAGGAGGAGAGTCCGGCAGCCGCCGTAATGCCGGCATCGGTCAGAATTTGTTCGGCTAAAGGTCCCTGCAGGGCGATCAGCGCAGTTTCAGAGGAAATGTCGGTCATTTGCACCTGCTCGGGCTGGTGATCGCGCAGCCAGTTCCAATCCTTTTGGATATTGGAGGCATTGACGACCAGCATGTAACGATTTTCCGAAAGGCAATACACAAGCAGGTCATCCACCACGCCGCCGTCCGGGTAACACATCAGCGTATATTGAGCGGTGCCGGGTTTCAATACGGAGACGTCGTTGGTCAGCGTGCTTTGCAGAAAAACAAGTGCGCCTTCGCCTTCCACCAGAAACTCGCCCATGTGGGAAACGTCAAACAGGCCGGCTTGATGGCGAACGGCATCATGTTCTTTCTGGATGCTTTCGAATTGAACCGGCAGCTCCCAGCCGCCGAAATCGATACATCTTGCGCCAGGAGAATCGGCATAGCAAGGAAATAGCGGCGTTCTCAACAATTCTGACATTTTTTCACCTCGTAAGTGTTTGATCAAAGCACAAAAAAAGGACAGGGCCAAGAACCCGCAGACCCGCGGAAATTCCGCAGTTACGGTTTCTTGAAGCCTCTGTCCTTGGTACCTGAGAGTGTCCCTTGCGCCGCGAACGTCCTGATGACCTCCGCGCTGTTCAGGTTTCCCCTTGGGTGACCCGGCGGCTTACGCTGCCGAATGCTCTCCAGAGATGCGTCCGGTAAAAGTCCTTTTGCCTGAGAGATTCACTCCAGCGAATAGCAAGAGTTTGCTCCTTCGGCGTCACCGCATCATGGATGCGGCAATCTCTCCCTTTACGTTCACCCGCTCTTCATATTCCCATTAAAACGGGTAAACCCGAAGGATGTCAACAGATTTATCTTTCAATTTTCGGATTATGAGGGACAAAGCCGCCGAGATAGCGCTATCATAGAGGGACAACCCGCTAAAACGTGACAAGTCCCGTTATATTGACTTTTACTAGCGAAATGAATAACCTAGATTTGTAAATCCTCGTCCTGGATCAAGAGGAAGGAAGCGGGATTGGATAAGCCAGAATGCTAAAAAATAAGTTCACGAGATTGGAGCGGAAGAAAAGCGATGAGCGAAATTAAACAAGGACTTTGGTACAGCGAAGAACATGAATGGGTACAAGACATGGGAGACGGCACTGTGCGGGTTGGCATCACGGATTTTGCGCAGGACCGCCTGGGCGACATCGTGTTTGTTGAACTGCCGGAGAATGGCACCGAGGTTGGAGCGGAAGACGGCATCGGGACGATTGAATCCGTAAAGACGGTATCCGACTTGTTCTCCCCGATTAGCGGCACAATTGTTGAAGTGAACGAAGAGCTGACAAACGCTCCTGAACGCGTGAACGAAGAGCCTTACGGCAGCGGCTGGATGGTCAAGATCAAATTGTCTGCTTCTCCGGATGAAGCTTTTGCCAAACTGATGAACGCTGAAGCCTACGGCAAACATATCGACGAATAAGTCTTTAACTAACTTTTGGCTGATAAAAAAATGTCAAAGAGCCCTTCTAATGCACATTACGCACCGGAAGGGCTCTTTGTGTCCGTGTGACCTAAAGCTGTTAAGCCAATTCCTCTTCAATGGCAGCGCCCATTTCCAGGGATCTTGCAGCAGACCGGTGAACGGCTGATTTTACGGCTTCGGTGAACTGATATTGGGCCAACACTTCTAGGGCGGCCTGGGTGGAGCCGTTCGGAGAGGTGATAGCTTTTCTTAAGTCCGCCGGTTTCTCCCCGGTCTCTTTCATCATGGAAGCTGCGCCAAGTACGGTTTGCACCGTAAGCTCCCGGGCTTGCTCCGGCGATAATCCGCCTTCAATGCCCGCTGCGATCATGGCCTCCATCATGTAATAGACATAAGCCGGGCCGCTTCCGGAGACGCCTGTCAAAATTTCCATTTGCGCTTCCGGAATGACGCTCACCATGCCTACCGCTTCAAAGATAGACAGCGTACGCGAGCGCAGCTCCTCCGTCACTTCTTCCGAGAAGGAAATGCCCGTTGCGCCCAGTCCGATTGTACTGGATGTGTTTGGCATTGTGCGGGCTACCGGCAGCTTATGCCCAAGCAGGCTTTGAATGGTCGGGATCGACAGGCCGGCAATAATGGACACGATCAATTGCTGTTCCTGTACAAGCGGGGTCAAGCGCCGAATGGCCGCTCCAGCATCTTTGGGTTTCATGGCAAGAACGATAATTTCAGCTTTCGTCAGCAGCTCGTTCTGCGCTTCCTCCGTTGAAGCCGTGATGACCCCATAGCGGGACTCCAGGTGGTTCAGACGTTCAATATTGCTCCGGTTAAACATAGCGATTTGCTCCGGCCGGGCTGCCGAGGTGGCGATTAACCCGCGCACAATGGCTTCGGCCATAGAGCCGGCTCCGTAGAAGACGATAGCCGGTGAATTTGAGGACTCTGGTGAATGGGACATCTAAATAACCTCCTGTTCATGCGTTTAATGGTTTGGATAAAAAAGATTAGCCGCGGATTTGGCCTGATCCCTTAACCATATATTTGGTTGAGGTGAGGGCAGGCAGGCCCATCGGGCCTCTGGCATGAAGCTTTTGCGTGCTGATTCCGATTTCCGCTCCGAAGCCGAATTCAAATCCGTCAGTAAAACGAGTAGAGGCGTTATGGTAAACGGTGGCCGCGTCCACTTCGTTTAAGAAACGGGCGGAATGCTCCTCATTTTCAGTAACAATGCATTCGGAATGTTTGGTGCTGAATTTGGCGATATGATCCATGGCCTGCTGGAGGTCATCCACGATTTTTACGTTTAAGATATAGTCGTTATATTCAGTCGCAAAATCCTGCTCGGTTACGGCCTTGGCTTCCGGCAGAAGCTGCCGGGTCCGCTCGCAGCCTCTAAGCTCCACACCTGCCGTTTTAAAGGCTTCGCCGACCTGGTCCATATATTTCCCGGCAAAATGCTGATGAATCAGCAGCGTCTCCATGGAATTGCAGACGGAAGGGCGCTGGGCTTTAGCGTTCACGGCTATGCTCAGCGCCATCTCCAGGTCGGCGGAAGCATCGAGATAAGTGTGGCAGATGCCGGCACCGGTCTCGATCACCGGCACACTTGCGTTCTGCACGACATGCTGAATCAATGAGCTTCCGCCCCTTGGAATAATAACATCGAGCAGGCCGTTCAGTTTAAGCATCTCGTCTACGGACGAACGGTCGGAATCGTGAACAAGCTGCAGAACGTCTTTAGGCAGTCCGGCAGATTCCAATGCGGCATGGAACAGCTCTGCAATCTGGATATTGGAGGAAAGGGCAGCCGAGCCTCCGCGCAGCAGGACGGCATTTCCTGTCTTCAGACAGAGGCCGGCAGCGTCGACGGTGACATTTGGCCGTGCTTCGTAAATGATGCCAATTACGCCGATCGGCACTCGCTTCTTGATGATATGAAGACCGTTTGGCCGATCCAGCGTCTCCAGCACTTCTCCGACCGGATCCTGCAGACCGGCAATTTGGCGCAGGCCTTCGGCCATGCCTTTAATTCGCTCGGAAGTTAAGGCAAGCCGGTCCAGCATGGAGGCCGAGGTACCGTTTTGCCTGCCGCGTTCCAGATCTTCCTGGTTGGCTTTCAATATTTCCTCTGTTCCGGTTATTAAAGCATCAGCAGCGGCAAGCAGGGCATGATTCTTCTGCTCGCTGGTCAACCAGGCCAGTTGAGGCGCGTTTGCTGCTGCCAAGGCCGCTTTCTCTTTCACTTCGCTCATTGCTAGTAACCTCCAATCTGCGTTGGGCCGCCGCCATATATGAGGACTTAGCTCCGTTTCATTTACTTCAAAGAAATCCATTCATCCCGGTGGATAACCTCAAGCCGGTGTACGACATCAATCTGTTTCACAACATCGGAGCTGCTCAGCCCTTTAATCGTATTGAGCTCCTCCGCATCATAGTTCACGATACCACGGCCAAGCGTCGACTCGCCCGGGCCGTATACCTCGACAACATCTCCGGCGTGAAAAGCCCCCTCGACCTGCTTAACGCCTACCGGCAGCAGGCTTCTACCTCCGTGAACAAGAGCTTCAGCCGCACCTTCATCCACATACAGCCGGCCTAGAGGCGTCGAGAGGAAGCCGAGCCATTGCTTTTTCCGGGGGAGATTGGATGAGGAGGTGCTGAAATAGGTTCCATGCCCATCACCCCGAACCGCTGTCAGCAGCTCGCCCGGATGGAGAATGCGGCCGACAAAGACGGGAATCCCGCCGCGGGTCGCGATGCGCGCTGCCTCAAGCTTGGAGCGCATGCCGCCGGTGCCGACACTGCTGCCTGCACCTCCGGCCGCCTGCAGCATTTCCTCTGTAATTTCTTCGACACGGCTGATGCGGACCGCCGCTGGATCAATCCGCGGATCTTGGGTATAAAGGCCGTCCATATCCGTCAGGATGAGCAGATGATCTGCTTTAAGCAGATTGGCTACAAGCGCCGAAAGCGTGTCGTTGTCGCCAAATTTAAGCTCATCAACAGAAACGGTGTCATTTTCGTTAATCACGGGGATGACCTTTTGCTTTAGCAGTTCCTCCAGTGCCATGCTGGCATTGCCCATTCGTTTGCGGCTGTTGAAATCCGCCCGCGTGAGCAGAACCTGGGCTGAACGTACAGCATGCTCCGCGAACGCTTCGCGGTAAGCCTGCATAAGCAGCGCCTGGCCAACTGCGGCAGCGGCCTGCTTCTCATGCAGCAGCTTGGGGCGCTGCTCGTAGCCGATTTCACGGAATCCGGCAGCGACAGCACCTGATGTGACCAGCACGGGCTGATAACCGGCCTGGACCAGTGAAGCCAGCTCAGCGGCGAGGAAGCGGGTGGCTTCTTCGTTGAGCCCGCCCTCCGGCGAAGTGAGGGAGCTGCTGCCAATTTTGACAACAATCCGATGCAGCATTGATATGACCTCCTAAGTAAACTTGGTTCCAACAAATCAATGATCGTGTCCTCTAATTTAAGTAACCTCTCCGATGAACAAGGCCTTAGATGACTTAGATAAATAAAAAAAAGCCTCCGTCCCCAGCACAAACGTGCAAAGGACGAAAGCTTGGCTTCCGCGGTACCACCTTTATTGATAAACCGGTTGGTTCATCCGACTCAGGGCCTGTTAACAGATGGCAGCTGTCCGGCAAAAGCCGGCCGTTCGGGGGTAGGTTTCCGCAGAAGTTCCGGTAAATTCTCGCAGCCTAAGGAATTTACTCTCTGAGAACGGAGCTTGCGCCCGCGTACTGGTCCCGTCATTACGTTTCGTATTTTATTGCTAGAATACCATGAGCGATCTAACATTGCAAAGACGAAAATCACTAAAACAAGCGAAGTTTGCCGCTGTACCTTATCGCTCCACCAGAGGTACTTCATTAGACGAACTTCATCAGACGTCCTTCAATCCGCCAGGCGAAGAGAGGCCCTTTCGGTTTGACGGCCCGTAGAGCCGCCACTATGATGAATACAAGATAGAACGATCCTCTTAGGATCGTCTGAAAGATGATCGTTTAAGAAAGGAAGAGGCTGATGGGAGCTTACCCGGAATTTTGGAACCTGGCCTTAATTCAGGCTGATTTGGCGCTTGGTGAACCTGTTCTGAACCGTGTCAGGCTGGAAGCTTTAATGGAGAAAGCAGTGGCTGCGGCCGTCAAACCGGATCTGATCATGCTGCCCGAAATGTGGAACACCGCTTACGCGCTGGAACGGATACAGGAGCTTGCCGACCCGGAAGCCCAAATTTCCAGGGGATGGCTCAGCGCATTTGCAACCAAACACGGAGTCCATGTCGTAGGAGGTTCGGTTGCTGAACGGGGCAAAGACGGACTGATCCGGAATACGCTGCTGATCTATGACCGTCAAGGCCGCGAAGCAGGCCGGTATTCGAAAATCCACTTGTTCCGGCTGATGCAGGAAGAGAAGCATTTAACGGAAGGTGTGGAGACGGTCACCTTTGATTTGGAGGGCCTGCTGTGCGGTGCTTCTATTTGTTATGATATTCGTTTCCCGGAGCTCAGCCGCACCTTGGCTTTGGCCGGAGCAAAGCTGTTGTTTGTACCGGCTGAATGGCCGCATCCGCGCCTGCACCACTGGCGGACCCTGCTGCAGGCCAGAGCGATCGAGAACCAAATGTACGTGGTAGCCTGTAACCGGGTAGGTGCGGACAACGACAACTGCTTTTTCGGACATTCCCTCATCGTCGATCCTTGGGGAGAAGTGGTTTCCGAGGGCGGGAAGGAGGAAGAGATTGTAACCGGCCGCATCCGGCTCCCGCTTGTGGATGAGGTCCGCAAACGTATTCCTGTATTTGAGGACAGACGGCCGGACTTATACCGAATTTAAACTTATTTAAAGTTTATAGATTAAAGATTCAGCTCAGCCTTGTTCCTCTTCCTTCCACCGCTTGTTGAAGGTTTGCTTAAAGGTTTGGATAAAAGCCTCCGCGGCTTTGGACAGATACCGTCCTTTCCGGTAAGCGATGACCAGCGTCCGGCTGGGAGTCGGTTCCGCCAGCGGCACATAAACCGGGATCAGCTCGCTCCGTTTAGCCCGGGCAATAAAACGGGGAACCAGAGTGATCCCCATCCCGGCCGCAACCAGAGATTGGACGGTTTCTATGTTGTTGCTCTCAAATACAACATTAGGCTCAAAGCCTGCCTGTTGACACAGACCTACGGTCAGCTTGCGGAAGCCCTGACCTTTCTTCAGAACGACAAACGGCTCATCACGCAGCTCATCAATCCGCACGCCGTCGGCCTCGGTTCTTTCTGCCAGCCGGTGGCCGGGCGGGACGGCAAGCAGAATACGTTCCTCTCCGATAACCTCATAGGCCAGCGACGTCTCCTGAAGCGGCAGCGAAAGCAGGCTCAGATCCGTACCGCCGCCGCCGGTCAGTTTCTCCAAATTGAGCGACGTATCCTCCAGCAGGGAAATCTGGATACCAGGGAACGCCTCTTTAAATTCAGGCAGAACATAAGGAAGCAGATGGGAGCCGGTAATCGGCATGCTTCCTACAACAACCCGTCCGCTCCGCAGCTGGGAAATATCGTCCATTTCCTGCCTTAGCTCCTCAACGGCATCCATAATACGCCGCGCATGAGCGACAAAACTTTCTCCGGCATGCGTTAATTCTACTGAACTGGTATTACGCTGAAACAGCAGCACCCCCAGCTCCTTCTCCAGCTTGGACAGCTGCTGGCTGAGCGAGGGCTGAGCAATATGGAGCTTGTCCGCGGCTCTTGAGAAATTTTTTTCTTCTGCAATTTTTAAAGTGTATTGAAGCTGTCTAAATTCCATGTTTCCTCTTTGGGACGTAATTGATAAGTTATTTATAATTATAACCTATTAATAGAAAGGGATAAATAGGAAGAGGACGCGCGGCATTTCCCATCTCTTGTAAGAGTATGCTATAATGGCCCCATGATTAATGTGGAGGTTGTATGAATGAAGGTGTGGAAGGAAATCCGCGGATGGCTTTTTTCCATCGGGATCGCATTTGTACTTAGCTTGATTATCGGCATCTTTGTCATTCAGCCTTATAAGGTAGACGGACATTCTATGGATCCTACTTTGCATGACAAAGAAAGAATTTATGCCGAAAAATGGTCGCATGCTCTAGGCAGCGTGCCTGATTACGGGGACATTGTCATTATTGACAGCCGTGTAGACCGTGCCCGCTCTTTCTGGGATGACCTGAAGGAGCATCCTTTGATCGCGCTTCTGACAGGCGAGAACAAACAGGAGATCTTCTATGTGAAACGTTTGATCGGCAAACCGGGCGACAAGATTGAGATCAAGCAGGGCCAGGTTTACCGCAACGGCGAACTGCTTAACGAACCTTATATTAAGGAGCCTATGCGGATCGAGCCCGATCAGGAATATGATGTTCCTGAAGGAGACGTATTTGTCATGGGAGATAACCGAAATAACAGCAAGGACAGCCGGATGATCGGCTTTATTCCTATTGACCACATCATGGGGGTCAAAGGCCTGAAATAGAAAGTGAAATAGCAAAGCTGATTTAAAGAGTGTAGGGTCTTAGATCAAACGCCTAAATCGGACAAAGAGAAGAGCTTCTGCTGCGGATTTTATTTGCAGCGGGGCTCTTTTTTTGATTATTTCCGGCTGAGATGAGTAGGACTGGAACCCTATGAGACCTTTATTATCTCTTATAGTCAACAACTATAACTGTAATTGTATTTATGTATTTCTCAAATAACACCCCGGCTTGTTATAGTAAATGCAATCAGTCAGGCAAAAATAATTTATCGGCACCGTCAGATGCTCTCTGGAGATGCCATACCGCCTGAATCATGGACGCATTTTTAAAATCGGGAGTGATACTAATGAGTCAGAAGAAAACGATGTATGAGAAAATTTGGGATAACCACGTGATTCATCAGGAAGAAGGCAAACCTAGCATTTTGTATATTGATCTTCATTTGGTTCATGAGGTTACCTCTCCTCAGGCTTTTGAAGGCTTGCGGATGACCGGCCGGAAGGTTCGCAGACCGGAATTAACCTTTGCGACAATGGATCATAACGTCCCTACCAAAGACAGATTTAATATTACGGACCCTATTTCCAAGCAGCAGATCGATACTTTGACCCAAAACTGCCGCGATTTCGGAGTTACTTTGTATGACCTGGATACGGTGGATCAAGGGGTTGTTCACGTTATGGGTCCTGAGCTTGGATTGACAGCACCGGGCAAAACGATCGTCTGCGGAGACAGCCATACTTCAACGCACGGAGCTTTCGGAGCTTTGGCTTTCGGTATTGGTACCAGCGAAGTGGAGCATGTGCTGGCTACTCAATGTTTGCAGCAGGCTAAATCCAAAACGATGGAAGTCCGCTTTATCGGCAAACGTAATCCCGGCGTGACGGCTAAAGACCTTATTTTGGGTGTGATTGCCCAGTACGGCACCGATTTCGCAACCGGCTATGTAATCGAATATACGGGTGAAGCGATCAGCAGCCTGACTATGGAAGAGCGGATGACGGTCTGCAACATGTCCATTGAGGCTGGAGCGCGTGCCGGTTTGATCGCTCCTGACGAAACGACCTTCAACTATTTGCGCGGACGTCAATATGCGCCGCAGGGCAGCGCTTATGATGAAGCGGTTGAGGCGTGGAAGCAGCTGGCAACGGATGAAGGCGCCGAGTATGACATTGTAGTTGAATTTGATGTGGATTCGCTGATTCCGCAGGTTACCTGGGGCACCAGTCCGGGCATGGGCACCGACATTACGTCGTCTGTACCTGATCCGGCTGCCTTTGCAAGCGAAAATGAAAGAAAAGCGGCCAAACAGGCACTTGAATATATGGGCTTGACACCAGGAACGCCTATGTCTGACATTCCGGTAGATTACGTGTTTATCGGTTCCTGCACCAACGGCCGGATCGAGGATTTACGTGCAGCGGCTTCAATCGCCAAAGGCCACAAGGTTTCCGACAAGGTTACTGCGATCGTCGTTCCGGGATCCGGACGTGTTAAGATCCAGGCTGAAGAGGAAGGACTCGATAAGATTTTTACAGAAGCGGGCTTTGAATGGCGTGATGCCGGCTGCAGTATGTGTCTGGCGATGAATCCGGACGTGCTCAAGCCGGGTCAGCGCTGTGCATCGACTTCGAACCGTAACTTTGAGGGACGTCAGGGACGCGGCGGACGTACTCATCTCGTTTCTCCGGCTATGGCTGCTGCTGCGGCGATCCGTGGCCACTTTGTGGATGTCCGCGACTGGACTTTCAAATCGGAAGTTGTGAGCTAATAGCTGCAGAACCAGAACCTAACAGAATAACAAGGGAGAGATTGAGAGATGGAAGCTTTTAAAACCTTAAACGGCATTGTTGGTCCTGTTGACCGTGTGAATGTAGATACAGATGCAATTATTCCGAAGCAATTTCTGAAAAGAATTGAACGGAGCGGTTTCGGCCAGTTCCTGTTCTTCGAATGGCGTTTTGATGAAGAAGGCAATGTGAATCCGGACTTCGAACTGAATAAACCCCGTTATCAAGGGGCGTCAGTATTGATTTCCCGCGTTAACTTCGGCTGCGGCTCTTCCAGAGAGCATGCGCCATGGGCGATCCAGGATTACGGCTTCCGGTGCATCATTGCCCCGTCGTATGCGGATATTTTCTACAATAACTGTTTCAAAAACGGCATTCTGCCGATCAAGCTCTCCGAAGAGCAGGTTGAAGAGCTGTTCCAAAGAACGGCACAACATGAGGGCTACAAGCTGAATGTCGATCTGGAGAATAAAAAAATCACCGATGAATTCGGTCTGGAATATTCGTTTGACCTTGATGAGCATCGCCGTCAATTTTTGCTGCAGGGCCTGGATGACATCGGCCTCACACTGCAGCATGAGGATTTGATTACGGCTTATGAAGCCAAACACAAAGAGCGTCTGTTTGCCTAAACGTGCGATCTGAGCTTAGAGCCAGCTAGAGCCTAAAACGGGCGGTCAGCGCGGCCCTCATTGACAAAGCCTTCATTGACAATGAGGGATGGCGTTCCTCATAATCGACAGTGACTGTTTAACGATACGTCAGGCAATTGCAGCCATGAAGATTAGGAGGAACGACCATGTTTGACAATGATTGGGACGAAGTGCTGGCGGAAGAGATTAAGAAACCTTACTTTCAAGATCTCCGCTATGCCCTTGCCAAAGAGTACAAGCTGCATACGGTATACCCGCCTAAGGAACTGCTGTTCTCGGCGCTGAAATTAACGCCTTATCAGGACACGCGCGTGGTTATTCTGGGGCAGGATCCTTACCATGGACCGGGGCAGGCGCATGGACTCAGTTTTTCTGTCCAGCCGGGTGTCCGCATTCCGCCGTCTTTACAGAACATCTATAAAGAACTGGCAGCAGATGTGGGAGCGCCGATCCCGAACCATGGTTCCCTGCTGCATTGGGCCGATCAGGGGGTGCTGCTGCTGAATGCCGTTCTCACTGTTCGCCAGGGTCAGCCTAATTCGCATAAAGGACTTGGATGGGAAGCTTTCACAGACGCGGTTGTGGCCAAGCTGAACGAACGGGATACGCCGATGGTGTTTATTTTATGGGGAAGTCACGCTCAGCAGAAGGGCGCCTTTCTGGATGAGACTCGGCATAAAGTAATCCGTTCACCGCATCCAAGCCCGTTTTCGGCGCATAGAGGGTTTCTGGGAAGCCGGCCTTTTTCAGCGGCAAATCGCTTCTTGACGGAACGGGGATTAAAGCCGATCGACTGGGCCATTCCGTCCCTGCCTTTAAGTTAAAGCGAACCCGAATAGCTGATTGCTATTCGACAATAACAAAGAAAAGGTAAGCTCTTTCATAGTTTGTTCCTTTATCCGCCAATCGGCGGATTTTTTTTGTCGCAAATATTGGAAATTGTCTATCACGGGCAAATTTTTCCTGTTAGAATGTTAGATAGGTGCAACTTTTCATAGAATATGTCGTCCTGAACAAAGATTTGGTGCAAATTCATAGAAACGGTAGAGGATGGGTAATCGGATGAAAAAATACGGCTTTTTTGCTTTTTTACTACTATTGTTGTTGATTCTCCCCGGAATTGGTCATGCGGCTGCCAATACTGCGAACATCAACCTGGACGGCAAGGATTTGAATCTCGGAGATAATGGCGGTGTAGAAACTATTAATGGCAGCGTAATGGTTCCTCTCCGCCTTGTAACGGAGAACATGGGCTACAAAGTTGAGTATGATAATAAGTCGCAGGCCGTAACCATTCAAAAGGCCAAAACCGTGCTCAAACTGGTTGTCGGTGAACAGTCGGCTCTGGTTAACGGCAAAGAGATCAATATGCCTGGGCCCGCTGTCTTTGCTGGATCCGGCAAAACGCAAACAACGCTTGTTCCCCTGCGGTTCGTGGGCGAGCAGACAGGAGCGGAAGTCAGTTGGGATAACAAGACCAAAACGGTATACATAACTTCTGCCGTATCCGGCAGTCAGGAGACCGTTCTTCCCGGAACAGGCAGCGCCGGGGAAACCGGAGGCACCCCGGTTGACGTGCCGGCGCCGGATCAAACTGCTGGTGGTTCCGAAGGGGCAGGAGCACCAAGCGGCTCTGCAAGCACGGCCGAATTTACAGGCCTGAGCTTCGGCGAAGGCAAGCTGCTGCTTGCCGTAAACGGAAAAGTTACGCCTTCCGTATTTACGATCAGCGCCCCGGATCGGATTGTTGTGGATCTGCCGGGCGCGACCTTTTCCCAAACGTTCGGCAGCCAGCTGCCTTTAAATGAGGCATTTAGCGGACAAATTGACGTTCAGGAGACCTCAAAGGTCAAGGATGTTCGTTATGCCCTGTTCAGCAGCAGTCCGGCGTCAGTCCGTGTAGTGCTTGATTTGACCAGTCCGGCGGCCTATAAGGTGATCGACAACCAAGACGGTCTAATTACGATCGACTTGAATGAAGATGCTATGGGTCAGTCAGGAAGCGGGCAAACAACGGATCCTTCACAGCCTGCGACGACGCCTCCGGCGGGTACCACCGGCAAGAAGGTGATTGTGATCGACGCAGGCCACGGAGGCAGTGATCCGGGAGCCATAAGCTTAAACAACCGCAATGAGAAGGATTTCACCCTTGCAACCGTGCTCAAGCTGCAGCAGGTCTTGGCTGCAGACAGCCGCATTGAGGTGGTGCTGACCAGAAGCGGAGATACTTATCCTACGTTGCAGGACCGGGTAGCGCTGGCCAACAGCCTTAAGGCCGATGTGTTCGTCTCCATCCATGGCAATAAGAGCCCAGACGGCGGTCCGGGACCCAAAGGAATAGAGACGCATTATACCAACAAAAACAGCGAATCTTTAGCGAAAATCATGCAGAAACATCTGGTTCAAGCCAGCGGGATGTCCGACAGAGGGCTTAAAACTGGAAATCTGTATGTGACCAAAAATACCAAAATGCCGGCTGTGCTGCTGGAATGCGGTTTTCTGAGCAATCCGAAGGACGAGGCTGCTATGTTCTCGGATGAGTTCCAGCAGCAGCTCGCCGAAGGAATTGCAGCGGGGCTGAAGGAGTTTTTAGGACTATAATTTGAAATAATTTGAAATTTCATTTAAAAGAGAGAGAATCGAAGCATTTGTGAAGTTTTAACCTTCCATTCTATTTTACTCCAATTAAATTGCCATAATTTACGCAACTTTTGATAGATTATGGCGTCTAATGAGTGAGTCTGTTGATGTTCCAGAGCCTAACGGCAGCATTCATCAGGAACCACAAAAATATGAATGGAAGGGTGAAGAATGAAGAAATTTGGCTTTTTAATCATTTTGTTTTTAAGCGTGTTGGCTTTTCCATTAACAGGACATGCTGCTTCCAAGGCAACACACATTCTCCTGGACGGGAATGAGATTGACTTGAGTGCGGACAGGCAGGTCCAGGTGGTCAACAACAGCGTAATGATCCCGATTCGTGTCGTCGTAGAGGAACTTGGGTTTAATGTGGATTGGAACAGCAAGACAGGCACGGTAACCATACAGCAGTCTGGCAATGTCATCACATTGTTAACGAACGGCAATACAGCTACCGTTAATGGACAATCTTTCAAGTTAACCGCTCCAGCTTTCGCCAAGAACGGAACTACCTTTGTTCCGGTTCGCTTCGTCAGTGAACAGATGGGATTAACTGTAGATTGGAACAATTTGACCAAAACCGTAAGTCTGACCACAACGAATTCGGGCAGCGGCAGCGGTTCTTTACCAGGTGGAAATTCCGGAGGCAGCGGATCGGTAGTTGTACCTGACCCGAGCTCCAATCTGGTGTCTTTAACCGGACTCAGCTACAGCGATAACCGGCTTATCCTGGCTGTAGATGGACAAGTCAGCCCGAAAACATCGACGCTGACCAATCCGGATCGGATTGTCATTGATCTGCCGAACGTTAAATTCGCATCGGATTTCGCTTCTCGCTTTCCTTTGGACAGCCATCAAACAGGGACGGTTCCTGTAACTAGCTATCCGGACGTTTCGCAAATCCGCTATTCCTTGTTTAACAGCCAGCCTTCCACGATTCGGATTGTACTCGACCTGAATTATGCCAAAGGGTTTGAAATGACCAATGCCAATGATGGTCTGGTGATTATCGATCTGAATAAGGGGACTGCTCCTGGGGCATCCACCCCGGCTACTCCCGGCAGCAACGGGAAGAAACTGGTTGTTATTGATGCAGGACACGGCGGTTCTGATCCAGGTGCAATCAGTGTGAACGGAAGAAAAGAAAAAGATTTCAATTTGGCCGTTGTGCTTAAAGTCGAGAAGTTGCTAAAAAATGAGCCGAACATCGACTATGTGTTGACCCGCAGCGGCGACACTTACCCGACATTGTCTGACCGTACTAATTTGGCCAACAAATTGAAGGCGGACGCCTTTGTATCGGTTCACGGCAATAGTGGGCCTTCCTCCGCCTCCGGGGTTGAAACGTATTATACACGCAGCGGTTCCAGCCAAACCTTTGCCAACATCATGCACAAATATCTGGTAAAGGCAACGGGACTTCCAGACCGCAAGGTCCGCCAGGAAAGCCTTCATGTGACAAGGGAAACAACCATGCCGGCAGTATTGCTGGAATGCGGTTTCCTCAGCAATAAAGGCGACGAGGCCAAAATGTACAGCGCGGCTTTCCAGCAGAAGGTCGCGGAAGGTATTGTAGCCGGCATCAAAGAGTTTCTTGGTGTTAAGTAAGCAATCTATCAGTGAAGGCAGGTGTACACGTGAATAAGAAACGTTTGACGATTATTTGTAGTGTTCTATTATTGGCTGTACTTGCAGGCTGCGGGCAAAAACCCGCGGCCTCTCCTGCTGAGAGCGGCAATGCAAATGCTGCCGCAAACAATTCTGTGCCTGTAGAGAGTACAGATGCTCAGCAAGGAGCTGGAAATACTCCGGCCGAGAGTTCGACTGTCCCGGCGTCTGATCAGCCTTCTACATCCGAAGAGCCGACTATATCGGCAGATGCCAAACAGACTGAAACGATGAAGCTCTACTATGCAGACAAGGATTTCATGGAGCTGCAAGAGGCGACTCGTGACATCAGTTATGAAGCTTCCGAGGATAACGCGGGCAAATATAAAGCCGCTTTCGAAGGACTTCAGCAGAGCGGAACCAGCGATCTTATTTCATTATGGGAGAAAGTGCAGCTGCTCAGCGTGGCCTTTGCTGATGGCGAAGTAACGCTGGACATTCATTTGCCGGACGAAGCGCGTTTGGGCGCGGACGGTGAATTAATGGCGCTCGACTCCTTGCAGAAAACGATGTTTCAATTTGATGAAGTTAAAAGTATCGAACTGCTAGTAGACGGTAAGAAGCTTGAAACTTTGATGGGACACGCCGACCTGCTTCACCCGATGACCCGCGAATAAAAGGCAGGAATGAAAGCCCGTTTCGTCGAATCACGTTAATGGGATCAATAGCCAAAAGGGGAGACTAGGATGACGGAAGAGAAGAAAACAAGCCGAAGTTTGAAACGTACCGCAGCGACATTGCTGCTGACTTTAACCTTTATGACAAGTGGGGTGGCTGCTTTCGCAGCTGACCCGGCGACTCCAACGACTGGTACTGATGCTGCTGCTGCAGCATCAGCTGCCAATGTAAACAGCGCTGTGCCAACACTGCTTTTCAGTGATGTGGCAAGCGGTTTCTGGGCTGAGAAACATATTTATAAACTGGCTTCGGAGGGCATTATTCTGGGCGACAACGGGAAATTTCGCCCCGGTGATTCCGTAACTCAGCAGGAAGCCATTACTTTGGCGCTTCGTTTCATGAATGTGACGGATCAATTAACCGAAGACGCCGCGGCGCCTGACAAGCTTGAGGTCTCTGCTTATTTCAAACCTTACATAGCACTGGCCGTCAAAGAAAAGCTGATCAACCCGGAAGAGGAAGCGGCGGCTACAGCGGAAGGCGAAGTCTGGGGCACCAAGCCAGCTTCCCGCGAATGGATAGCCAAAATTCTTGTGCGTGCCCTGGGACGTGAAGACGAAGCTGCTTCGGCAGCCGGTAAAGGCACCACCTTTGCCGATAATGCCACCATTTCTGCTGACGCCCGCGGATATGTCAATGTGGCAGTGAGCTTGGAGCTTACGAATGGCGTGGACGGAAATCGTTTTGATCCGCTCGGTACGGTCACACGCGCGCAAATCGCTACCTTCTTTAGCCGGGGTCAGGCTTATGTCGATCAAAGTTATGCCAATGTTTACGAAGGTGTGGTTACTTCCATCGGCAACGGAAAGATGACGCTGTATACGAACGGGACAAGCCGCGGCTTTACGCTGGACAGCCGTACAGCTTATTTCACAAGTGCTTCTGAAACGAAAGCTGCCCAAAGCGACATCGCTTTGTATTCCAAAGCGATGGTTATCGACAAAGTCGGCACTGCGGCTTATGTAGAGATTACCGATCCTACCCCTCAGCTGGAGACGGTCGAAGGAACGCTGCTTAGTTCCCTAAGCGGCAATCGCTTGCTTCTGCTCGTGAACGGTGAACCGGAAACCTTAACTTATGATGATGGGACTGTGTTCTATGATCAGAACGGACAGGCGATTAAACCGGACAGCTTGGCGAATGACAGCACGATTGAGCTGAAACGCGAAACCTTTACAGATGAAAGAAAGCCGGTCATCGTACAGGTGAAATCTGGCATCGTGAATAAGTCCTCGAAAGGAACGGTAGAGTCGGTAGATACGGCGACCAAGACGATTACAGTCAAAGAGGAGTCCGGCAACGAGGATAAGCTTGTGTTGGACGGGACTGTAAAGATTCTTTATCAAGGTCAAGTGATGGAGCTTGCCGATTTGAAACCTGGATCTGTAGTGAGCTATACGATCAAGGACAACTCCCTGATCAGCCTTGAAGTGACTCAATCCGTAGAACGTACAATTAGCGGCACGCTGATCAGTCTCGGCAACGGTAAGCTGCTCACTTACAAGAAATCGGACGGTTCTTACGGGACTCCGCTTCCAATCTCGAAGGATGTTCAAGTGGTGGTCGATGGCATTGCAGCGCCAGCTCTTTCCGATCTAATTGCCGACGATAACGGCGGAGATCAGGTTCAGCTTACGCTGAATGCGGACGGAGATGTCACTAAAATTGAAGTACTTGGACGTCAAGCTGAGAAGCTGTCTGAGGTTAGCGTCGTTTCTTACGACAAAACCCGCAAGCTGCTTACGGTCGTAGATACCGATAATAATCCGTATGTGCTTGAACTGGACGATAAAACGGCAGTCGAATATAATAGTACAGCACCTACGTTGTCCGGACTGGAAGCCCTGCTGAATGCGGATCGTAAAATTACCTTGACGCATATCGGAAAACGTGTCCTTTCGGTTAGTGTTATTTACCAGTATGAAGGAAGCTTCGTAGGTTTCGATTCGGCTAGCAAGAAATTGAAGCTTACCGATTCGGCGGGCAAAACGCGTGAGCTGTCTTTCAGCAATGCTTCACTGCCTGTCTATATTTACGGCCAGGCGTCAGCTACCTTATCCAGCCTGAAAGCCGGCGACCCGATTACCGCTGTACTGAGCAGCAATCAGGATGCCGTACAGTCGATCAACGTGAAGACGAGCAAGCAGTTTGAAGTTAAGGCTGTGGATACGACTAATAGCCGGGTTACGGCCGTTTCGGACAACCTGACTCAAACCTTTTATGTGAATCAGGCGACGCTGCTTAACGACAATGGGGCTGCGATCAAAGTAACCGATCTGAAAGCGGGCGATTTTATCAATGTCCTCTTTAACGGTACAACAGCGGCAACCGTTCAGCAGGTGAAGCTGACTTATGGCACGGTTACAAATGCAGACGCTAATTCAGTAACCCTCAAAACCTATGACGGTTCGCTGACAACGGTTCCTGCTGCGGGCGCAGTTAAAGTCGTGCGTGATTCGGGAACCAGCACTTCGCTGGCAACCTTGACGACTTCGGATCATGTGGTAGTCAAAAAAGCGGCAGACGGTTCTACTTTAGTGAACGTTTTGTCGCCGTTATCCCGTACTTATTGGCGTTATGATTCCGTGGCGAAAGAAGTTTATGTTAAGAGAAGTACGCTTTCTGACACAAATATTCGCTTCACTTTAGGAGCAAATGCATATATTCACCAAGGAGACACGACTTTAACCGTGCAAAGCCTTCAAGAAAATGATAATATTGTATTGTATTTCGACGGGGACAAGCTGGTCGAGATCGTAAAACAATAACATTTTCTAAGATTCACCGTCTTGATACGGGATTCTGCCCCGTATCAAGATTTTTTTTGTGCCGGGAGGATAGAACTTATGAATGCAGCAGGTGTCAGACATATATTGGATACGATCGAAGGCATGTTTCCGGATGCGGACTGTGAATTGGTCCATGCCAATGCGTTTGAATTGACGATAGCTGTCCTGCTCTCAGCCCAGTGTACGGATGCAACGGTGAACAAAGTAACCGCCGATTTGTTTCAGAAATACAAAACGCCGGCGGATTACGTGGCGGTGCCGCTTGAGGAATTGGAGCAGGACATCCGTAGAATCGGGTTATATCGGAACAAAGCCAAACATATTCAAAATTTGTGCCGGATTTTGATGGAACAATATGGCGGCGAGGTACCGAGCGAACACGATGAGCTTGTCAAATTGCCGGGGGTAGGCCGCAAGACGGCAAACGTTGTTGTCTCCAATGCTTTCGGGGTGCCGGCGATCGCTGTAGACACCCATGTAGAACGCGTCAGCAAACGGCTGGGATTGGCCGGCTGGAAAGACTCTGTACTTGAAGTAGAGAAGAAGCTGATGAAACAGGTGCCGAGGGAGGAATGGACACTTACACACCACCGGTTGATCTTTTTTGGCCGGTATCACTGCAAAGCGCAAAATCCGAAGTGTCAGGTCTGCCCTCTCCTGGATGTGTGCAGGGAAGGCAAAAAGCGTATGAAAACAGCAAAAGTCAGAAATGATAAAGAAAACAATTCCAAATGATATTTGATTAGTAGAGGATGAGACCCCATGAGATGTATTTCTGTTTACACGGATAATTTTGAGCAGTTCTCCGATTTGTTTGAAGAGGTTCTGGCGCTGCAGCTTGGCGAGAACGACGAGCGTGAAGTGGAAGGCGTTGTTGTCAGCGATTCCGGCCAGGTACCCGAGCATTATATCGAGCGTATGTCCGCCAAACCAGAGGTTGTGGTGATGAAGGACAAAACAAGAGGTATTACCATTTTCCAGCATGGAAAAGTATTTGAAATTTTGCTTCCTACAGAAGAAGCGGCAGAAATCGTAGGTTAAGCCTGTTTTACGGGCTTAACTTCAACACAAGCTTTCAACCGGGCAGGTCAGGGAATTAGTTCCCTGGCCTGCTTTTCGTTTTGAGCTAATGGCTTCTTATTTAAATTGCAGGGTTCCCCGGAGGGAGATCCGGATGTTAAAATGAGGATGTTTCAAAGTAGACAGATTATGGCCAACGGAAGGCGGGAGAAGCTTTTTATGAAACCGATTACAGAACATGTGAATGCGGAATGGTTGCAGAGGCTTGAACCGCTGGCGAAGCAGCTTCATGAGGAACAAGACTTTCAGGCAGAGCAGATCATTCGGGAGCTCATACATAAAAGGATGAAGCAGGAGCTTGTCGTGGCGTTCTGCGGGCATTTTTCAGCGGGTAAATCGAGTTTGATCAATAAGCTGTGCGGCAAGCAGGTGCTGCCATCGAGTCCGCTGCCGACAAGCGCTAACATCGTCATGATCCGTAACGGAGTCGAACGCGCTGTTCTGACCTCATCCGACGGGAGTCGGAACATTGAGGTTCCGCTGCAGGAGGCAGCCGATTACTGCCGCAATGGCGAAGATTATACGCGGGTTGAGCTGTGGGCGGATTTGCCGTTCCTCGGCAGCCGGGGGGTTCTGCTGGATACGCCGGGTGTTGACTCCAACGATGCTGGACATGCCATGGCTACGCATTCGGCGCTGCATTTGGCGGATGTGGTTTTTTACGTGATGGATTACAATCATGTCGGTTCGGAGAGTAATCTGACCTTTGCCAAAACGTTGACCGATTACGGAAAACCTTTATATATGGTTGTTAACCAGATTGATAAGCACAGAGAAGAGGAGCTGCCGTTTGACGCTTATAAACGGACGGTTGAGCAGGCGTTTGAAGTGTGGAATGTGAAGACGGCTGGTATTTTCTATACTTCGCTTAAGGTAGAGCGTTTTCCGCATAATCAGCTGTCAGCTTTGAAAGGAAGTATGGAAGTTATACTGGCAGATCAAGGTGAACTGCTCGCTTACAGCACCTATACGTCAGCCGCTCAGGCCGTAAAGGACCATTTGCGCCGGCTGAGCGATGAGGAGAACGAACAGCGTGAGAAGCTGCTGGAGCAGGCAGGCGGTGAGACAGATGTAATAGCCATGGAAGCTGAGCTTGAGCGGTTACAAAATGGAAATGGGGAAGACGAAGAGAGCTACAGGATCGAGCAGCTGAAGCTAATCGGGCGCATGCTGGATAATGCCCAGCTCATGACGCCGACGCTGCGGGATCTGGCAGGCTTGTATTTGGAAAGCCGTTCTCCGGGCTTTAAGGCCAAGGGTTGGTTCGCCGGGGGCAAAACAGCGGCAGAGAAAGAGAAACGGAGCAGTGACTTTCTCCGGGCGTTGTCCGAGCAGACAGCAGCACAGGTCGATTGGCATGTCCGTACCGAGCTGAGAAAGATCGGACAGGAATTGGAGCTATGGGATGACGAGTGGGAAGCCAAGCTCGATCAGTGGATGCCGAAGGCGGAGGAGAGCTGGATCACGGATGCGCTGCCGAGCGGCGCGGTCGTGTCCGGGGAATCGACGCTTCGGTATGCGGGGGCGGTCGCCGCAGGCGTTACCGCCAGATTCCGCCGCGCAGCCGCCGAGGTGATCGAGGCGCTGCTCGCGGTACCATCGCCGCTGCGGCAACGGCGGCAGGCGGCGGCAGCCGGGCGGCGCGCCGAGCTGGAGGCGCGCCTGCCCGCCGCGCGGCGTCTCGCAGAGCTTGACGCCGCAGCGGTTGCGCGCGAAGCGCGCTTCGGCGCGCTGCTGGGCGCGTCGGTGACGCTCACCTCCGGGCTGCTGCCGGGGGTGAAGGACGCTGCGCCGCCTGCGGCCGGCGCAGCAAAACCCGGCGTGCCCGCAGACGGCACGCCGCTGGCAGCGCCAGCCGGGCACGCGGAAGCGGTGCCCGGGGCAGGCGCTGCCCCGCAGCACCCGGGCCTGGTGGCCGCCCGGGTGCTGCCGCCGGATGCCGGCGATGCGGAGCCTTCCGCATCGGAGGGCATCCGGCCCGCCGGCCGCGCGGAAGGGACCGCGCCGGCCGGCGGCAGTGTCGTCCACCTTCCCGCTGCCGCGGAAGGTGGCGTTTCCGCGCCGCGCAAGCTGCGGCGGCGCGCGCTGGAGTCGGCCGCGCGGCTGGAAGCCGCGGCCGGGCTGCTGGCTCCTCACCCCGCCTTCGGGACGGGGGTGGAGGAGCTGCGCAAGCGGGCCGCAGAGCTGCGCCGCGGCCGGTTCACGGTTGCGCTGTTCGGCGCGTTCAGCGCAGGCAAATCCTCGTTCGCCAACGCTTTGCTCGGCGCTCCGGTGCTGCCGGTATCGCCGCATCCGACTACGGCGGCGATCGGGCGGATTCTGGCGCCGGAAGACGGATATGCCCATGAAACGGCTCATATCCAATTTAAGTCGGCTCAGGCGATGGAGGAGGATCTCGCTTTTTCGTTCTCCGCTTTACAGTTGGGCGAATGGGAGCCTTCGGGCTGGCTATCCGTCGTTAAGAAGCTGCAAGCCGATCAAATTCCGGCGGCCGGCCGGGCTCATTTCAGCTTCCTCAAAGCCGCGGCGGCAGGCTGGGAGGACATGTCTCCGAAGCTGGGGCAATCTCTTGTGTCTGATCTTGAGGAGTTCAGGCATTATGCGGCTGAAGAAACGAAAGCCTGCTTTGTGGCTTCCATTGATTTATATTACAGCTGCCCGTTAACCGATCAGGGTGTGGTGCTGGTGGATACGCCGGGGGCGGATTCCATCCACGCCAGACATACGGGCGTCACCTTTCAATATATGAAAAATTCGGACGCTATTTTGTTTGTTACCTACTATAATCATGCTTTCTCCAGAGCGGATAAACAGTTCCTGGCTCAATTAGGCCGGATTAAAGGGAGTTTTGCACTCGATAAAATGTTCTTTATCGTGAACGCTGCGGATTTGGCCGCCTCGGAGGAAGAGCTGGGGCAGGTGGTAGAACATGTACGGGACGGCCTGAAGGGTGCCGGAATCTCTAATCCTCAGGTTTATGCTTTATCCAGTCACCAGGCGCTGAAAGAGAACAGCGGAGGTTCACTCCTGTTTGCGGCCCTGAACAAACAGGATGAGGAACCAGCCGTTATAGATAGCGCTCCTGCTACAGGTGTTTTGGAAGCTTCCGAAGACAGCAGAGACGTCAAGCAGATTCATCCTTCCCGAAATCAGGCCTTGGAAATGAGTTCCAGCCTTACGGAAGATGCGGAAGGATTGAATTCACGAAACGGCTTTGCCCGTTTCAGTGAACAATTTTCCACTTTCCTGGAGGAGGATCTCAGCCGTCTGGCCGCGGCTGCTGCGGCAGCCGAATTGGGGCAGCTGAACGAACGGCTGAACCGGTGGATCAGCACGGCTGAGCAGCTGCTTCGGAACAAGGAACAGCAGGTGGATCGGATCGAACAGGAGCGAAAGGCTTTCGAAGCTGCAGTTGCCGTACTGAAAAATGCGGACATCCGCCGTGAATGGATTCAGGAATGCGAAGAGCTTCTGTTCCATGTCGTTCAAAGATTACGGCTGCAGGCTCTGGACCTCTTCGCCGAGTTCTTCCATCCGTCTCTGCTGCAGGAAGGGCAAGGTCAGATGAAACGCAATTTCGCTATCGCCCTCAAGGGCTGGCTGGACCAAACCTCAGCCGAGCTTGAGCGGGAGCTGCTTGCGACTTCCCTCCGCCTCGAGCGCAAAGGAGAGCAGCTGCTGCTCCGCGAAGCGGAAGGCTGGTGCCGTGTGAACAGTCCGGCCTTTGATATGCCGCTGACAGCTCCGGCAAAGCTTGCGGTTTGGCAAACGGTGAATATTCCTGAAGGGCTGCTTGGCTCCGAGGACATGTCCCCGTCCGCTTATTGGTCTTATTTCAAGAATCCTAAGTCTTTCTTTGAAGGGGACGGCCGGTCTTCGCTTCGCGAGGCGCTGGAGAAACCGCTTGTCCTCAGCTTGAAGAAAGCGGTAAGCGAAGGCGAGGAGATTTTTAAGCGTCATTACTTGAGTGTTATTGCGGAGAAACAAGAAGAACTGGCCCAATATTTCCTGCAATTATGGAAGGAATGGGAGGACAGTATCCGAAATTCCGGGGCTTCAGAAGAAGACTTGAAGCAATGGGAAATTGCAGCGCTTCAATTAAGCCGCTATTGCGAGGAAATGGAAGCATTTTATAAGTGATAACACGTTTTATATCCGGTTGTTGGCGCATTATTCCGGAATAAAGGGGAATACGCGTATTTCTCCCCTTTGCCGCATTAAAATGAGAGTGATAAACTGCTAAAAGCTAAGTAAAGCGAAGCAAACATCAAAAGGAGGAACCCGTTAATCTGTTTCATCCAAAACAGGTCATAATGAGGAAAATGAAACCGAAACAAAGAGGGAGTTAATGAGGCCGTTGCTGCTGGATCAGATTTGTGCAAATGGCAAGAAAGCTGGCTAACAAACCAAGGCACGGGCTTCCGAAGTAAGTTTTGCTTGCTTCGGCAAAAGGTACGCGCTTAACAAAACTAAGCGTATTCTTTCGAAGTAGTTTTGTCCGCTTCGGCAAAAAGCCTCGCTTAACAAAACTAAGCTGATGCTTTCGAAGTAAGTTTTGCTTGCTTCGGCCAAAAGCCTCGCTTAACAAAACTTTTAGGAGGAGAGACATGGAAGTTCTCAGGCAACTGCGGCGATATTATCAGGAGAGGATGAGTTACCTCGTTCTTTCAATTCTATGTTTGGCCGCCGCTACTGCAGTGGGGTTGATTACCCCCAACCTGTTACGCATTTTGATTGACGACGCGATTGTGCCGGGGGATTTCGAGAGAGTACCCATGCTCGCCATCACTGTACTTATTGTTGTGATATTCAAAGGGTTACTTCAATTCGCTCATGGCTTCTTCGGCGGACGTCTGGGCAACTTTTTGGCTTACAAGCTGCGTAATGCCTGTTATGAGAAGCTGCAATTTCTATCTTTCCGTTATTACGACAAAGCCAAAACTGGCGATTTGATGTCCCGCCTCACCGGGGATCTGGAAGCGATCCGCAACTTTATCGGTTTTGGATTCGCGCAGCTGCTGAACGTGTTTTTTATGGTCTTGTTCGGCTGCATCGCGATGTTCTCGATCAACTGGCAATTGACGCTGGTTACGCTGATTTCGATGCCGTTTCTGGCAGCGGTTGCTTTGCGGTTCGAGTCGAAGGTCCATCCGGCGTTTCAGGAGATGCGGCTTGCGTTAAGCTCTTTGACCACCGCTGTTCAGGAGAACATCACGGGGGTTAGAACGGTTAAATCCTTTGCGCGTGAAGATTTTGAAGTCGATAAATTTTCCGACCGTAATGAACGCTACAAAGTGAATCAGATTTTTGCATCGTCACTCTGGAGCAAATTCTTCCCGGTCATGGAGCTGCTGGCTTCGGTCAGTGTGGCTATTCTGCTCGGTGTGGGCGGATCTTTGGTTATTCACGGTAAAATGAGCATCGGCGAACTGGTAGCCTTCTTCAGCTTGATCTGGTACATCATTGGACCGATGTGGGGACTTGGTTTCCATATCAACAACTATACCCAGTCCAAAGCGTCCGGTGAGCGGGTGCTGGAAGTGCTTAATCAGCCGATCGATGTTGTGGATAAGGAAGACGCGCTTGAGCTTGACAGCTATAAAGTTAAAGGCCATGTGACTTTTGAGCATGTCACCTTTGCTTATGGCAACAAAATGCCGGCTGTCGTCGATATCAATTTTGACGCGAAACCGGGATCGGTAATCGGCTTCCTGGGCGGAACAGGCTCAGGTAAATCGACGATTATCCAGCTGATGATGCGTGCATATGACGTGAACAGCGGCACGATCAAGCTGGATGGCATCGACATCCGTGATTACGCGGTACAAAGCCTGCGCTCGCAAATTGCTACCGTGTTCCAGGAAACCTTCCTGTTCTCCTCCTCCATCCGTAACAATATCGCATACGGGATTAACAACGTGACTATGGAAGAGGTTATCCGAGTGGCGAAGCTGGCCAAAGCTCATGATTTTATTATGGAAATGCCGGACGGATACGACACGGTAGTCGGAGAACGCGGCATGGGATTGTCGGGCGGTCAGAAGCAGAGAATTGCAATTGCAAGAGCCCTGCTGAAGAATCCGCGCATTCTGGTGCTTGATGATGCGACCAGTGCGGTAGACATGGAAACCGAACATGAAATTCAGGCGGGCTTCCAAGAGGTCATGAAGGGCCGTACGACCTTTATCATTGCGCACCGGATCTCTTCGCTCCGCCATGCGGACGAAATTATGGTACTCGATCAGGGGCGTGTCGTTCAGCGCGGCAAACATAGCGAGCTGATTCAGGTTCCAGGCGCTTATCAGGATGTTTACCGGATACAATATGCGGATTATTTGGCGAAAGTGAACGCCGGGGAGAGGGAGTGAGCAGATGAGTAACGATCCAAAACAGCAGACGAACGGCTCACCCGCCCCGGAAGGCGGTAAGGCTGCCGCAGCCGGGGCTGTCACCCAGGACCGGTTCGTTTATAAGGACGATGACGCGATTGACAAAGCGTTCGACTGGAAGCAGTTCGCCAGATTGTTCGGCTATATGAAGCCTTATGCCAGACAGATGCTGCCATTAGTGCTTGTCATGATGGTGCTCGGAACCGTCACCAAACTGGCTGTACCTTTTCTGACAAGTATGGCTATCGATAAAGCGATCGCGCCTGAAGACGGCAACACAAGCTTGACCTTGTTATATTCGATCACGGCAACTGTCATTGTTTTATACTTGATTCAATGGATTTCCGGCGTGTACCGGATTAAATACACCAATATTATTGGTCAAAGGGTCATTTACGACCTTCGCGCGGATTTGTTTAAGCATATCCAGAAGCTGTCGTTTAACTTTTTTGACAAACGGCCGGCGGGATCGGTTTTGGTGCGGGTTACCAACGATATCAACTCACTGCAGGACCTGTTCACAAACGGGGTCGTCAATCTGATGATCGACTGTGTACAGCTGCTCGGCATTGTAATTATTCTGCTGCTGATCAACTGGAAGCTTGGGCTCGCGGTGATGGTTACCGTTCCGATCATGTTCTTCGTTTCGACCAAGCTGCGTCAGAAGATCCGAATTGCCTGGCAGGATGTGCGGATGAAGAATTCCCGCATCAACTCGCACTTGAATGAATCCATTCAAGGGATCCGGGTTACACAGGCTTATACGCAGGAACAGGAGAACATGAAGTTCTTCGACCGGATGAACTTTGACAGCCGCAAATCCTGGGATAAAGCCTCGGCGATGAACCAGGCGTTTGGTCCGATTATCGAGATTACAGGCGGGCTTGGAACCTTGATTCTGTTCTGGCTTGGTGCTTACCTGATTTCAGAAGGCCAACTCACCGTAGGTTTGCTGGTAGCGTTCAGCAGCTATGTGAGCAACTTCTGGGACCCGATCAACCGTTTGGGCCAAATGTACAACCAGCTGCTGGTGGCGATGGCTTCCTCGGAACGTATCTTTGAATATCTGGATGAAGAGCCGATGATCAAAGACAAACCGGGGGCGGTTCCTCTGCCGCAGATTTCCGGGGACATCAAGTTCGAGAAAGTGGTCTTCGAATATGAGAAAGGCCGCGCAGCACTTAAAGGCATTGACATTGACGTAGAAGCCGGACAGTCGATCGCACTTGTAGGCCACACCGGTTCGGGCAAAAGTACAATCATCAACCTCATCGGCAGGTTCTATGATATTACAAGCGGCAAAATCACGATTGACGGGTACGACATCCGTGATGTAACCGTACAAAGCCTGCGGAAGCAGATCGGCATCGTGCTGCAGGATACATTTATTTTCTCCGGTACGATCCGGGATAATATCCGGTTTGGCCGGCTTGACGCTACCGACGAGGAAGTCGAACGGGCGGCTCGGGCGGTTAACGCCCATGAATTTATCGAGAAGCTGCCGGGCGGATACGAAACCGAAGTAGAAGAACGGGGCAGTGCCTTGTCGATGGGACAGCGTCAGCTGCTTTCCTTTGCCCGTGCTTTGCTGGCTGATCCGCGAATCTTGATCCTGGATGAAGCTACAGCCAGCATCGATACGGAGACGGAGCTTAAAATCCAGGAGGCGCTGAAGGTGCTTCTTCAGGGCCGGACCTCTTTCATCGTAGCGCACAGGCTGTCCACGATTCGCCATGCCGACAAAATCATCGTATTGGATCATGGCGAAATTAAAGAGCAGGGCACGCACAAGGAACTCGTTGACAAAAATGGGATATATAACGGGCTTATCGAAGCTCAGTTCCGTTTCTTGTAAAGGAATTTCTGGGAAAGGGTAAAATTTTAGCCATTTATTTGTAAAATGGTGTCGGAAAGTTTGTAAATTTCTTAAAGAGCACTCTTGCATTCTGGACAAGAAACCCCGAAAATAGATGATAGACGACAGATTATCATTAGGGGGTTTTACGGCCGATGTGGGGTGCTCCTTTTCATGCACGTTCCAAGACTATGATGCTGCTGGGCAGCGGAGAGCTTGGCAAGGAAGTGATCATCGAGGCACAGCGCCTTGGCGTTAAAACCATAGCCGTGGACAGATATGCCCATGCACCGGCTATGCAAGTAGCACATGAGAGTTTTGTAATTGATATGTTAAATGGAGAAACCCTTAAAGCCTTGATTCGCGACAAACGTCCAGATGTGATCGTTCCGGAAATCGAGGCGATTGCGACTGAAGCACTGCTGGAGCTTGAAGAAGAAGGTTATCATGTAGTACCTACAGCAAGAGCGGCGCGTTTGACGATGGACCGTGAGGGCATTCGCCGTTTGGCAGCTGAAAAGCTGGGACTTCCAACGGCTGCTTACCGTTTTGCTGACAGCTTTGAAGAGCTGCAGGCTGCGGTGAACGAGCTTGGCGCTCCTTGCGTGGTCAAGCCGCTTATGAGCTCCTCGGGTAAAGGCCAGTCGGTTTGCAGAACTGCCGATGAAGCCTCGGCAAGCTGGGAAGCTGCCGTTCAGGGAGCAAGAGCCAAAACCACGCGGGTGATTGTGGAGTCCTTTGTAAATTTCGACAGCGAAATTACGCTGCTGACCGTTCGTTCGGTCTCCGGCACCATCTTCTGCCCGCCTATCGGGCATATTCAGAAGGACGGAGATTACGTGGAGTCCTGGCAGCCGCACCGCATGACAGAGGCACAGCTGAAGGAAGCTCAAGACATTGCCCGGAAGGTGACGGACGAGCTTGGCGGATATGGACTGTTTGGCGTTGAATTGTTTGTGACACCGGGCGGAATCGTATTCAGCGAGGTATCTCCGAGACCCCACGACACCGGTATGGTGACGATGGCGACTCAGGATTTATCCGAGTTTGCCCTTCATGTCAGAGCCATTCTGGGACTGCCGGTTGAGGAAGTGCATTTGCTGACGGCTGGCGCTTCGGCTACCTTGAAGGCAGACCGTGAAGGCACTGATTTTCTCATCTCTGGTATAGATGAAGCTTTGAAGCAGCCCCGCACGCAGGTCCGGGTATTCGGCAAGCCGGATACAAAACCTGGGCGGAGAATGGCTGTAGCTCTCAGCGCTGCGGAAGATGTGGAAACCGCACGAGGCCGCGCGAAAGCGGCAGCAAATCTATTAAAGGTGGAGTGGTCTTGAAATGAGTAGTGAGATATGTGCGCCAACGCTGGTCATTCGGAAATGCTGTTCCAATGATGCGATTGCTCTAACGTCTCTGATGCGCCAGTTGAGTTATCCGACAACATTGAACGTGATGAAAGAACGCCTCACTATGATGGATAACCAATCTTCGCAGTATTCGTTTGTTGCTGAATTGAATGGAGAGGTAGTAGGAACAGTCGGATTGGAAGTGGTCCGCAAGCAGGATATGAAGCAGCCGGTTTTGGTCATTACTTCTCTGGTTGTAGATAAGAAATTCCGGAAAATGGGTCTCGGTAAACGACTGATCAACCAAGTAGAATTGATCGCTAATGAACTTTCCTGCAGCCATCTTCATGTAGGATACAAAGCGGAAAGAGGTCCGGGTTCAGCCAAATCTTTTTATCTCAAACAAGGTTTTGAATGCAACGGATACCGTCTGAGCAAAGCGTTGTAATAGAAATAGACACTTCTCTTTAATAGACAGGTTTCATTTATATAGATGAAGACATGCAGGCTCGTGCTGCGTGTCTTTTTTTTGGCTGAAAAATGGATAGAAACGTTATAAATAGCATGTTTTTGACAGGTTTACATTTCTTCGAACATAAGCTATCATCGGGAATGGTATAATGGTAAGCGTTTGCATTTTAATAAGCTGTCCCATCAACGGCATTTTACAAGAAAGGCGGATAGCCAAGTATGTACAAATTGATTCTTGCGGACGATGAAACGGATGTGCGAGAGGGACTTCTGGATCAGATCGATTGGGCTGCCCTGGGGTTTGATTCTGTGGAAATAGCTGAGAACGGCAAGGAAGCCGCTGAATTGATCGAGAAATCCAGGCCGGATGTCGTAGTTACAGATATTCAGATGCCGTTCATGAACGGCTTGCAGCTGGCGGAGTGGATCAGGGATTTCTCCCCTTCGACTCGGATTATTATTTTGACCGGCTTTGAGGAGTTTGAATATGCGCAGAAAGCGATCAAACTTCAAATCGATGAATATGTGTTAAAGCCTTTCTCATCGAAGGATCTGGAGCAGGTCATTATGAAGGTTAAGCAGAGTATAGACCTTGAACTGGAGCAGCGTGAGAACGTGCAGGCGCTCAGAGAGCATTACCGGCAGAATCTGCCGATGCTGCAGAATCTATTTATGGCCGGCCTTGTAACTCGAAGAATCAGTCAGCACGAGCTGGAACAGAAATGCCGCAGCTATCAGCTGGAACTGCAGGGCAATCAATTTGCGGTGGCCGTGATCAGCCTTGACCGCATGCTGACCAGGCTTCAGGGAACCTATCAGCCGGTTCAAACGGATCAAACCGATTCGGCCCCAGAGGCTGGTTCGCTGCGCGATACGCCAAACGTTGAGCTGAAGCAGTTTGCCGTGCTGAATATAGCCCAGGAGACGATGGACAAACACAAGCGGGGATACGCCTTTATTCATGCCGGCGAAGTCGTGCTGCTCATGCAGGGACAGGAGAACCCTTCGGCCGGGTTTATGCACCAGAATTTGAGGCTGTTTGAAGAGATCAGGCATAATGTCGAACGATATTTGAAGCTGACGGTAACCATAGGCGCCGGTTTACCCAGCGGCCAGCTGACCGACATGCCGCAGAGCTATGGAGAAGCCCGGCAGGCTCTGGATTACCGGATGATTCTGGGGACCAATAAAGTCATCTGGATTGGCGATGTGGAGCGGCGCTCACCCCGTCCCTTAGTGTTTGATGAAAGCCTGGAGCAGCAGCTAGTACGCAAAATCAAGCTGGGAAACGACGGTGAACTGCTCGAAATGATGGATGAGTTGTTCTCTGAACTGATCGGGTCCGGACAATCGTATGGAGACTTCCAGCTGTTCCTGCTGGAGCTGCTGACCGCGCTGGTGAAAACGGCAAAAGAACATAACGCTGACCTGGAGGCGGTATTTGGAGACAGCGGCACAGGGCTTGCGGCCATTGCCAGCTTCACGCTTGCCGAGGATGCGAAGGAATGGTTCACCGGCATCTGCCTCAGGCTGAGAAGCTTTATTGCCGCAGACCGGCAGTCCGGTTATCAGCGTCTGGTGGAAGAAGCCAAAGGTTATGTGAAAGCCCATTATTCGGAGGAAGATATGTCCATTGGCCGGCTGTGCCAGCATCTGCATATCAGCACCGGTTATTTCAGCAATATTTTCAAGAAGGAAACGAAAATGACGTTTGTCAGCTATTTGATGAGCATTCGGATGGAGGCGGCGCAGGAGCTGCTGCTGATGACCGATCTGAAGGCATTTGAAATTGCTGAAAAGGTTGGCTTCAGCGATCCGAACTACTTCAGTTTCTGCTTCAAGAAACGGTTCGGCGTATCGCCCAAAGAATATCGGAACGGTGTGAGGGCGTGAGAGCATGAGAAACGGACTGAAGCGGCTTCTGGCGCTTCCCCGGAGGCTGCACATCAAACAGATTCAGGTCATCGTAACCTTAACCATTATGTTCGTAACCGTCTTTTCGGTATTGATTGCAAGCCTCATGTTATACAACAAATTCTCGTCATCGGCTGAGGAGAACACCTATCTGAACATCGGGCAAATCATTGAGCAGGTCAGCTCGAATTTGGAGCTTTACGTCGGGGGAACCCAGGATATTTTTGAAATATTAGAGAAAAAGATTGACGAATCGGCTTCACTGGACGATTCGCTGACGCGAAACCAGCTGGCCACGATTCTGGAGACGAGGGCTGATCTGGTATCCGCCGCTTTGTTTAAACCGGATGGCTCTCTGGTGCTGAATGTGCCGGCGGTTGGCCTCCGTCCGAATACCGAACTTCAGGAACAAAGCTGGTTTGTGACGGCTCAGAAGAATCCCGGTACCCTGCAGTTCTCACCGCCTCATATTCAAAACCTGTTCAAATGGCAGTACCGCTGGGTCGTCTCGTTGAGCAAACAAATTGTTTATAACGATCATGGCCAAATGAAGCCGGGTGTACTGGTGCTCGATGTGAACTTCCGGACGATCGACGAGCTCAGTCACCGGATCAGCCTGGGCAAGAAAGGTTATATCTACATCATCGACCCGCAGGGGAACATCGTCTATCATCCGCAGCAGCAGCTCATTTACGCCGGGCTGAAGTATGAGAATCTGGAGCCTGTGCTTAATTATGCTTACGGTTCCTATGAGGATGAATCGACGGGCGAGAAGCGGATCATTACGATCAAGACCGTAAACCCGACCGGCTGGCGGGTGGTCGGCGTCTCTTATGCCGATGAAATTATGACTACGAAAAAAGATCTGAGTACGTTTATTTTCCGGTTTCTGATCATCGCCATCGCCCTGGTGCTGCTGATTTCGGTCGTGGTGTCATATAAAATCGCCCAGCCGATCCGCAAGCTGGAACGATCCGTGAAGCGGATTGAAAGCGGCGATTTCCGCACGCTGGTGCCGGTAAGCGGCCCTTATGAGGTTGAGCAGCTGTTCAAGCGGTTTAATTTGATGCTTCGGCGGATCCGCGAACTGATGGATCAGATCATCCATGAGCAGGAGGCGAAACGCAAGAGCGAGCTGGACGCGCTGCAGGCGCAGATCAATCCGCATTTTCTGTACAATACGCTGAATGCCATGACCCGTCTGGCTGAAATGGGCCGGAGCGATGAGGTGGTGACAACCATTACGTCGCTGTCGAAATTTTTCCGCATCAGCTTGAGCCAGGGCAACAACATCATCCCGCTGCGCGATGAACTGGAGCATGTCAGACATTATCTGGTCATCCAGAAGATTCGTTTCAAGAATAAATTTGAGTTTGAGATTGAAGCCAGCGAGGAGGCTTTGGCCTGCTCATGTCTGAAGCTGATCTTACAGCCGCTTGCCGAAAATGCCGTCTACCATGGCATCGAGGTGCTTGCCGAAACCGGCCATATCCATATTCGCGCCGAGGTTGTGGACGATCGGCTGGTGATTACTTTGCAGGATAACGGAATCGGAATGACGGAAGAGGTGCTGAAGGGCATTTTGAACGGGGAGAAAAGGGTGAAAGGAAGCGGTTCGGGAGTCGGTGTGCACAACGTGCACGAAAGAATCCGGCTGTATTACGGGCCCGACTATGGTCTTTCCTACGAAAGCGAGCTGGAGGAAGGGACTACAGTCACCATAACGCTGCCGGCCGTTAAGCTTGAAGGCCAATCGGAGGGATAAGCGGTGAGTTTACACAAAAATATTTTACTGACGGCTGCAGCCTGCCTGCTGCTCGTTACAGCCGGTTGTTCCTCTGCAAACCGCGAGTTGGGGGAAGAAGGCAGGAAACCGGTCATTGATTTGATCGTCAAAATGGATCACGGGGACTATTGGAATACAGTTCGGATGGGAGCTGAAGTGGCGGCCAAGGAATATAATGTGAATTTCAAGTTCAGTGCGCCCGAGAACGAAAACGATATTGCAGGTCAAATCCGCCTGATGGAACAATCGATCAAAGAGAAACCGGACGCGATTATTTTGTCGGCTACCGATTATATGGCCCTTGCTCAGGTGACGGACCGGGCGTCTTACGCGGGAATTCCCGTCATCGCCATGGACTCCGAGGTCGCTTCGACCAAGGTGAAATCCTATATCGGCGCTAATAATTATGAGGCGGGGCAAAAGGCGGCGGAGCGGCTTATTCAGCTGACCGGTACGTCGGCTGAAATCGGCATCGTCAATTTTGTCCAAGGGGCAAGAAATGCTGATCAACGCGAAGAAGGGTTTACGGATTATGCCGCCCGGTTTTCCGGCGTTCATATCGTAGATACCGTCTACTGCGGCTCTGACGAAGCGCTGGCTTATCAATTAACGAAGGAGATGCTGAAGAAATTTCCGGATTTGGATGGAATCGTGGCCATGAATGCGGAGGCTTCTATCGGTGTAGGCAAAGCGTTAGCCGAATCGGGTTTGGACCGCAGCCTTAAGCTGATCACGTTTGATAATCCGCCAGAGATGCTGGAGCTGCTTCAAGAGAAGAAGGTTCAGGCTATGGTGGTACAGAATCCGTTCAGCAACGGATATTTGGCAGTCGTTTCTGCTTTGAAGGCTGCGCGTGGGGAAAACGTGGACGAAAGATACGATACTGGGACTAAGGTCATAGACCTGGAGAATATGCTTTGGCCGGAGAATCAGAAGCTCTTGTTCCCATTTGTAAAATAGACATAGGCTTGTTTGATCTGCATCCTCTTTGTTGCGGCGGGCCGTAAAAGGTTCGCCGTTTTTTTTCTGCCTCAAAACGTCCTTTTGTCATACTTCATTAGAATTTTAATAAAACATCTCAGAATTTTTAATTCGCAAAATAAGTCTTAAACCGCATAATGAAAGCGTATCCAATAGACGGATGCGGGGGTAAACATTCGTTATTTATCAGGAGGTCAATTTATGAAAAAGATGGTTAGCGTATTGGCGGCAGCAACCTTGCTCGGCGGAGCGCTTGCAGGCTGCGGTAATTCAAGCAGCAGCGGCTCCAGCTCCGAACCGAAAGTCGGCGTTGCAATTTACAAGTTTGACGATACCTTCATGACAGGTGTCCGCAACGCAATTGAAGATTCCGCCAAAGGCATTGCCAAAGTGGACATCGTAGACAGCCAAAACTCGCAGGCCACGCAGAACGACAAGGTCGATCAATTCCTCACCAAAAAAGATAAGGCGCTGGTCGTCAACCCGGTAGACCGTACGGCAGCCGGTGTCATTATCGACAAAGCGAAAGCGAAAGACGTGCCGGTCGTGTTCCTCAACCGCGAGCCGATGCCGGAAGATATGAAGAAATGGGATAAAGTCTATTATGTAGGCGCTAAAGCGGAAGAATCCGGCACGTTGTCCGGGCAAATCGTAGCCGATTACTGGAAAGCTCATCCGGAAGCCGATAAGAACGGCGACGGCGTTTTGCAGTACGTCATGCTGAAAGGCGAACCGGGACACCAGGATGCCGAGCTGCGCACGAAATATTCCATTCAAGCCTTGGAAGACGCCGGTATTAAGGTAGAAAAGCTTGCCGAAGATACGGCAATGTGGGACCGCGTTAAAGGCCAAGATAAAATGGCCGCGTTCCTGGGCTCCAACGGTGATAAAATCGAAGCAGTTTTTGCTAATAATGATGACATGGCCCTCGGCGCCATCGAAGCTTTGAAAGCGGCAGGTTATTTCAAAGGGGACAAATACATGCCGGTAGTAGGCGTTGACGCAACAGCTCCGGCGGTGCAGGCACTGCAGGAAGGCACGCTGCTCGGCACCGTGCTGAATGATGCCAAGAACCAAGGTAAAGCGGCAATCACTTTGGCTTCCCTGTTAGCCCAAGGCAAAGAAATCACTAAAGACAGTGTTGGCTTTGACATTACCGACAACCAATATATCTGGATCCCTTACAAAAAAATCACGAAAGACAATATAGACGACGCGAAATAAGTGGGGAGTGGAGCAGCCATGTCTGACCAATTTTTGCTCGAAATGAACAGCATCACCAAGGAATTTCCCGGCGTCAAAGCGCTGGATGGCGTTACCCTGCAAGTGAAAGCCGGAACCGTTCACGCCCTTATGGGCGAGAACGGCGCCGGTAAATCTACCTTAATGAAATGCCTGTTCGGAATCTATCATCCGGACAATGGCGAAATTCTGCTGAACGGCCAGAAGACGGTCATCAACAATTCCAGCGAAGCGCTGCAGCATGGCATTTCCATGATTCATCAGGAGCTTCACCCGATCCCTCACCGCAGCGTGATGGAGAACATTTGGCTGGGCCGTTTTCCAACCAAAGGCCCGCTTAAATTTATCGATCACAAGAAAATGCGCGAGGATACGATTCAACTGTTCAAACAGCTGGACATCGATATTGATCCTGACGTCCTTGTCGGCAAGCTGTCCGTCTCCAAAGTCCAATCGATCGAAATCGCCAAAGCCGTTTCGTTCAACTCGAAGATTATCGTGATGGATGAACCGACTTCCTCGCTGACCAGCGTAGAGGTGGAGCATCTGTTCCGGATCATCAACGAGCTGCGGAGCAATGGTGTGGCGATCATATATATTTCGCACAAAATGGAAGAAATTTTGCGGATTTCCGATGACGTAACGATCATGCGGGACGGCAAAAAAATCGGCACCTGGCCAGCCAAAGAAATGACCACGGATCTAATCATTTCCCGCATGGTAGGCCGCGATCTGGAGCAGCGTTTTCCGGAACGCCATAACCATCCCGGCGAAGTGATCCTGAAAGCTGCTAACCTGACCTCGGCGGATCCGAAATCTTTTAAAGACGTATCCTTTGAGCTGCGTAAAGGTGAGATTCTCGGCATAGGTGGTCTTGTAGGCGCGCAACGGACAGAGCTCGTAGAAGCCTTATTCGGGCTGCGGGAGATTTCCTCGGGGAGCATTTCGATTCACGGCAAAGAGGTGAAGATCAAATCCCCCGGCGATGCCAAAAAATACGGTATGGCCCTGTTGACCGAAGAACGCCGCGCAACCGGCATTTTGCCGGTGTTATCCGTGCACGAGAACGGCGCCGTAGCCAATCTTGATGCTTACGTGACACCGTATATGCTGCTTGATGAACGCAGAAAGAAGGCCGAAGTCAACGAGAGGATTGAGAAGCTGCGGACCAAGACGCCGAATATGAAGACTTTGATTATGAATCTGTCCGGCGGCAACCAGCAAAAGGTGCTGCTCGCCCGCTGGCTGCTGACGAATCCGGAAATCCTGCTGCTTGACGAACCGACCCGGGGCATTGACGTCGGCGCCAAATTCGAAATTTATTCGATTATTGCGGATCTGGCCGAGCAAGGGAAAAGCATTATCGTCATTTCCTCTGAAATGCCTGAGCTGCTGGGAATGTCAGACCGCATCATGGTCATGTCCGAAGGCCGGCTAACCGGCATTCTAGATAGAGAACAGGCAACAGAACAAGAAATTATGCGTTTGGCGGCCCAGCACTAGGGCAGGAGAAGGAGGAAACAGAAAGATGAATACACAGAAATTAAGAGGCTCAATCTCACAAAATGCGATTTACATCGTGCTTGTTGTTTTGCTGATCGCGATCACGGCTTATGACCCATCATTTTTTGCGGTCAGCACCCTGCGTGATATTCTGATTCAATCGGCAACCCGCGTGATCATCGCGCTGGGCGTTGCGTTTATCCTGATTACAGGCGGAACGGACTTGTCTGCAGGCCGTATGGTTGGTTTGACAGCTGTTATCTCGGCTTCCATGCTGCAGGTCAGCGACTATGGCCGCCGCTTCTTCCCGGATCTGCCGCAGCTGTGGGTCGGTATTCCGATCCTGATCGCTTTGGTTGTCGGTTTGCTCTTTGGTTTGCTGAACGGATTTATCGTATCCAAATTCAAAGTGCCTCCATTTATCGCGACGCTCGGTACCATGGTAGCGATCTATGGCGTTAACTCGCTTTATTTCGATACGAAGCCGAACCAATCCCAGCCGATCGGCGGTCTGCGCAAAGACTTTACGGACATTGGCTCGGGCAGCATCGGAAGCGGCGAATATTCCCTTCCTTATATCGTGTTAATTGCGATTTTTGTCGCTTTTATTGTGTGGGTAGTCTTCAACAAAACCAAACTCGGTAAAAACATGTACGCCATCGGCGGCAATGAACAGGCAGCGCGGGTATCCGGCATTAACGTCGCCAAGAACCTGCTGTGGATTTATGGGATCGCAGGCGCTTTGTACGGCCTCGCAGGCGTGCTGGAAGCCGCCAGAACCGGCGGCGCCACCAACAACTACGGGAACATGTACGAGCTTGACGCCATCGCGGCTTGCGTGGTCGGCGGCGTTTCCACTACGGGCGGAATTGGTACTGTCCCTGGCGTAGTCACGGGCGTGCTCATCTTTACCGTCATCAACTACGGTTTGACCTTTATCGGCGTCAGCCCTTACTGGCAGCTGATTATCAAAGGTTTGATCATCGTGGCTGCGGTTGCGTTTGATATGCGTAAATACGCGGCGAAGAAATAAAGATTCAGAGTCTACCGGAATTTGGGATTTTAGAAGCGATGTGCACCGGCTCCTCTGCCGAATAGCGGAGGGCCGGTGTTTTATTGCGTGCTTAATTTGTTACTTGCTTAATTTGTTTGTCTGGCCAATGGGTTTGCGGCTTGAATGGCCTTAATCGTCTCCGGAATCCCCACCCGATATGGAGTCGCTTTAAGCAGGCCGATCCGGGATGTATATTTGCTGCCGTCCAGGATTACGGGCGTCTTCGTTAAATAATACATCTCTACGATTTCCCGCACGACAGGATCAAACCAGCCGCTCATCCGGAGCAGCAGCTTATTCAGCGGCAGAACAGGTTTGGACATCCCGGCAGCCTGACGGGCAAGCCGAACAAGCTCGTATCCGGCTATAACGCCAGATCCAGGCAGGTTCCATTCCTCATTGTAAGCCTCCTCACAGGCAGCCAGCTCGGCAATCATATAAGCGGCGTCAGGCAGATAAATATATTCCCGAGGTACCTTCAGACGGCCGACAAACATGGCGGGACGGCCCGCAGCAATAGCTTCCATCGTCATGCCGAGGTAAGAGGATTTATTGGCCGTCGGGCCGTAATAATCCGGCAGCCTGACGATCATCCGGGGAAGATTCTGCCAGCGAGGGCTGAAGATCAGCTGCTCAAAGGCCAGCTTGGTTTGGCCTTTTCGGGTATGAGGCTGTTTGGGATGTGTTTCGCTTACGCGGGACGTAACGGCTTTGCCGTAAGGGTAAATGCCGTCGATGATCACCAGCTTCTTGCCTAAAGATGACGCTGCCGTAAGCACCGCTTCACCCAGAGGGAGCTGGCTTTGTACCATTTCGTTATAGGGAACGGCGACGCAATGGATGATCACGTCTGCGGATCGGGCCGCCTGGATGATGGATTCTGCGTCAAAAGCATCTCCAATAGCCAGGGAGAGGAGGGGAGAGGCGTTCAAAGTCCGATGAAGCTGCTTTAATTTTCGTTCGGAGCGGCCAAAAGCGATAGTTTCGATATTTCGGCGGATGAGTTCTGCTGTTATGGCGCTTCCGGTCCCGCCTGTGGCGCCTAATACAATTGCTTTTTTCATATGAAAACACTCCTTTGGTTAGATGGTGAGATGAAGCTAGTGATTAATCAATTACAAAAAAAGAACCTTCGCTACCAGTAAATGAACTGTTACTTGTGCTTATTCATTTAGTGATTAATCAATCACTAAATTGCGAAATAAACGAAATCATTCGTTTATTTTCATGAGCAAAGGCAGCTGGATGGCCATAGCCGTGTTGCACAACATTCCTCTGGCCAGGAACAGCATGGTTTTTTCCATCGGCGCTTCAAGCCCGGCCGCCTTAAAAGCGCGGTAGACATTGTCGTGGATTTGGGCATAGGATTCGCGCATAAGCTCGGCAACTGAATGTTCCATTATGGTCTGGGCCTGCATTTGCAGCAGAATTTCGCTGCGGTGCTCATCCATGATGCTCTGATAGGCATCGATCAGTTCCCGTTCCAGCGAAGGTTTCGGCGCAGAATGTATTACCCGGGTGAAGGCCTCGTTAATCCGTTCAAAGGATACTTTGAGTGCTTCGATCAGCAGGTCTTCTTTGGTGGAGAAAAAGCGGAAAACGTAAGGCTGGGAAATGTTGGCGCGTTCAGCCACTTTAGCGGTAGTAGCGCGGTAATAGCCCATTTCGGCAAAGACTTCGATTGCGGCTGAGACGATGTCCTTCTGACGGTTGACAGACGTTGAATTGCTTTTGGCCATGGGGACTCCTTTCAGGATGAAGACCTCCGGACGGAGATTCAATTAGTAATTGATCGATCACTAATTGTATTTTAACGAAAACGGGGTTAAAAAGCAATAACAAACTAAATAAACTGTAAGAATGAAGAACGGTTCCGCCGCTTCTTAAGCGTGAAACCGTCTTATACTAAGCTGAAACTTTGCTTGAGACCCTAGATCATAGCATTAAAATTGACGGGAATAGGTTGTTTGTTTTCAAACTCGTAAACCTTATCGCACAATACTCTAATATCTTCGGTGATATGGCTGGATAATAAAATGGTTACCCCTTCACTTTTTAACTTAAGGAGCAAGTCACGTATGAGAGAAACTCCGTCTTTATCTAAGCCATTCATAGGTTCATCTAGGATTAGAAGCTTAGGTTTTTCCATGATAGCTTGAGCAATGGCAAGCCGTTGCTTCATGCCTAGTGAATATCCTTTGACTTTCTTAGGATTCTCGGGATCAAGACCTACGTCAATCATTGATTTTTTAATTTGCTCATCGGTGATTGTGCGCCGAATTGAAGCTAAATACTTGAGATTTTGAAATCCGGATTTATCCGGCAGAAAACCCGGATGTTCGATGACTGCTCCTGAATCTTCAGGGAAATCCATTTCCTTCCCCAGTTTTTTTTCAAATATTTCAATGGATCCGGTATCTGGCAGCAACAGCCCGCAAATCAATTTAAAGAAAACCGATTTCCCGCTTCCATTGTGGCCAATGAAACCCGTTATTTTTCCTTGTTCAATTTCCAACGATACATTTTGTAAGATAACTTCATGTTTAAAACTTTTATTTAAATTAGAGATCTTTATAGCTGTTGTCATTACTAAGATTCTCCCTTCAAAAATTGAATAATTAATAAAGCCTGCGTATTTTCCAATAAATAACGAACGAACATAGGGTTGAAACAGCCAACTGAACCAGGAAAAATAAATAAAATGTCGATTCACTAAAAGGACCTGTTAAGAGTGGATATTTTCCTAGAGTAAAGAAGCTGCCTAACCAAATATTTACATGTCCTACTGAAACATTAATCAGAAAAAGGATACAAATGGTTATATAGGCGATATTCGGAGCTTTAATCAAAAAATGAATAACGGTTTGCAACAATGAGAGAGCGACCGCTCCAAAAATCTGCAGCATTAGTACTGAAAAAAACAAAGGAATAAGATTTATAGGTTTGCCTTGTCCCAATTCTTCGTTTAAAAAAGATAACGTCAATTTGTTCGTATGAAAAAAACAACGGATAATAAGCCAAGAGGTTACGTTGTATAAACTGTAATACAAGATTGTTACTGTTAGCAGAACAGTTATGTGAGACAAGACCCACATTTTTAAGTTTCTGATGCGCAACAATAAATAGGCAGAATTCCCTATAACATTGCCAGTGACATACTTTTCAACGAAATACATAAAGATCAGATGTGGCATCAGTAATTTGATGATTAATAAGTAACCATAATGAGTGGCTGAAAAAATACCGAAGTGATAAACTACCGCATCTGTCAGAGAGGAATGGCTAGCCATTGTTTTAATCGTTAAAGCGGTTAACATAACAAAAAGGAACAACGCTGCTAGAATGTGCCGGACTTTAAAATGGCGAATATTAAAAATAAAAAGAGTTTTAAAAGGGTTCATATTTCCTCCGTAAACTCAATTTTTCTCAATCTGGAAGTAAGAAGCGTTAATAACATAGTAAAAACAATTACCGCCCAATGGTAATGCCACCAATACAAAATAAGTTTATCGTTTTTAGTGAAATAATTGATGAATTGCGGATCGATGTATATGTAAGGGAAGTAACTCATGAAAGAGCCCATTTGAAAAATATAATTTAAAATAATGACGGCAAAACATCCTAGAAGGGCCTTCAGATTACGATTGGAATGGCTTAGACAAAAGATAAACAAATAAATGGCTCCCACAACCCAGCATCCCGAAATGTACCTTATAACTTCCAGCCAGAAAGCAGTAGAAGGAGAGAGATAATTCGTAAATTCATAATAAGCATTTGTTGGTTTACTCCAACTGTTATCAAACCCTAGCAGCAGCAGTGAAAAAAGCCCAATGATACCCACATAAATAAGGCTGTAAATAAAGCCCGTCACAAAAATTAAAGACAGTTTGGAATAAATCCATATAGATCTATGTTTTAATCGGATGACACTTAAATAAGTGATAAATTTATCATTACATATATCATAAAGCAGAAATATAAAGCAGGGTAAGAAAAAAAACAGATGGAAATTCCGTTGGTCCAACGTTCGGATCATCAAGAGATCCCAAAAATTTGAGTTTAGTTTTGAACTGAATGCATTTAAAAGAATAAGAAGGGAATAAATGAGTACCCATAGTAAACTTTTTTTGCTGATGAAGGTGTTCTTTAATTTTAATGATAGGTAATTTGTATAAATCGTCAAAGGTATTCGACCTCGCTATCCAAGTTTCTGTGCTTTTTTGATTTGAAATGCAAATGTTATATAACAAACAATGGTTAGGAGTAAAACTGGAATTACCAGGGATGATAAGGTGACTTCATCGTTAAAAATAAATTGAAACCACTGTAAGGGTGAATACCTACGTTGGTGTAAAAATGCTTCAAATAGAATTGAACTAACAATGAATATTAGAAACGGTGCGATGTATACTACAATTTTCTTCTTTATGTAGCTGCTTAAGCTTAAGGCAATTGAAGTGAAACATGCACCCAATATAAAATGGATGATAAACGTAATAAAAATATAGGTGTCGGGGTGTGTTAGAAATAGTTTTGAAAACATGCCGGTTGGTTGATACATAAAGGGATGAAGAATATCGCTTCTAAAAAAAATACTTAAAACTATATAATAGATAAGTTCAGGCAGAAAAAGGACAAGTCCTCCGACTAAGAAATTCACATAGAATTTCACATCAATATAACGTTGAACGCTCATACGGGTTAATAAAAAATAATAGTATTTGGATTCTTTTTCTTCAAAATAGGAAGAAGAATAAGGGATGACAATAAGCAAAGGGAATATTATTGCTAAATAGTTAAAACTTTTTAACCAGATATGATATTTGTTTTGACCATTTATAATTAAATCATTTATGACAGCCTGATTCCCTTTAATATCTGGAGCATTCAAATTAGCAAATGTCATTAATGTAAAGATTTCAGCGTAGTCAGATATAAAAAATAAAATTAATCCAATAATAACGGCGAGTAACATTTTTTTATTACATATTCCTCTTTTTAATTCTGAAAAAAACATAAAGTTCTTCCTTTCTTAGTAGTAAAGGCAGCTGCCCGTTCCGTTAACTTAAGACCAAAGCTAACTTCACGCTACCAAGAAATAGGAGATAGTTCAATAGTTTACCTAAAATTTTACATAAGCATAAAATATCTATGTTTAGTTACCGCCAAGCGTGATAATAACCCAACTTATGGAAAACGCCTTTTGATTTTTAAATGATTTTGTGGAAAAATGAAACTGAACTTGAGATCACACGTAAATATGATCATAAAAACCATTTGATACTCGGGAGGAATTTAAACCATGTCCATTTTCAAAAGACTTCGTGATTTAACCATGTCTAATATCAATTCGATGATCGACAAAGCGGAAGATCCGATTAAAATGACCGACCAGTATATCCGCGACATGCAAGAGGATCTTGAAGATGCGGAGAAAGCCGTAGCGGCCCAAATCGCGATCGAGAAAAGATTCAAATCGCTTTATGAAGAGCAGGAAGAGCTGGTGAACCGCCGCAACGAGCAGGCGCATACGGCAGCTAAAGCCGGCAATGTGGACCTGGCCCGCCGTGCGCTGGAAGAGAAGAAAACCGCTGAAGAGAAAGCGGCTGAATATAAAGCGAATTATGATCAGAACAAACTTGCTGCCGACAACCTCCGCGACAAGCTGGACGAAATGCGCAAACAGCTGGGCGAGCTGAAAAATAAACGCGAAACGCTGGTAGCCCGCTACAATGCGGCCAAAGCTCAGCACCAGATCAACAAATCGATCTCCGGCTTTGATTCCGACAGCGCAGCATCCGGTATGAAGCGTATGGAAGAGAAAATGCTGCAAATGGAAGCTCAAGCTGAAGCATCCGGCGAAATCCACGCCAAAGGTAAATCGCTCGACGATGAAATTGATGCTCTTGGCAAAGACAAAGAGGTCGAAGACGAACTCGCCGCTTTGTTGAAACAATACGATAAACAATCCTGATTCATCGTTTCGTTCGGCCTTAACGGGCAGGCAAACAATACCGTTCTAAATAAGATGCGTTCTGCGCAACCTGAAGGAGAAACGATTTTGGTTTCTCCTTCTGTTATGACATCCCCTGCACTGCAGGGTTAAGCACGAGAGGGGAAGCGACAATGAACCTGGTAAAAAGAATTGGACGTTTATTCGCCAAAGAAGAACCGCCGCTGCCGGAGAAGAGCATGCTGGATCTCGGGCCCGGCGATATTTGCGAGGTGGAGCTGGTCACTTATCAGGTGACGGGCAGCGTCCGTAATCCAAGCCGTAATGCGGTGGTTTTGACCCTGCAGGATGGTGGTCACATCAAATATCTTCATATTGAGGAACGCGAGAAACTCGAATACGTGCTGTATCAGGAAGTCGACGGACGGCTTGACAATCCGGCAGAGGTTCCGACCGAGCTGGAACTGGATGGCAAAATTCATTATTTGGAAGAAGAATATGAGGGGCGGGTTATGGTGCAAGGCAGAGCCCCTTTCCGGCAAGGCGGAGAACAGCATGTATGGCAGTTCCAGGCCGATGATTTCTCCCTGCTGCGCATAGAATGGCAGGACGGAAGATTTATGCTGTATGAAGGAACCAAAGTCATCCCGGGAGATGTTCAAGTCATCCGCTCGAAATAGGAGTGGTCCCATGAAGAATGGTCATAGTTTATACATTAAAATCGTCGTCATACTCAGCCTTGTTGCCGGTCTTCTCAGCGGCTGCGGAAGCCCTTCTGTCATTAAAGAAAATTATCCGCTGGAGTCCGTCAACAAAAGCGGAGATTCTACCTCTTATGTTTACAGGGCTGCTGGAGAAACCGTACCGGAAGTAGCGGCAGATCTGGCCAATCAGCGTACACCGGATCAAATGTCCGCCGCAGATCCTGACCATATGTTTCTCGTCTATCGGGACGAATATTACCATCTTCAGAAAGATCCGAGCAAACCCGAAGACACGCTGATTGAAGTCGATTCGGAAAGTTATGTAAGGCAAAACTATGATTCCAGCTTCCTTCAGGGGTATTTAACCGCTCAGCTTATCGGAAGCCTGTTTAGCGGCGGACTTGGCGGCTATGGCGGAGGATACCGGGGATATACAAGCCGGGACATTTATGAACCGAATCAAAGCTATCATACGCCTTCAACTTCTGAGAAGAAAGCAGCTCCGCCGCTTACCGTCGAGAAAAGAGGGTCGGTAAACCGGCGCGGTTCTACGACCGGAGGCAGTACGGGGGGCTTCTTCGGAGGCGGAGGAGCAGGAAGCGGTTCGGATACCGGCACGGGCAGCCGTGGCAGTATTCAGCGTAATCCCGGCGGCGGTATAGACTATGGCTCAGGCAGTTATACGAAGCCGAGGCCGTCCATCAAGAAGCCCTCGACCCGTGCAGGGCGGGGAGGCATTAGGCGAAGATAGACTGCAGCCGGATTCCGCAGAAGAGGAGTCCGGTTCTTTTTTATGTCAAAGAAGCCAGGCATTAGCGTGTCTTTCCTACTTTCCTCCCGGTTAAACCGTTCCAGCCAGCATGGAAGGAGAATGGCCCGGGTTTGACGAACAAGGGAAGGGATGCGGATCATTAACATCATTTTCACCATTTTGTGTTAAGGGGGAGCTGCTTTGCTGGAACTCAGAAAATTAAAATCCTGTACCCTGGAAGAGGCCGTTCAAGCCTGGAACGAAGGATTCGAAGGATATGCTTTTGATGCTACCACAACACCGGATGCCTTTCTGAAACGGATGGCAGCGGAAGAGCTGTCGAGCGAACTGTCATTTGTCGCCTTTCAAGACGGGAAACCGGCTGGCATCATACTAAATGGAATAAGGGAAACCAAAGAACAGAAGATCGGCTGGAATGGAGGCACGGGCGTTGCTGCTTTATACAGGGGAAGCGGGGTCGGCCGCAGCTTGATCGAAGCTTCTTTGACGTTTTTTCGGGAGCAGGGTGTTCAGTTGGCTACCTTGGAGGCCCTCAGCGCGAATGAGAAGGCCATACACCTATATCTTAAGGCCGGATACGTCCAGACGGATGAACTGGAGCATTTAAGCCTCAAGGGACCGGCAGAACCAGCCGTCATGCCTTCTAAACAAGCCACTGACACGGCTTTGAAACCATTTGAGCTAGTCGCTGTCCCTCCGGTTCAAATGGCTCATATCCCGTTCTACAAAGCGTTAAATCCTTGGCAAACCCAGTGGCAGAGCGCCCGGGACGCGGCTGTAGTGAAGGATGGGACGGGGGACACTATAGGGTACGCCTATTGGAAAAAGATTTATCAGCCTGGGGGCGAACACGCTGCCACGATTCTTTATCAATGCGAGGCACTACCCGGCCATCCGGAGTCGGTGGCGATTTTGAAGCAGCTTATTTGGCATGCGTTTGACGGTTTCCGAGATGCCATCAACCGGAGTGTTCCGAACCTTCCCAAGAGTGCCAGCGCCCTTACCGGGCTGGTCTTAAAAAGTATGGGATTCTCTCCTGTCGTTCAGCAGGTTTATATGACAAAAAGCTTATAAATTTCTGCGTCCAAGGGATGACCTTGCAGACAAAACATGTTAAAATGTGACAAGAACGCCTTTCTACTGGTAAAAAAGTGCATAGGAGAGTCAAAATGCAGAAGAACAGAATGAAGAGAAAATGGAAGCAAATCACAGTATGGACAGCCGTTTCTTTAGCCCTCTCTACTATGTTGTCTGTAGGGCCTGGCCAGGCCGGAGCAGTTCCGGTTAAGACCCTATCGACGGTACAGCTTAATTACGCTAAGATTCAGGCTGATAAGGCGGCCCAGGTGGTCAAGCTGGTTAATCAAGAGCGCCAGAAAGCCGGATTGAAACCTCTGGTTATTCATACCAATCTGACGAAGCTGGCCAAAGACAAAGTTGTGGATATGTACAATCACAAGTATTTCAGTCACACCTCTCCTAAATTCGGTTCTCCATTCGACATGATGGACAGCTACAAAATTTCGTATAATTATGCAGGTGAGAATTTAGCGCGAGGACAGCAGACACCGGCGCAAGTGGTCAAGGACTGGATGAACAGTCCGGGGCACCGGCAAAATATGCTAAATCCTCATTACACGTTAATCGGCGTCGGCTATTATAACGGTTATTGGTCTCAGGAATTTATAGGGAAGTAATGAAATCGGCTTGTGAGGCACCTTTCGTGGAGAATTCCGCGGAAGGTGTTTTCAATTTGGGCCGGCTCATATTTTTAGGAAAATAAACAAAAACTGCTTCTCGAGTGAGAAGCAGCTCTGAATGGATCAAATGGGTTATGCAGGGGTCGAACCTGCGACCTGCCGATTAAGAGTCGGCTGCTCTACCAGCTAAGCTAATAACCCGTAAGTTACTTACATTTTTTATTATACGCCTGTCTTCTCCAAAGAACAAGAGATTATATTTGAACAATTTGCAAATGAAGTAGAGAAGAATTATGTTAAGTAAAGGTTAAAGGAAAACGGTGCCATCAGACCGAAATTTACAAATGAGTCGTTCAGGTTTACAAAGGGGCATCCATGTTTGCGGACAGGAGGGCATTTATGCGTTCGTCATCTAAACTTTGGTTGATTGTCAGTCTCGTTTCGGGAATAGCGACCCTGCTGCTGTTAGGCGGTTTTGTATATGCGGTCCATGATATTGTGAACCCTGCTTCAGCCCCTGGTTTCTCGTCGGATATAGGTAAAGGGACGCAGGAACCGGCTGAATTGCCTCCAACTGGTCAAATCGGGATGGTCGTCATCGGCGATTCCCTCGCTAAAGGTACGGGGGACGATGAAGGCAAGGGATTCGGAGAAAGAGCAGTCGAATTGCTGCAGAGCAAAGCGGCTGATCGCGACGTTAAGCTGCTCGGGAATCTGGGGATTAACGGCCTGCTTACAAGCGGGCTGACAGATGAACTACAGGAGGACGGCGTTCAGCACGTGCTGAAGGAAGCCAGCGTCATTCTGCTGTCTATCGGCGGCAATGACTTGTTTCAAGGAGCTGAAGCGCTTGAAAGTGGCGGCGACCTGCCGACGGCTGCCGAGCTGAACACTTCCATCGATCAGGCCTCCGAAAGGCTGAAGACAATCGTGGCGCAGCTGAAGCAAATCAATCCGGCTGCAACGCTTGTGTATATAGGTCTATATAACCCATTCTCGGATATTGAGGAAATGAGAACAGTAGGCAACAACGGCGTTGTACGCTGGAACACGGCTGCCCAGCAAACTTTAAATCAATATAACGGAACGCTTATGATTCCGACTTATGACCTGTTTGCGGGGAATCTGTCTGCGTATTTGTCCGGAGATCATTTTCACCCGAACAGCGATGGTTATGAGCAGATTGCGCAGCGTATCGTTCAAAGTCTGAAATAAACGGGTCAGGTCAGGGCTTAATGGACGTCCCTTTCTATAAGCTTTCCAACAGACGGCAAGGGAGTGTGAACAAACATGAACGAACCACAACCTATTATTCCGATCGATGAAGCGAGCGGGAATGGGAAGGAGAACCCCACCGGGCAATCCGTGCTGGAGGTCCGCCATTTGCGGAAGAAAATCGGCAAAAGATGGATCATCGAGGATGTTACGTTTGAGGTGCTGGAGGGGGAAATTTTCGGTTTCCTCGGGCCAAATGGTGCTGGCAAAACAACGACGATCCGGATGCTGGTTGATTTGATCAAGCCTACCGAAGGAACGATTGAAATCTGCGGGTATGATATCCGCCGTCAGCCCGAACAGGCGCTTGCCAGGGTCGGCGCGATTGTAGAAAATCCGGAGGTTTATCCGTATTTAACGGGTTGGGAGAATCTTGAGCAGTTTGCGCGGATGCTTCCCGGCGTCGATGACGCCCGGATTCAAGAAGTGGTGGAGATGGTCCGGCTGGATCAACGGATTCATGATAAGGTGCGGACCTATTCGCTGGGGATGCGCCAGCGCCTCGGCATTGCACAGGCACTACTTGGAAGGCCGAGACTGCTGATTCTCGACGAGCCCACCAATGGGCTGGACCCGAAGGGAATCAAGGAAATGAGGGATTTTATCCGCAGGCTGGCCGATCAGGGAATGGCTGTATTTGTATCCAGTCATCTGCTTAGCGAAATTCAGCTGCTATGTGACCGTGTAGCGATTATCAGCTCAGGGCGGGTGCTGGCCGTTGGCCGCGTAAATGAGCTTATTGCGGGCAGATCCAATTACGTTGTTTGGGAAGCTGAGCCGGGAAACCGCATCCAGGAACTGCTTCAGCGGTCTGATATTCCGATCGTGGAGCATCCGGAGACGGTATTGGATGACTCGGTCATGGCGGGGATTGCGGAGGATGCGGTCATCTGCCAAATGGACGGAGACAGAATCGCGGATTATGTGGAGCTGTTTACCCAAGAAGGACTGCGGGTTCGTTCGGTTTATAAACTTAATCCTACACTGGAACAGCTGTTCCTCGAATTGACGGAAGGTGAATCCATTGACTAATATGATGCCCCTCATTCGAAACGAAACCATCAAAATGATGCGCAAGAAACGTTTTTACGTCATTTTACTGGTGCTGGTGGTTCTTGTTCCCATGTTTACTTACGCACAAATGAAAGTGGCCGAGCGGAACAAGGAGAAATTCGGCGACGACTGGCGCAGATCCGTTCAGCAGGCCATAACGGATAATCAAAATTCGCTCGGAAGTTCAAGAATTCCGGATGAATGGAAGAAATACCGTCAAATCTATATCCAGCAGATGAAATATTATTTAGACCATGATGTGAATCCGCAGCAGCCGGGCGGCGTGACTTTTACACGGGAATTTATGGATAATGCCTCATCTTTGTTTATTCCGCTGCTGATCATGGGCATTGCTTCGGATATAGTGTCTTCGGAACGAACGTCGGGAACGATCAAAATGCTGCTGACCAAACCCGTGCGGAGGTGGAAGGTGCTGCTCAGCAAGTTGGTCACCTTGTTTATGTTCGTATCCCTGACAGTCGTGGCTTCTTTTGTGATCTGTTACGCGATTTCCGGTCTGGTATTCGGATATGAAGGATTTAATATGCCTGTCTTTACCGGATTTCAGCTGCAAGGAAGCGATGTGGATCTTTCGGCGGTGCATGCGGTTCCCCAATGGCTGTATCTGTTTATGCAACTAGGGCTGATCTGGTTCGTCAGCCTGGTGGTATCCATGCTGGCCTTTATGATCTCCGTTCTGGTGCGGAGTACGGCGGCAAGTATCGTGATTATGATGGCGGCCTTGATTGCCGGCAACATCCTGACTAATATGGCTTCCGCTTGGCAAAGCGCCAAATATTTGTTTATGGTTAATCTGGAATTGACCGATTATTTGTCGGGAACGCCTGCTCCAATTGAAGGCATGACACTCGTCTTTTCGTTGGTCGTTCTGGCGATTTGGGGCGCCGCTTCACTGGTTGTTTCCTTCATTGTCTTTACGAAACAGGATATATTGAATTAAAATGTACAAGGATTAAGAAAACATTTGTTTGCATTCGGGGCCATCTCAGCCCTACATCGAGCAAAAGATCAAAGGGGGAGCATGAATGGCCGAGCAAATCGATTTGTTCGCGGCAAACTCCGGGAACGGGGCAGAACAAGCGGGATATGACGCGGACGATATTCAAGTGCTCGAAGGACTTGTCGCGGTCAGAAAACGGCCAGGGATGTACATCGGGAGCACAAGCTCGTCGGGTTTGCATCATCTGGTTTGGGAGATCGTCGACAACGCCGTAGACGAACATCTTGCCAAATACTGCTCCAGAATCGATATTACCCTTCATAAAGATGGTTCGGTAACGGTTTTGGACAATGGACGCGGTATTCCTACGGGAAAACATAAAACGGGGATTCCGACGCCGCAGGTTGTTTTTACGATTCTGCACGCAGGCGGCAAATTTGGCGGAGGCGGATACAAAAAGTCCGGGGGACTCCACGGGGTAGGCGCATCCGTGACGAATGCATTGTCGGAGTGGCTTGAAGTCGAAATTTACCGCGAAGGTAAAATTCACCGCATGCGGTTTGAATATTGGGCTGATAAGGACGGCAAAGAACATGTCGGCGAGCCGGTGACAGGACTTGAGGTGCTGGGTAATACGAACAAAACGGGCACCAAGGTTACCTTTAAACCGGATATTCGTATTTTTCAAAACGGCATTGCACTGAATTATGATACGCTTGCTGAACGGTTGCAGGAGATCGCCTTCCTCAATTCGGGCTTAAGAGTAGTTCTGAAGGATGAACGCTCAGGCCGGGCGGATGAATTTTATTATGAAGGTGGAGCCAGCCAGTTCGTCGAATATTTGAACGAAGGCAAAGACGTGCTTCATGATGTCATTCACTTCTACGCGGAACGCGATGAAATCGAAGTGGAAGTCGCCATGCAGTACAATGCCGGTTACACGGAAACGATCGCTTCGTTCGTCAATTCCATTCCTACCCGAGGCGGGGGAACGCATGAAACAGGTTTTAAAACCGCCTATACCCGGGTCATGAACGAATACGCGCGTAAAGCGGGGCTGCTGAAAGAGAAGGATAAAAACCTGGAAGGCTCCGATTTACGCGAAGGTATGATGACCGTGATCAGCGTCAAGATGTCCGAGGTCGAATTCGTGGGGCAGACAAAGGATCAACTGGGAAGCGCATCGGCGCGAAGTGCGGTTGACGCAACGGTGTCTGAAAAGATGCAGCTGTTCCTCGAGGAAAATCCGGGCGTAGCCCAAACGCTGATCAAGAAAGCTGTTCAGGCTTCCAAAGCGCGCGAAGCGGCGCGCAAAGCCCGCGACGAAATGCGGACCGGCAAGAAACGCAGCGAAAGCTCGAATCTGGGCGGCAAGCTGACGCCGGCGCAGTCCAAGGATTTTACGCGGACAGAATTATTTATCGTCGAAGGAGACTCTGCCGGAGGTTCGGCTAAACAGGGACGTGACTCCAAGATTCAAGCGATTCTTCCGCTGAAGGGCAAACCGATGAATCCGGAGAAAGCCAAGCTGGCCGATATTCTGAAGAACGAAGAGTATCGTGCCATTATTACGGCAATTGGCGCCGGAATCGGAACGGAGTTTGAGCTTGAGGACAGTAATTTTGCGAAAATTATTATTATGACAGACGCCGATACAGACGGAGCACATATTCAGGTGCTGCTGCTCACGTTCTTCTACCGTTATATGAAAGAGCTGATCGATGCGGGCCGTATTTACATCGCCCAGCCGCCGCTTTACAAGATTACCCGCAAATCCGGCAAGCTGGAGACCGTCCGTTATGCCTGGACCGATGAACAGCTGCAAAATTATTTAAAGGAATTCGGCAAAAACTTTGAACTGCAGCGTTACAAAGGACTCGGAGAGATGAATCCGGATCAGCTCTGGGAGACCACGATGGATCCGGAAACCCGGACGCTGCTGCAGGTTCAGATCGAAGATGCCGCAAAAGCGGAGCGCCGCGTATCCACACTGATGGGCGACAAGGTAGAACCGCGTAAACGCTGGATTGTTGAGAATGTAGATTTCACAGAGTTTGAGGAATGAGAAGGTGATGGGGCATGGGAACGCTTGAGAATTTTCTGCCGGCCTTTCTGGAAGAGGTTGTTGGCGACCGGTTTGGCAGATATTCCAAATATATCATTCAGGATCGGGCCATTCCGGACGTAAGGGACGGACTGAAGCCGGTTCAGCGCCGGATTCTGTACGCCATGTACGATTCGGGCAATACACCGGACAAGCCGTACCGCAAATCGGCGAAAACGGTCGGGGATGTGATGGGTAACTACCATCCCCACGGGGACTCGTCCATCTATGACGGGATGGTCCGGATGGCACAGCCATGGAAAATGGCGCATGTGCTGGTGGACGGCCACGGCAACTGGGGCTCCCAGGACGATGATCCGCCTGCAGCTATGCGTTACACGGAAGCGAGGCTTTCGCCGATTGCGCTTGAACTGCTTCGTGACATCGAGAAACGGACGGTGCTGTTCAAGGACAATTTCGATAACACGGCGAAAGAGCCGGTTGTGCTTCCAGCCCGTTTTCCCAACCTGCTGGTGAACGGCGTAAGCGGGATTTCATCCGGCTTCGCTACAGAAATTCCGACACATAATCTCCGCGAAACGATTGATGCGTGTATTGAGCTGATGGAGAAGCCGGATACTACGCTGGAGCAACTGATGCAGATTATTAAAGGTCCCGATTTCCCGACCGGGGGCATCATTATGGGCGAAGATGGAATCCGCGAAGCCTATGAAACAGGCAAAGGCCGGATCCATATTCGTTCCAAGACGGAGATTGAGACCGTCCGAGGCGGCAAACAGCAGATCGTCATCACCGAAATCCCTTACCAGGTGGTGAAATCCCGTCTGGTAACGGCCATGGAGAATATCCGGCTGGAGAAGAAGGTGGAAGGGATCGCTGAGGTCCGCGACGAAAGCGGCCGCGCAGGTCTCCGTATCGTTGTGGAATTGAAGAAAGACGCAGATGCCAACGGTATTTTGGCTTATCTGCTTAAGAAGACGGATCTTCAGGTGACATATAACTTCAACATGGTGGCTATCGTCAACAAAGCGCCGCGCCAGCTGGGGGTTCTGGAGATTTTGCAGTCGTATATCGCCCACCAGCGTGAAGTAGTAACGCACCGGACCCAATTCGAGCTGGAGAAAGCACAGGACCGGGCCCATGTGCTCGAAGGCCTCGTCAAAGCGCTAAACATTCTGGATGAAGTGATTGAGGCTATCAAAGCTTCGAAGAACCGCCAGGATGCGCAGAACAATCTGCAGTGGATGTTCGGGTTCTCCGAACGGCAGGCGGATTCGATCCTGACGCTCCAACTGTACCGGTTGACCAATCTGGAGATCACCCAGCTCCAGAAGGAGCTGGATGAAACGCAGAAGAAGATTGCTTCGCTCGAAGCGATTCTGAACAGCGATAAGAAGCTCGTTTCAGTAATCAAAAAAGAACTGGTCGAAATCCGCGATAAATACGGCATCGACCGGCGTTCCGTCATTCAGGGCGAGGTTGAAGAGCTCAAGGTCAACCTGGAGGTCATGGTGACGCAGGAGGATGTGCTTGTCACGTTGTCCGGAGAAGGCTACATTAAGCGGACCAGCATGTTGTCTTATACCCGTTCCGGTGGTGAGATTGGAAGCGCAGGCGTCAAGGAAGGCGATTACATCAAGTTCATTCATAGCGTAAACACGCTGGAGAACCTGCTGATCTTTACGCAGCGCGGCCAATATTTCCTGTTGCCAGTGCATCAGGTTCCGGAGTTCAAATGGAAGGATAACGGCACGGCGATCGTGAATGTTATTCCACTGACCAAGGAAGACCGGATTATCAGCGTGATCCCTGTACGTCATTTTGACCAGCCGGATATGAGCCTTGTTTTTGTTACCAAACGGGGACAAGTGAAACGGACAATGCTCAGTGAATATGAGACGAAACGTTCTTCGGCTGTTGCTGCCTGCAAGGTAGGCGCAGACGATGAAATTGTTGCGGTGAACCCAAGCCGGAGCGACAAGGATTTGATGCTGGTTACCAAGCTGGGCATGGCCATCCGCTTCAATGAGCAGGAAGTAGGGGCGATGGGCCGCGTGGCAGCCGGCGTCCGCGGCATTCAGCTGCGCGATGAAGACGAAGTTACAGCTGCTCTCTGGCTGGACGGCGATGAAGGCGAAGTACTTGTGATCAGTGATTTGGGCTACGGCAAACGATCCCTGCTGCTGGATTATCCAACCCAAAGCCGCGGCGGAAAAGGGATTCAAACGTTTGAATTTAAGGAAGGCAAACGGGTCAAACCAAATGGTAATGCTGTTATTGGAGCATATTGGACTAAAGAGTCATTCTTGATTACAGCGGTTACCCGGGAAGGCCGCAGCTTGTCCTTCTCTTCCGAGCAGGCTCCGCTTGCCGATCGCAAATCGATCGGGAAGACGCTGGTCAGCCTGGAGAAAGACGATTTGATTATCGATTTGCTGCAGCTGCCCCATTATGGTGCTTCTTCTGAAGCCTGATGTGATGGCTGACAGCTCAAAGCTGAAAGATCAAAGAGGATAGATTTGACGAAAGAGAACCTTTCCTGACGTTTCGACTGAAGGAGAGGTTCTTCTTTTGTCGTTTACTGCGATGGAGAAGGAATCGCGAAGGGAACTGGCGAAGGTTAAGGCAGTGAAAGAAATGGATACGCTGAATTTGGAGGGATCAATTGTGTACACAGAAGAATTTGCCAAACTTTGGTCGAAGCTGTCCAAAGACTATCAGTCGCATATGGAGAATGAGCTATCGCCATCCCTGACGGAATCGCAGTTAACCGTTCTGGAACTGCTGGGAAACCAGCCGAAAATGAAACCATCGGATATGATTCCTTTTCTGGCTACAACACCAGCTGCGGTAACGATGCTTCTGGACCGGATGGAGAAGGGAGGCCTCATCTCCCGCGAACGCGATGAGAACGACCGGAGAATTGTTTGGGTGTCCATTACCGAGAAGGGGAAGGAGCAGGCCGAGCACGGACGGGAGGTCCGGACGGAATTTCTGAGCCAGATGCTGGACCGAATCTCTACGCATAATCAGCAGCTGCTGCTGTTTCTGTTAGGAAAAATAACCGCATAACAGCAGTTTAATAGATGTGAACCTAGTAAACCTAGCGAACCTAGCAAACCTAGCAAACTTAGCTGACCTAGCTGACCTAGCTGAACTAGCTGAACTAGCAAACTTTAGTAATCCTAGCGTTCACGAAATTATGAATATAACAAGGATCCGGCAACCGAACGGATCGGTCAAAAAAAGAAAGGGCTGGTCGCCGGGACATATGATGTCCTTAGGCGAATCAGCCCTTTTCCTGTTAACTTGAATGGCTAATCATGGTGTTCTAACTGCCCAAACGGCTTTCAGAAGCGAAGCTGTCCGATCTCACGGGTCCAATGGGACCAGGGCTGCTGCTCCGGCGGTGCGGACACCAGCTTGACCAGCTCTTTGGTCACCGGATGCGGGAAGCCGGCAAAAGCCGACCACAAAGCGATCTGCTGCCCTGCTTTATTGACGCTCGCCCCGTATTTCTGGTCCCCGTACAGCGGAGTGCCCGTATGGCTGAACTGCACGCGGATCTGATGCGGCCGGCCGGTGTGCAGCTCCACCCTCACCAGGGATAAGCCGTCTACCGTGCTGCCGATCATGCTGTATTCCAGAATCGCCTCCTTGGCGCCGTTTGTGCCTTTGGGAACGACGGAGACGGTGTTGGTCCGCTCATCCTTCAGTAAATAATGCGTCAACCGTCCCGCCCGGACGGAAGGCACGCCGTGCACGACCGCCAGGTAAGTCTTCTCAAACTGCCGGCTGCGGACGGCCTCTGACAAACGCGAAGCCGCTTTGGACGTTTTGGCGAAGATCATTGCCCCCCCGACCGGGCGGTCCAGCCGGTGAACAAGCCCCAAAAACACATTGCCGGGTTTGTTGTAGCGCTCCTTCAAATCTTCCTTCAGCAAAGTCAGCATATCCGGATCGCCGCTGGCATCCTCCTGCACCGGCACGTTCACCGGTTTCTCAACACCGAGCAGGTGATTATCCTCATACAGAATCGTCATGGAAGGCGTGCTCCATGTGCGGGCTAGCGGTTCGGACATGTTTATTCCTCCCAGCGTCCCAATATGCCGCAAGGCAGGGTGAGGCCGGAACGGGTAATCGGCAGGCCAAGCTCACCGGCCGAGATACGTCCGCCATAACGGCGCTGCACAGTCATCGACAGCATATTGTTAAGTACCGTGGGGGAAATGCCGGTCGTATACGAGTTGATCAGGAAGAAGAGCGGCTTGTCCGACAAAATGTCGAGGCAGGACTCCAGGAACGGATACAAGCTTTGCTCCAGCTTCCACATCTCACCGCCCGGCCCTCTGCCGTAAGAAGGCGGGTCCATGATGATCGCGTCGTATTTGTTGCCTCTGCGCTGCTCGCGCTGCACGAATTTGAACACATCGTCCGTAATGAACCGGACAGGACGGTCGCCGAGACCGGACAGCTGGAGGTTCTCTTTCGCCCACTGCACCATGCCTTTCGCCGCATCGACGTGTACAACTGAAGCGCCGGCGGATGCCGCGGCAACGGATGCGCCGCCGGTGTAAGCAAACAGGTTAAGCACGGAGATCGGCCGGCCTGCGCCTTTGATTTTATCCATCATCCAGGACCAGTTGGCGGCCTGTTCAGGGAACAGCCCTGTATGTTTAAAGCTGGTCGGCTTAATATAAAACTTGAGATGATTATAGGAAATCGTCCATTTGTCCGGGAGCGGTTTCTTCATATCCCAGTTTCCGCCGCCGGAGGAGCTCCGGTGGTAATGGCCGTGCAGGCTCTTCCATTCGCCGGTTTCGTTCTCAATCGGCCATATGATTTGCGGATCGGGTCTGCGGAGAATGACGTCCCCCCAGCGTTCGAGCTTGTCCCCGGCTCCCGTATCAATCAGTTCGTAATCTTTCCAGTCTGTTGCCATGTACATGTTCTTCATTCCATCCTTCCAGCTACAAACCATCGGCTCCGCCTGCATAGTGCAGCGGAGCCGACGGTTTGATCAATTACCTTATATTGTACCTCATTTACGGGGCTTGATGCCAGAAGATACCGTTCAAATTTTCAAACGTCTTCTCTTTGGAAAGCTAGAAGGAACCATGTGAGGGAGTGTAGCTCGTATTAAGAGGTTAAATCATAGCCGCCAGCTGTAATAGACCTGAATCTGGATTTGTTCAAAGCCGCAGGACTGATAGAGCTGCAGGGCCCGTTCATTTTCCAGCGCCACCTCCAGGAATAAATCGCTGCCTTTGGCCTGCGCTTCATGCACCATCTTCATCAGCACGGAGCGCCCAATCCCTTGCCCGCGATAGGTGGGGTCTATGACAAAACCGTATATCCAGTTTTCCATCGGATCATCATGGACGCGGATTTTGCCCACATCTTGCCCGTCATGCTCAATGACATACATAACGGCGTCCGCGCCATCTGTTTCATTTTGCTTTAAGGCTTCATCGTTCAACTGGCCGGCTTCCTCCTCCGTCAGGCCAAATCCCTCCATGTCAAGCCGGTTCAGCAAGCAGCTGTCAGGCAACTTCGCTTTCCGGAACGAAACCGCAACAGGGGCCGGCGCCAAACGGCCGATCACTTCCGGATTAAACTTCATTTGATATTCGGTCAAAGCAACCTCAAGGCCAAGCCGCTCCGCAAAGCCTTTTCCGGAGGCAGAAGCGGCTGGAATATTAAGCAGAATTTCCTTGTACGCTGCCGCGCGTTCCGGCGGGAGCGCCTCTGCAAGCAGCGAGCGGAAGATGCCTTTTCTCCGGCTGTCGGGGGCGACCAGGCCGCATAACTCCAGTTTGGAGGCAAAATCGTATAAGCCAAGGAAAGCGGTTATTTTTTCATTCTCGCGGTAGACAAAATCATAATGATCCCCAGGCTTGCGTTCTCGCAGCATATCCCAGTTCAGCTTGAGTGAAATCCCGTCGGCCTGCTCCACCTCCAGCTGCAGGGCTTTGATTTGTTCCCAATCCTGCTTGCTCAGCATATTTATATCCTCCATTTTATACAGATAGAAATATTGTAACGGGGAATTGCAGAGACCGGGTAGGGGAAGGTTGGTTTCATCCGTTTTTTATTTGGCCGGAGTTCGATAAATAAATGCTCCCAAAGCTGGCGGAATGATGGATATCGAACCTTGACAAGCCTGCCTGAGCGGGCGTAAGTTTGTAACTATTAGTGTTGATGTGCCTGGCGGCTTGCTGGTTTGCTAGCGTGCAGGTAAGCGGCAGCACTGAACAAGATCAAAGGATCACATGGAGGAGGAGAAGCATGGGGAATATCATTGAACTCAAACACGTATCCTGGCGCCGGGACGGCAAAACCGTCCTGAACGATATCAATTGGACTGTTAAGGAAGGCGAAAACTGGGCGGTATTCGGCCTGAACGGTTCCGGCAAAACGACTATCCTGAATATGCTCAGCGGCTACCTCTGGCCTTCGGAAGGTGAAGTGCATGTTCTAGGTCACAAGCTGGGGGAAATCGATGTCCGGGAGCTTCGGCGCTCGATCGGCTGGGTAAGCTCATCGCTTGAGGAGAAGGTTTACGGCACGGAGAAAGCCCAGGATCTGGTGGTCAGCGGCAAATATGCATCGTTTGGACTTTATGAGAAAACGTCGGAAGAAGATTATGAACGAGCTTCAAAGCTGATGGAGCAGCTGCGCTGCGGCCATTTGCTGGACCGGACTTACCAGACCTGTTCCCAAGGGGAGAAACAGAAGCTGTTAATTGCCAGGGCGCTTATGGCTTCGCCTAAACTGCTCATTCTGGACGAAGCCTGCAACGGGCTGGACTTTATCTCCAAAGAAGGGCTGCTGGAAAGCATCGAGCAGCTGGCTCAGGGGCCGGATGCACCTCATCTGATGTTCGTCACGCATCATACGGAAGAGATCCTGCCGGCCTTCAGTCACACCCTTCTCCTGAGAAGAGGGCAGATCTACGGGCAGGGGCTCACCCGGGACATGATGAGCAGCGAGATTTTATCCGAATTCTTTGAGCTGCCTGTCGGGGTTTCCTGGAGTCATGAGCGGGCTTGGCTGTCCAAGCGCTAGCCGCAGTTTTGCGTTGTGTTTGTACGGGTTACGTGCCGGAATTTCCTCCAGTCCTTAACCGGGCTGGTTTTTTTCTGGTTAATTCGAGGATATGAAAGATGAGGATTGGAAAGATGGGTAATATTGTGTTTTTCCGTGAAAAATTAGAAGCTGGTGTTACAAATAGCTCCCGAAATGCCGATCTTTTAATATAGAGGGAACTATATAAAGGAGATTATAAATAGGGTAGAGCAGGCGTATGCCTGTGTTACATATAAAAATTAGCGAAGTTATACTACGGTGAAGCAGGAAGAGGAAAGAGGCACAGCATGATGGACCGAAGAAAGTTTGAACGCTCCAAAATCCCGCCGCTTGAGATTGAGGTCAGCCAGGTTACGGGGGATAAAGGAGTTTATGAACATGTCAAAATGATCATTGAAGAAGTTAGTGAAGAAGGAATGCGATTTTGGGCGTCTGTACCTTTTGAATTGGGAGAGATGATCCGGTTTGAATGGCCGACCCTGCAAACAGATTCCTTGGTTCAAGGCCGTATATCCTGGGTTCAAGGATCTAATGAGACCGGTTACCGGTGCGGGCTTCATATGATCAACGAATAGGAGGAATATCCATGACGCCATGCAGTGCGAATCATTCTGCAGAAGCGGAGATTTTAAACATACTTTCGAAAAATACTTCAGATGCCGTAATTTGGATGAACCAAGACGGAGTGATTTTGCATGTGAACGAGACTTTGCTGACACTCTCCGGCCATCCCGGTGAGTATTTTATCGGTCGGCCGTTCGGCCGTTTCTTCGGTGTTCAAATGCTCCATGAGTTGAATCGATCCAAAGTGTATGTCCGGGACGTTAATGAACGGGAGCTGGAACTCGAGATGACGATTGCTCCGGTGGAGCATGAGGGAGAACGGATCGGCATCCTTGCGATCGCGCGTTTATCCAAACCAGAACGGCTTCAGGAGCAAGTATTGATGCGCCAGATTCGGCAGCTTACCTATTATGACAGCCTAACGGGTTTGCCAAACCTGAATAAATTTAAAGAGGTGTGGCGCCATCTTCAAAACAATGCCTCTGCTGAGTCTACCAGCGCTATCGTACTGCTTGATCTGGACCGCTTTGGCATAGTCAACCATTATGCAGGCTACGACCGGGGAGACGACTTTCTGATCGCCGTATCCCAGAGGCTGACTTCAATCATCCGCCAGGAGGACCCGGTCTTCCGCTGGAGCAGCGACCGCTTTCTGATTCTGCTTCAGGATGTGAACAAACAGCAGGTTCGGCAGATTGCCGAACGAATTCTGGAGCAATTCCAGCTGCCGTTTGTCGTGAAGCAGATGGAGATTTCCATCACGCCTAGCTTGGGGATCACGATGAGTCCCGAAGACGGCGAGGACGTAGACATGCTGCTTAACAATGCTTCAACAGCCACGTATTATGCCAAGGAGACGGGGAAGAACAGCTATCGCTTCTACAGCCGCAACATGGACAGCGGCGCTTCGCTTGCGCTGGAACAGCAGCTGCGCAAGGCGCTGGAGCGAAAAGAATTTGTACTCCATTACCAGCCTAAAGTGGATATTGCCCACGGCGAGGTAGTAGGTGTCGAAGCCCTGCTGCGCTGGAACCATCCTGAATTCGGGCTGGTTCCGCCTAATCAGTTTATCCCCTTGGCTGAAGAAAGCGGGTTGATTGTTCCGATCGGTGAATGGGTGCTTGAGACCGCCTGTCTGCAGAACAAAGCCTGGCAGATGGCCGGCATCCCGCCGGTGGTTATGTCGGTCAATTTATCGCCCCGCCAGTTCAAGGACGGGAATATCGTACAGAAGGTGAAGCAGTCGCTTGACAAGTCGGGATTGTCTGCTGAATTTCTGGAGCTCGAATTAACGGAGAGCATGATGCTGGATATGAATTATGCGGCCGAAACCCTTGCGCAGCTCAAGATGCTCGGCGTCCGAACCTCACTTGACGATTTCGGCAAAGGGTACAGCTCTCTTACTTACCTGAAATCTTTACCGCTGGACATTCTGAAGGTGGACAGCTCTTTTGTCCGCCATTGTACGGACAACGAGCAGGACGCGGTGCTGCTGAAGACGATTATTAACATGGGACAGAACCTGGAGATGACCGTTGTCGCAGAGGGAGTCGAGGAGGAAGGACAGCTTGAAGTGCTCAAAACGTTCGGGTGCCATCAAGCACAAGGTTTCCTGCTGAGCAAGCCGGTTCCCGGTGAAGCCATTCCTTCGGTGATTTCGGGCATTCGCACACGGTTCCAGGCTGAAACCTGATAAAGCAGAGCAAAGAAAGAAGAGCAGAGGAAGCAGAGCAGCGAAGATTATTTACATAGAACCTCATAGAAATGATAGCAGTAACACGGAGTTACCAGCATGAATGTAGGTTAATATCAGCTAGATTTATCAGCCCCAAAGGGCCCAAGGCTCGGACGATAACGTCCGGGCCTTTTTTTCGATCAGGAGGAGAACTGATTCTTTTCAGCTAATTTTCGAATATGCTGGTTAAGAAAGGTTGATTATATGCCAGTCTAGCGACAAGGAGTCGAGCCTTATGCATGCAGCCGTCAGCTGGTCGGAATTCTGGAGCACCTTTAGGTTATCGATATTAATCAGTTTGCTTGGTGCGCTTATCGGGCACTATTCCAAAAACGGGGTCATCCAGTTCCCCTTGTTTGTCATTCCCTATGAACGAAGCAGCTGGTTCTCGCAATGTCTCGATTATCCGCTGAAATGGGGCAATTTGCTGAGAAAGATTGTTGTTTATTTGATCTTTGGACCGATTGATCTGCTGTTGTTCGTGATAGGGTTCCGAGGGGACCAGTACGGCAGCAAACGCGTTTATCTGGAGCTGGGGTGGATGGGGGATATTCTGATTGGGATCGGTACGGGCGTCCTGGCCAAAACAGCAGTCGAAATGGCGGGAACCCACAATTTGTACGCTGAGGTAAGCGCGGCATTTATTGCCGGTTTTGCAGGATTATCTTACATACGGGATCGACAACGCAAAGACCTGGGGATGGATCAGAAGCTGGACCCCAGCTCCGTCGTGGAGCCGGTTCAAAGTCTAAGCTCGTCAAACGTTCCGGGCCAGTCTGCTTCAGACCGGGTGGATTTGGAATCGGCGGAAAAGGAACAGAAACCGCCGGGCATCTGAGCGGCGGAGCGGGACTATGACGCGGATGTACTTGGGCCATTTACAGCTTTATCGGGATGCACCATCCTGCTGTGCTTTCAGTATGATATAACCAAAGGAGGGGTTCTTATTGGCTAAGAAAATCAGCGTAACAGCCCACGAATATCAGGAATTGGAGAAGCTGGCGGACATCGTCAATAATTTGAATGTGCCCTCAGGCAAACGTAAAATCGCCAAAGCTCAATACGAAGCCATATTGCGGCTGGCCAAAAACAGACCCAATGAACCTAGACTCAATGAACCTAGACTGAGTGACAGCCGCAGCCGTATCGTTTGACCCGGGGGGTCTGGTACACTCTGAGAACAGGCGTTGCCGTGACTTGAGTCTGACCGTGGGATACGGCCAGGCTTTTTTGATGTTTAGCATGGAAAGCGTAGCCAGCCCAACGCTGCAAAGCTTATAATAGAGTTCAACAAAAGAACGTTTAGGAGTTATTTTTACATAAGGAGCTTAAAGGAGTTTATTGGATGAAAATAAAAGTTATGATTGCCGACGACAATTCTTTTATTCGAGAAGGCATGAAAATTATTCTGTCCAGCTTCGACGAATTCGAGGTGATCGGGACGGTGCAGGACGGGGCGGAAGCCGTGTCTTTCTGCCGGGATCATGAGGTGGATGTCGCTATGCTGGATATCCGGATGCCGAATATGAACGGTGTGGAGGCGACGCGGCTGATTGCAGCCGAAGGTACGGCTAAGCCGTTGATTTTGACTACTTTCGATGACGATGAGTTTATCATTGAGGCCATTCACGCGGGCGCCCGCGGTTATCTGCTTAAGAATAATGATCCGGAGCAGATTCGGGACGCCATCAAAAGCGTCTATAATAACCACCATGTGCTGCAGGGAGTTGTTGTCGACCGGCTTAAAAGCGGGCTTACTGAATCTGCAAGCCAGAGGGATTCAAATGCAGACCGTTCCTGCGCGGAGCCGGCCCCGCACGCCAAACTTGATTTAAGCTTGTTCACGGACCGGGAGCTCGAAGTGATGACCCAGATCGCGAAGGGATTATCCAATAAAGGCATCGCCAAAAAGCTGTTTCTGTCCGAAGGAACGGTCGCCAATCATATTACGTCGATCTTGAACAAAACCGGCCTTGCGCACCGGACGCAAATCGCCATCTATTTTCTGACCGGGGAAGTTATGACCCAAGATGAATAGCCATAAAATGATGCTGGAAGGCTGGGTTATCGGCAGCAAGCTTGTACTGCTCGGTTACGTCATTTGGGAGTCGTATTTCCGACAGAACCAGACCGGAGGCTGGGCTGTATTTGCCTATTTGGTTTATATTTGCCTGGTTTTCGCTGAACGCGTGCTTAAAGATAGAGGGGCAAGGCTTGTTACCGCTTTATTTACGGCAGCCTTTCTGACGTTGAGCTCTTGGCTGCTGGAGATCCCGCTCTTGCTTCTGCTGCCGCTCAGCCTGATTGAACTGGGAGAAACCTTCAAACCCCGCGGCCTTTCCCTGCTGCTTCTGATCGCCGGAGCTTGGCTTGTGCCAAATCGGGAGCTGCCGCTGTATGCGGCTGCGGCTGCAATATCCTGGCTTGGTTATTTGATAATCAGGGAGGGCGGAGAGAAGCTTGTCCGGCAGAACAGCCGGAATGAAGAGCTGGGTGCTGATCTCCAGCGGCTGACACGGGCGTTAAGCGAGAACAGGGAATATGCGAGGCAGTCTGAGTATACGATCAAGCTGGAAGAGCGAAACCGGTTATCCCAGCGGATTCACGACGAGATCGGGCACTCGATGGCCGGAGCGCTGATCCAGATGGAGGCGTCCAAAAGGCTGCTCACGGTAAATCCGGAGAAAGCGGCCGAGCTGCTCGGAAATGCCATCCACATCTCCAAGGAAGGCCTGGAACAAATTAGACTGACGCTGAAAGATACCAAGCCGAGATCCGAGGAGCTGGGCATTAACCGTCTTCGTTTGTTTGTGGACGAGCTTGCGGCCAAACATTCGTTATCCGCCTCCCTCACCTACGAAGGGGATCTGGATGTGATTACACCGCTCCAATGGAAGGTGATCCAGGATAATGCGAAGGAAGCTGTCACGAACACGATTAAATATGCCGAGGCTGACAAGGTTCAGCTGCATATCCAGGTGTTGAACCGTCTGGTGAAGTCCCAAATTTCCGACAACGGGATTGGTGCCGGCCAGATTGTCAAAGGTTTGGGGATTACGGGAATGGAAGAGAGGACCGCGTCCCTGGGAGGGACGTTGATCGTGGACGGATCAGACGGATTCCGGGTGATTACGCTCCTGCCTCTTGAAGGCAAAGACAGCCGGGAGTTTACTCATGACGGCAGGTCATGAACAATCTCATTGATAAAGGATGAACTTATGCACTTCATAAGGGCGTCCTTTTTTCTTATGATGGAGGCATATCAAGTAACAAGTACAGGTACAGGAGTGATTCGGAGTGAATGTGCTGGAAATTAAGGACCTAACCCGTAAATTCGGGGATTTCGTCGCTGTAGATCATATGAACTTAAAGGTGCGTGAGGGTGAAATATTCGGTTTTCTTGGAGCCAATGGCGCCGGAAAAAGCACGACCATCAACATGATTTCCTCTCTGCTTCGCATAACAAAGGGAGAAATTTTGCTGCTCGGCAAGAATATCAGCAAACACGGGAAATTTGCCAAAATGAACATTGGCATCGTTCCGCAGGATCTGGCGATCTATGAGGAAATGACAGCCTATGAGAATATTCACTTTTTTGCGGGCTTGTATGGACTGCGGGGCCAGGAACTGAAAGAACGCACGATGGAGGCGCTTGAATTTGTCGGGTTGTCTGATAGAGCCAAGGAGCTGCCCAAAAACTTCTCGGGCGGCATGAAACGCCGCCTGAACATTGCCTGCGCGATTGCGCATAAGCCGAAGCTGATTATCATGGATGAACCGACCGTCGGCATTGATCCGCAGTCCCGGAATTATATCCTTAATTCGGTTCGCAAGCTGAACGAGATGGGCAGTACAATCATTTACACGAGCCACTATATGGAAGAAGTAGAGGAGCTCTGCACGCGCATTGCCATCGTGGATCACGGCAAAGTTATTGCCGAAGGAACCAAGGAGCAGCTCGAATCCAGCATTACCGATACCAAGGACCTCTGGATCAGCTATAAATCGGAGCTTCCTCCGGATGTGGAGCGTATCCGGCAAATTCCAGGGGTCACTCAGGTGCTGGATGATCCGCAGGAGCAAATGCTGAGAGTGCATTCCAAGACGGAAGTCAACAATTTGAATACGATTCTGCAGCAGCTGATTCAAAATGACGTTGAAATCCGCTCGGTCGATGAGAAAGCACCGAATCTGGAAACCGTATTTCTGACCCTGACCGGCAGAAATCTTCGCGATTAGGAGGGGAGTCTGTGAACATATTACGTATTGCCCGCAAGGAGCTGCTGATTCAGCTCCGAAACAAGCAGACATTTCTATTCATGATCGCCTTCCCGATCGTACTGATCCTGATTCTTGGTTCGGCGCTGTCTAATGCTTTCTCAGCCGAAACCACTGTCGATTCTATGAAGCTGCTGTACCGGGACAACGCCCAGAACACACAGCTCAAAGAATCCTGGAAGGCTTTCTCGGATGTCCTCAAGCAGGAGGGTGTCGAGCTGACAGCCTGGAGCAGTGGTACGGACGGCAAACAGGAGGTTCAGGATGACCGCTATACCGGTTATGCCGAGCTGGATGATAACGGAATTCACTATTATGGAAGCTCGCAGCATCAGATTGAAAATAACATCGTTCAGGGCATGTTGTCGGTCTATGCCGATCGTTATAATCTCGCCGCCGCAGCCATCAAGATTGATCCGGCTTCGGTGCAGCCTATTGTAACCGGCGTGGATTCATTTGGCGATTTCATTCCGGAGACTTCACTCAACAAAGAAAAGCAGCCAGGCTCTATTGATTATTATGCGATTGCCATGTCTACCATGATTGCGCTTTATGCCAGCATGTCATCAACGAGTCTGATCCAGGGGGAGCGTTCCCGGAAAACGTCGATCCGGCTGAGCGCATCTCCGGTAAGCAAGGGTGAAATCTTCGCCGGTAAAGTGATCGGCGCCACCCTGATTAATTTTGTATGCGTGATGGTTGTTGTCCTCTTCAGCGGACTGGTCTTCCAAGCGGATTGGGGATCCCATTACGGCGCAGTGGCTCTGGTTCTACTGACGCTGGTGGCTTTTGCAGTGAGCCTCGGGTTGTTTTGCGGCTATTTATTCAAAGAGGCTTCCGGCGGCCGTACCTTTATCGTGATCCTCATTCAAGTATTTTCTTTTATAGGCGGTGCCTATTTCCCTGTGGGAGATGATTTTTCAGGCCATTTGGCTTTGATCTCGCCGCTCCGCTGGGCCAACCAGGCCTTAACCCAAATCATTTATGCCGATCAGGTATCTGCCTTGCTGCCGGCTGCGGCGCTTAATATGGCGCTGGTCGCGGTATTGTTAATTCTTTCAGGCATCTATATGAGAAGACAGGAGGCGCTCTAAATATGAAGGAATTATGGTGGCTTTCACGCCGAACGTTGTCGGCTGCCCTCCGCAAGAAATCCGGCTGGATCATGCTGTTTATTCTGCCGGTAGCAGGTGTGCTGGTCAGCTTGCTGATCTACGGAGGCGGCAGCAGCAGTATACTCAGGGTTGGAATTGTCAATCAAGACGGAGACAGTCCCATTACGCAGAATACGATGAATTTTATATTGAACATGAACAATGCGGAGGTAACCGTCGCCAATACGGAGGAAACGCTGAAGGATCAAATCGCTTCCGGATCTTTGGATACCGGTATTGTGCTGGAGAGCGGCTTCGCCGAGCATGTGCAGAGCGGGCATCCCGAGGGACTGACTGTACTTTCGGTTAAAGGGGCCCAGGTGACGGCTTACCTGAAATCCCTGCTTCAGAATTACATCGTCAATGTAGCTTCGATTGGTGCGGCGACCCAGCAGAATCCGGCTTTATTTGATCAAATTTATAAAGAATATAACGAGAATCATTTTAAGCTTGATGCTGCAGTCGTGCAGGATACTTCAAAGGCCAAAAATATGACTTACCAGTCCATGGGTTTTCTGATCGCCTTTATGATGTTCTCAGCCTGCAATCTGACTCATCTTATTCTGAAGGAAAAGGAAAACCGGACCTATCTGCGGCTGTTGACCTCTCCCGTCTCAGCAAAAATGTATGTGCTTTCGAACGTGTTAGTCAATATTGTTCTCCTTATGACACAGATTGCGCTGACACTGGTTGTACTGAAAGTCGTGCTGGGCATTGATTCAGGCATCCCGACAGCTGAACTTGTTGCTACGCTGTTCCTGTATGGCCTGACCGCAATTGGATTATCGTTAGTCATTGTGGCATTCGCCAAAAATTCCAGCATGTCCGGAGCCTTGCAGAATCTGATTATCACGCCCACCTGTCTCCTGGCAGGCTGCTATTTCCCGGTAGACATCATGCCGGACAGCGTGCGAAAAATCGCCACGTTTCTTCCGCAGCATTGGCTGCTCGAAACCGTTAATGACCTGCAGACGGGTACGCCTTTTGGTCATCTTTATCTGAACTTGCTGATCATGGCGGCTTTTGCTGCCGCTTTTAGCCTCATTGCCGTCTACAGGTTCAGCCGGAATAATGATACCCGGACCTTCGTATAGAAGGCGCTTCTGCAAACAAAGCCAATCCGGCTGGCCGGATTGGCTTTTGTTCATGGCAGGGGGCGATTCGGTTGTCAGCTCTAATATAAATCAAACATGTTGACTTCATAGCTCTGCATTTTCAGATAAGTAAACAGCTGGCCGCGATGGTGATGGGTATGGGTTACAATTTCAACCAGCCATTTGGCCTGGGTAGAACCGTGGTCCATATAGAAAGGTCTGGTTTCTTTATGCCAAAAATCCTCTTCGTCTAAAGCCTCCATGTAGCCTTTAAGCTTCTCTAATCCTTGCTTCATTAATGAACCTAACGAAGACGGGGCGGCCTCGGCAAACCGGGCTTCCATCTGCCGGATGTCGGACTCCGAATACTCCTGCAGGATGAGCAGATCCACAGAAGGGATGGCTGTCAGGTGTTCGGCCAGTTCTTTTAAGGTTCTCATGTTCTCATGAGGACGGTAGGACCAGTCCTCCGGTTTGATTTTGGCAATCAGGCCGTCAGTGGTTCTAACAATTAATTGTAATTCATCAAACAGCAATTGTTTCATTTCCTGAGCAGCAGTCATTCCACACACTCCATTCGGTTGGTATGCCAGACATCCGGAGATGCTGGGCTTGTATCCAAGTATAAGTTACAATAGTGACAAGTATTGTCATGATCGCAGAAAAAAATAAGGGAGCAGGAATATGTCCAAATCAAAGCGGCTGATGGAGCTGATGCTTGCAGTGCACCGCAAGCGCCATTTTACCGTTAAGGAGCTGGCGAATGAATTCGGCGTTTCATCCCGGACCATTCTGAGGGATTTGCAGGAGCTGGGAGAGCTTGGTGTCCCGCTTTATTCCGAAGTGGGGCCGCATGGGGGCTACCGGCTGCTGAATGAGCGGATGCTGCCGCCAATCGCGTTCAGCGAGGAGGAGGCCGTGGCGGTCTTTTTCGCAAGCCATGCGCTCAGGCATTATCGGGATATTCCGTTTCAGACGGAAATTTCTTCGGCTTTAAGCAAGTTCTATCTGCATATGCCGCAGGATGTCCGGGACAAAATTGATGTGATGCGGGATCGGGTCGATTTTCAGGTGCCGCAGCGGCCGCAGAAATCGCCTCATCTGAATTTGCTGCTTCAGGCAGCGATCGGGCAGCAGGTGGTGCGTGCTGAATATGACGGGCGGAAAGGCTCCGAGATCCGGGAGATTTTGCCGGTCGGTATTTATGCCAGCGGCGGGTTGTGGTATTGTCCGGCGTATTGTTTCAGCAGAAAAGATTACCGCCTGTTTCGCTGTGATCGGATCACCGCCGCCGAGATCCTCGATGGGCCTGAATTCGAATTTCTCAAGGCAGGGCATGAAATTCCCAAGACAGGGCAGGTTGACCTGAAGAACTGGGGCAGCGTGCATCACGCGAATTCCGAATTTGTTGATATTTATGTAGAGCTGAGCCGGGAAGGCTGCCGCAGATGTGAATCCGAGCTTTGGCCGCTGCTGAAGATTTATACCAGAGCAGACGGGAGCGGCTGGATCGACGGCCGGATTCTGAAGACGGACATTCGGTTTTTTACGAATTATTTCCTGGGATTGGGATTGGATGCGAAAGTGACCCAGCCTGAAGAGCTGGTGACAGCCATACGGCGGCAGCTTACTGCTGTGCAGGAGGTATACCGCCAGGAGGATAAAGGATAAATAAAAAACCGTGCTCAAGCTGAAAAGCTAAGCACGGTTTTTTGGTGCGAGAGGTCTTTATTTAGGTGGGCGGAAAAGGTTGAATCTGTTGGAATTTAAGGCTCCGCGAAATTTCAGTCCACCAACAATGAAACCACTTGGCCTTTATTGACGTCGATCAGACCCCAGTCGGTGATTTTGAGCGCTGGGCTGACAGCCAGCGAATGTGTGCTGATTGACATGATCGGATTGTAGTGCTTATAACCAAGCGATTTCATTGCGGCACGCAGCTTCTGAACCTTGCGGCCGGCAGTCTCCAGTGGTTCCTCGGTCAGAATCCCGCCGACCGGAAGCTCCATCATGGCCAGAATTTGTCCATTCTCCGCGGCGCAGAAGCCGCCCTGGCTTTGAATGACCGCATTGGCAGCCACCATCATATCGTAAGGATTGCGGCCGACGACCAGCAGATTATGGTTATCATGCGAATAAGTCGTGGCGATGGCGCCGCGCTGGATCGTATCGCCGTCAATGAGGCCGTAGGCGCGGTTGCCGTTCTTCCCGTAACGTTCAAAGGTTGCGATCAGTCCGTGACCGCTGCTTTGCCAATCCAGCAAACCTTCCGTTACCGTAACGGGCACGTGGCGTTCCTCGGTGAAAGTAGAGCCGTCCTTCACCAGCATCATCCGGGCCGTGTGGGTTCCGTCCGCCGTGTCCAGCTTCACCTGGAAGTCGGCTTCGGACAACGGGCTGAGCCGGACACTAGTGTAGAAATGCGGCGGGAATTGGCCGGAGCGGGCAGTTTGTCCGTAGTCGCTTTGATGATCGAACACTTTGGCCCCATTTTTATAAACCTCATCAATGACCAGACGCTCCAGATCCGATACGAGCAGGAAATCGGCAACCTTGTTTGGCGCAATGCTGCCGCGGTCGTGCATCTTCATCCGCCGGGTTGGCGTAAAGGTAGCGGCATAAATGGCGTCCTCCGGCTTCATGCCCAAGGCAACGGCTTTGCGGACGATATGGTTCAAATGGCCGTCTTCGATGAAAGCATCGGTCATGACGTCGTCGGTCACAAAGCAGAAATGCTCGGCTACATCATGCTGAAGCAGGTAATCCATCACTTCGCGTGTCATTGATTTCTCCTGGATTTCGATAAACATGCCCGCTGCAATGCGGGCTTCCATGCCTTCAATGCTCTGATGGGTATGGTCGGAATCAATGCCGGCGGCGATCAGCTGGTGCAGATCAAGATCAAGCAGCTTCGGCGTATGGCCTTCGATAATCAAATCCGGATAATGGCTGCGGATGTGGCGCAAAATCTGATTCGTTTTGCATTCCGGGTCCCGGATGACATCGACGTAATTCATGATTTCCCCTAGGCAGGCGATCGTCTCCGTTCTCAGAAGCTCGTCCATGTCTTCAATTTCGATTGAACCGCCTGTGGTCTCCATCGGGGTTGCCGGAACTGAGCTCGGTATGGCGTAAAACATATCAGCCGTGCAGTCTTTGCTGGCCGCCAACATCTGTTTGACGCCTTCCAGACCAAACACGTTGGCCATTTCATGAGGTTCGGGCACGATAGTTGTTACCCCGTTCTTAATGAGTCCGTAGGAAAAAGAAGCGGGCGTCACCATCGAGCTCTCGATGTGCAAATGAATGTCGACAAGGCCCGGAATCATCCAGCGCCCTTTGGCGTCAATGACTTCCTCAGCCTCAAACGTCTCGATTCCCCGGCTCCCGATATACAGGAATTTGCCGTCCTGAACAGCAACATTGGCTGCATCAAATCTCTTGTAGTAACTGTTGTAAACCTTCGCGTTCACAATTAATTGCTGTACGTTCATGATTTAGCTCCTGCCTACCTTAATCCACCAATACCATTCTGTCTTGAGGGAATGCAAGGTTTATTCTTTGTCCGCTGAGATAAGGGGTGTCCATTTCCTGGTTGACTGTAAACTCGCCAAATTCGGTATCCACGACGTATTGATAACTGCGCCCGAGATATGTGCTGACTTTGATAATGCCCGGCATCACATTGTCCAGCTCGTCTGAAGCGCTGTTCTGCGGCAGCAGCAGCAAATCGTCCGGCCGGAACGCGCCTTTGAGTCCGCTGGGCTTGGCTGTGCCCGGGTTTCTGGAGGCCTTGAATTCGCGTCCGCCCAGGTTCAGCACGAATTCACCATTCTCCTCGCGGCGGCTTGCGAACTCGAGGAAGTTCTGAAAGCCGATAAAGCGGGCCACATATTCGCTGGCCGGGTAGCGGAAGATTTTGGCCGGGGCATCAAGCTGCTCGATATTGCCTTTGTTCATAATGGCCACCCGGTCGGAGATGGAGAAGCATTCCTCCTGATCATGGGACACGTAAACGGTGGTAATGCCAAGCTCCTGCTGGATGCGGCGGATTTCCACCCTCATATTAACCCGCAGATTCGCGTCGAGGTTGCTGAGCGGTTCGTCGAACAGCAGCAGCTCCGGTTCGATGACAAGCGCGCGGGCGATGGCTACCCGCTGGCGCTGGCCGCCGGACAGCTCACGCGGATAGCGGTCTTCAAAGCCGATAAGGCTGACTACCTCGAGAATTCGCATGACCCGCTGCTTCACTTCTGCGTCTTTTACTTTACGCATGCGCAGGCCGAAGGCGACATTTTCATAGACACTCAGATGGGGGAACAGGGCGTAGCTTTGAAACACAAAGCCGAAATTGCGTTTGTTGACCGGCATCCGGGTATAATCCTTGCCGCCGAACATGAACTTGCCGTCCTTGGAATCCAGAAATCCCGCGATCAGGCGCAGGGTGGTCGTCTTGCCGCAGCCGCTTGGGCCAAGCAGGGAAACGAGCTGTCCTTGTTCGATGTTCAGGTTAAAATCTTCTAATACTAGCTGGTTGTTGTAGGCAACCGATATATGCTCCAAGCTTAAGAGCGACATTGAGTCTCGCCTCCATTAGCGTTTTGTAAAATAAGACAATCCCATCAGTCTTTCAATCCCGAACATCAGAATGCCGGTCAGGACCATCAGCAGGACGGAAATAGCCGCGATGGTCGGGTCGAAATAATTCTCTACATAAGTCAACATTTGAATCGGCAGGGTGCTTACGCCCGGACCGGTCATAAACAAGGAGATGTCCACATTGTTGAACGACTCCAGGAATGCGATCAGCACGGCGGCGATAATCCCGGAACGAATGTTGGGCAGAACCACCTTGAAGAACGTCTTGAGCGGTCCCGCGCCGAGACTGAGCGCTGCTTCTTCTATCGCGAAGTCAAAGCTGGACAAGCTGGAGCCTACGACCCGGATGATGAACGGCAGCATGATGACGGTATGTCCAACAAGCAAACCCGCATAAAGAGGCAGGTGATACGTAACGAGCAGATATTTGAGCATGGTGAAGCCCAGCACGATGCCCGGAATCAGCACGGGTGACAGAAAAGCAGCGTTAAGCGCGTCCTTGCCCTTAAAGCTGAACCGGTTCAGCGCATAAGCGGCCGGGATGCCGAGCAGCAGTGACAGTAAATTGCCAATCAGTGAGATGATGATGGAGGTTGTAAAGGTCTTCGGAAACATCTGAACTTCGAAAATATGCCGGTACCAGTGCAGGGAAAAACCGTCAGGCGGAAATTTGAGCACGGTTCCGGGTTCAAAGGAGGTGATTGAGATAATCAGAAGCGGGCCCAGCAGAAATAGATAGACCAGCAGACTGAATAGACCAAGTCCCCACTGTTTATTCCGCATCGTTGTCTACCCCTTCGGATTTAATTTGTTTGCCCATTTATTCATGAGCCCCACTACAACAAACGTAATGACGATCATGATCGTGGCGATGATGGAAGCCGAATACCAGTCGTTCAGCGTCATAGCGTTCTGGTACAGGAACGTAGAGATCACTCGCTGTTTGCCGCCGAGCAGGGCGGGGGTCGTATAAGCCGTCAGACTGCCGACGAAGACGAGAATACCGCCGATAATCAGGCCAGGCATGGCGAGCGGGAACACGACCTTGAAAAAGGCTTTGGCCCGCGATGCGCCAAGGCTTTGCGCAGCCGTCATCAAATCGCCGTCAATGTTCTCCAGTACACCGACGAGTGAAATGATCATCATCGGCAGGAACAGGTGTAGCATGCCGATCATCATGGCGACAGGCGTATATAGAATCGTCAAAGGTTTGTCAATCAGCCCGATGTCCACGAGCAAATTGTTGATCAGACCTTTGCGGCCCAAAATAATCATCCAGCTGAAAGAACGGACGACCGGACTGGTCAGCAGCGGGAAGATAGCCAGCGCAAGCAGGATACCTTTGCGGCGGGGCGCTTTCTGCGAGATGTAATAAGCGACGGGCAGGCCGAGCAGAATGCTCAGCAGTGTCGCGGCAACGCTGACTTCAAGCGTGGTCAGCAGGATTTTCAGGAAATAAGGGTCCTTGAAATAATCGACATAACCGGATATGGTGAAGCGTTCGGCCTGGAAAAAAGTCGAGCCGATCGTCAGCACAATCGGAATGATCATAAATACGGATAAAAACAATAAACCTGGCAGCAGCAGCCAGTAAAGGTACGTTTTCTTCATATCCAACTCCTGTTCCCGTCAGCCTGCTTCAGGACGGTTTAAGGTATCGACAAACAGCTGAATGAAAGCCTGCTCGTTAAGGTCCATACATACTTCCACATTAGCGGGCCGTCCGAGGCGGTTCTGGAAATCGCAGACGGTTTGGCCGTCGCACAGCTCGCTGCGGGTTTCCACATCTACGTAATAAGATTTAGCGGTGACCAGTTCGGGATGAATGGCCGCGGCTACAGCCAGCGGATCATGCATAGCACAGGCACGTACTCCGTTGCGTTCTTCATAACGGTCGAAATAAGCCGAGGTGCTGTCCGTAACGTATTCCCGAATATGAGGATTGGTCAGCTTGGCGATGTCTTCGGCGCGGAGCAGCGCTCTGCGGGTGACATCAAGGCCTACCATCGTCAGCTTCGGGAAACCGGCGTGCAGGACCGCACGGGCGGCCTCCGGATCCACATACGCGTTGTATTCCGCCGTCGGTGTGATATTGCCGAGTCCGCCGGCTACGCCGCCCATAAAGATGACTTCGGCCATGTGGTGGATCAAATCCGGGCATTTGTGAAGCGCCAGCGCCAGATTGGTCAGCGGCCCGGTCATGACAAGCGTTACTTCGCCGGGATGGCGGAGGACAGTCTCTACGATAAAGTCGGGCCCAAAGCCGGCTTCGGGCCGCTTGGACGGCTGCATATTGAGCAGGGCGCCGCCCAGTCCGTCATTGCCATGGACCCGGTGTTCAAATACGGGCCTCCGTATAAGCGGTTTATCGGCTCCGGGGATGACCGGAATAGATGAGGCTCCAAGGAACTCTGTAATTTTGCAGGTGTTCAGGGTTGCCTGCTGAAGGGAAACGTTGCCGTTTACGGTTGTAAGGCCTTCGATTTGAAAAACGCCGCTTTTGACGGCAAGCATGATGCCCAGGGCATCGTCGATACCTGTATCCACATCCAAAATCAATCGTCTGGTCATAACATGGTCTCCTGTGTTTGGATAATAGAACCTGCATCCGCGGTCGGCGGATGCAGGCGGGGGTGAGGCTGTATTTCAGCTATTCCAATTATTGTGGTTATTCAAGCTGTCAATGAGGTTCAAGCTTATTGAGCCAGTTCACGGTTCCAGCGGTCTGTCCATTCTTTGATGTTGTCATTAACGAACTTCATGTCCAGTTTGACCAGACCGTTGATTACATCCGCTCCGTAAGTGATGCCTTCGGTTTCGGAGTCACTCAGCTGAACCTGCGAATTCACCGGGGAATCAACTTTGGCTTTGGCCGAAGCTTCCTGAACCTCTTTGCTCAGATGCCAGTTAATGAACTCCTCGGCCAGCTCTTTGTTTTTGCTGCCTTTTACCACGTTGACCGTATTCATGATGGCATAAGCGCCTTCTTTAGGGGATACGAATTTAGCATCAGGAATCGCGGCTTTCAAATCTTTGAAATAGGACTCCATGATCGGCCCGCCTGCAATTTCCTCCTGGGAGAACATGTTCACGAAATCGGAGGTTTGCGTGTAGTATTTCACAACGCTTGGATTCAGTTCTTTCAGCTTGTCAAACGCAGCATCTTCGTTAAAAGTGGTTTGCATGGCCACGTTGGAAGCCGCATCCAAAATCATAGGACCAGCCGTTGCCGTGATGTTCGGCAGGGCCAGGTTATTTTTGAAGTCAGGACCCCACAGGTCACTCCAGGACGTAACCTCTTTTTTGACCATCGACGGGTTATAAACGATGCCCAAGCGGCCAACGGTGTAAGCCGGACCGTAGTCTTGGCCGAGCGGCGCCTGCGCGATGCCGAAGATATTTTCAAGGTTAGGGATTTTGCTGCGGTCGATCTTCTCGAACAAACCTTCATTAATCGCCTGCTGCGCATAGTAGTCGGACAGGTACATAACGTCCACATCAGAGCTGCCTTGGCGGATCTTGTTCAGGCGTTCGGCGTTGTTGCCGGTTTCGACGACGATTTTTACATTGTGTTCTTTCTCAAATGGTGCATAAACCTCTTTATCGAAGAAATCCTCGGAGAATCCCCAGGTAGAAATGACCAGCTTCGTTGGTTCGCCGCTTGCGCTGGCGTTAGCCGAGCCTTCTGCGGCAGTGCTGCTGCCCGTGTTAGCGGCGTTGTTTGAGCCGCATCCGGCAAGAAGTAGAGCTGCAAGTGTTGCGGAAGCAAGTCCGCCCATCCATTTTTTCATTGTTCATAACCCTCCATGATATATAGTTCTATTCTTCTGAAACAAAGATTGAGTTCCGGACGCACCAGTAGATCTCCAGTATGGCTCCGGCTGTTCGCTCCTGGACCGTAAGTTTGGCCATGCACCCCCTTGAAAAAGTCAAGAAATAAAAAAAGAAAAGCATTCTTGTAGAGACAAGAACACTTTTCCTTTGTAAACAAAGTCAAGCGGAACCCGCTAATAGAAGGGAGGTCTTTCCTTAAGATAGATCAAAAAGAAAAATCCGTCCTATAAAGTTATGATGGTTCCCGCACAATGACATTCGTAACCGCCCATTGGGTTGCAGCATCGTAATCGCGAAGGAGTGTCTCAATTTCCAGTCCGAGCTGCTCTTCCAACTTCTCACGGAATTTCCGTTTGTACAGCTGCGACATATGGAAGTCCACTTCCAGCTTCAAGCCGGGCGCTTCATCTTCCAGAGCTGCAGAACGGGGAGAACGGCGGTGCTTGGCGTAGAAGCTGACGATGTTGCCTTCTACGTTAGCTCTTAGCAGGGTCGTTCCAAAGCCAAACAATTCTTTCGAAATCTCATTGTAAATCTGGCACATTTTCTTCTTGCTTTCATTGCTGTCCAGCAGCGTCATAATCCACCTGCCTGATTAGTTCGCCTTCTTGTAACGTAAGTTATTATACAAGCATTTTGTCGAACTAGCAAGAAAATTAAGCGATTTTACTTGAAAAAATCAACCTGAAAACGAACATAGTTACAAACCACGGGTCAAAACGTACGGTTTTGCTGCTGTGGTTTATGGTTGGCTGGACTTGTGAAAGCAGCAGTCAGGTCTCAGGTCCCAGGCCGAGCTTGACGGCCATCCTGAAGCCGGACGGACCATAGTTGTATTTCTTGCGCAGGTTGATCAAATCGGGACCAAACGTCTGCTCCAGGGTCGGACGATGAGCCCGCAGCAGCTCGAAGATATACAAGTCATGGATAATAACCTCCGTGATCGGCATCACCAAAGCGGGGTGCACCGTCCAGGCAGCCCGGCTGTCGGTGCCAAGGGAGACGATGCCCGCGATCACTTCACGGTCGTCCATACTGGCCACGATCCAGCGTCCCCCGTATTCCCAAGTGACCTCTTCACTTGAATCATGAGGGAATACCTGGGCAAAGTCGAAATCAAGCTCCCCGTAAACCACGATCAGAATTTCTACTCCCCGTGCAGCCGCTTGCCTTAACTCTGGTTCCAGCATTTTGGCCTCTTCAGTCCAAATCTCGAGCAGCACCCTTTCGCCGGCACGTCCAATCGCTTCCGCTGTTCGGCTGAGAATGGCTTCGGAACCGGTGATATTCCAAATTTGTTCACGGTTTGCAGCCGCCTGAGTGTAGCGGGAAAGAGCTTCCGCCGCCGCGTCTAGTGAAGACTTCATCTTGTTCTTCTTAAGGCGAATCAGCTCCTGAGGGGGGAGCGGGGTGTATAAGGCCGGTTCTTCATGGCTGACAATGATCTCGCCCCGCTCTACAAGCCCGCTTAACACCTCGTAAATCTTCGAGCGGGGAACACCCGAGTTCAAAGAAATCGCGTATCCCGACAACGGCGATTTATCGAGCAGTGCCAAATAGGCTTTAGCTTCATATTCCGTGAAGTTCAAGTCCTGGAGCATACGGATCATTTCTGATGTCATAGGTTGTACTCAATGCCTCCCGGTACGCCAACGTCTTGCGACATATGACGGTTCAATTTTATTTCCTTCCATTATTACATTTCTTGTGCTTGACAGTCCACATAACGAATGTTATACCTGAAATATAAGTGGCTACAAAAGTAGCTACTATATTCACGGGTGATCAGTTCGACGGGAGGAGCATTCATGAACAGGTTAACGGAAGGTGCAAAAATACGAGCAGTTAAAGTGCGGAAAACCGCCTTTAACTTTCATCTGGCAGCGGCTGTAATCGCCGTTTTATTATGGAGCACTTCATTTGTTGGCACCAAGCTGGCTTATCAGTCTTTTCCTCCGCTAACCGTTGGAGCCGCTCGTTTTGCCGTGGCTTCCGTTATATTGGGGGTGCTGCTTGTCCTTCGAAAAGAATTTTATTGGCCTCCGCTCAAAGATCTGGGCTGGATGGCGCTGAGCGGACTACTGGGAATTACCCTTTATTTTTCGCTTGAAAATATCGGGCTGGGCTGGACCTCGGCTTCCAGCGCCGCTTTGATCGTGGCTTCTTACCCGGCTATTACGCTGCTGTTGGAATTTATCTTTTTCCGGATCAGAACCTCCTGGATCAAGGGCCTAGGCATCATAACGGCGATTGCTGGTGTGTATGTCGTAACAGGAGGAAGTGTGGACGGGGGCATTCAATCCGTCAAAGGCAATTTAATTCTGGTGGCAGCGGGAGTCGTATTTGCCGCTTATAATTTCTCCACCCGCAAAGTTGTCGGGAAATATTCGATGGTTACCGTCTCGTTCTATCAAAATGTATCGGGAACTCTTTCGTTTATCCCGCTTGCCTGGTTTGAACACAAGCAGTGGGTCAGGCCGAATGCGCAAGCTGTATGGATGATCGTTTATCTGGGTTTGTTCTGCTCCGTGGCGGCTTTTATGCTTTATAATTACGGGCTGCGCAGACTTCATTCCGGAACGGCGGTAGCGCTGCTTAATCTGGTTCCGGTGTTCGGCGTATTGTTCTCGTCGATGTTCCTGCACGAAGCACTTCATGCAACGGATTGGATCGGAGGATTTATTATCCTCGCCGGGGTTATTTTAAGCGTAACGGAGAAGAGAAAGAAACCTGGGAGCCGCAGGGATCAAGGCGAAATTCCTGACAGCCGGAGGGTTACTTTATAGGATTAGGCGAGAGCGCGTTTGTCGTTCTTGCCTTTTGTTTGTTTGAGGGAAAGAGCGAATGCCAGGGAGTGGAATTTAGATAGGTCTTATTTCCAGTTATTAGGTATAATGGAGTGAGGGTGACTGTTTACGCTTACGAGTCGCAGTGAATTTGTTCTTTGAGGGGGAGGGAGCATGGCGGCTTCCGGAGATTTCTTGAAAAAACTTAAGCTGATCTTGCTTCTCCTGCTGATTACCGCTTTGGTTGCAGGAGCCGTCTATATCATCATGGGTAGGATAGGCCGTCCAATCGATGTAGCCGTTCGCGGGGTCAACTATCAGCTTGGTCCTGAAAACAGCAAGGTTCTAGAGCCTGAGACGCTTCATCTAAAAGGAACTTTGTATAGAAGCTGGAAAGGCTCAAGAACTTTCAAAGGTTCTGTTACATTTGATCATCAGACGATTGAGGTACCGAAAGGGAGTGAAGAGGCTACCATTTCCTTTGATAAAAAGGGATATGGCCCTCTCTGGTATTGGTATTCTGAGAATAACGAAACTGCAGTTCCGCAGGTTTACAGCAACGGGGCTTTGTTTGCCAGTGCAGACTTCAGCGCGGTTACGTTTCTGAGGTACAGGGACTACACGGCCAAAAACGGTACGATCCAAAAGGAATGGAGCGGAGAAGACGGCCTCATGTTTGCGGGACCAGCTGCAAACAGGGAAGAGGCGCTTGAGGTGTCGAACCGGTTAATGAAGGAGTACTTAACGGATAACGGTTATGCAGGCGGCCGGTTTGTCTTGAAATAGAAGATTTTTGCTGTCAGGAGTGTTTCATAAGTTGATCACCTGAAGGAGTTGGTTTCGGATGAGCAAATTGGTGATGTTTAGCGATCTGATTGAAGATCGGAATGTGGAACTACATCGTCGATTGTTGGAGCTGTTGGGAAATAAAAATCCTTCCATCGGTTACATTCCGTCAAGTTCGGATTTGGAAAGGCGATTTTTTAGCCATACAGCTGAGTATTACAGAGGTATTGGCATACATAAATTAGATTATATTGATCTTGATCTGGAATTTCATGAAGAGACATTCTCAGACCTATTTGCCTATGACGCTATTCATTTATCCGGCGGGAATACCTTCTATTTTCTGGAGCTGCTCAAGAGAAGGGGAATCCTTAATGCCCTGCGCAAATATGCAGCCAACGGAGGCATATTGATCGGTGTAAGTGCAGGCAGTATCTTAATGACTCCAACGATTGGACTTGCCGGATTTGGAGAGGAAGCAGATCTAAGCCGGAATAGAACGGAAGATTTGCAGGCTTTGGGACTAGTTTCGTTTGAATTCCTGCCCCATTGGGATGGCACAGAGGAAGCCGTTGATGCGGCAAATAAGTATGCCAGAGAACGGAAAGTTCCTGTTTATATGGTCCAAGACGGCGGCGGAGTAGTGGTCGATCAGCAGAGGATCGAGCAGTTTGGAGAGGTGAGAATAGTAACAGGGGGTTAAGGACTATGTTCTATGTCAATTCGAGGGCCATTATTGAACGTTTTAGCGGGGACGAAACCGAGATCATCCTACAAAGAAGGACAAAGCCGGATTCTCTGTTTAAGCTTGAGCTTCCAGGAGGAAGGATTGACCCCTTCGAGTCCTTAATAGAAGCTTTAATCAGAGAAGTTAAAGAAGAAACCGGGTTGGATATTTCAAAAATTGAGGATGTGGAAACAAGAGTAGATACGGCCGGGATGAACCCGGCATTTGAGGTTGAATGCCTGAAACCTTTTGCGGCTTATCAGACTATCAAAGGGCCGGTTGATTCGGTAGGTCTTTATTTCAGATGCCAGGCTACGGGGAATTTACTTGAGATAGGCGATGACACCTCGGAGATCAAATGGATGAACGTGAAAGAGGTCAGAGATTTGTTCCGGCAGGATCCGTTAGGTTTCTCGGATGTAGACAGAGCTGGAATTAAATATTATTTGAAGTTTAAGGGCTTGCTAACATGAGAAAAAAGTAAAAGAACGGAGGGGTTTGGTGAAGCTCTTCAAATTTATTGTGCTTTCACTGGTGGTCGTTTCAGTGTTGTCTGCTTGTTCGCCAAAAGAGGCGAATGCGGCAACCCATGGCAAGGTTGATGAAAATGCGTCGATCAGCCCTTCTGCCAGCATGGCTTCTTCTCTCTATTATAACAACAAGAGCCAGGGGACAGTTCATCGTAGCAGTCAGCAGTTTGTATGGGAGTCAGGCAGCGTCAGTCTGATCGCTGCAAAATTGAAAAGTAAAGAACCGGGTCCCGATTCCAATTATTTAGGGGGAATTACGGTTAAGAACGGAGATCAGAAATTCCAACTTACGCTTAAAATCAAGGTGCACCAGATTAATTCTGTTTCCTTATCAGGCGACCAGCAATTTATGGCTGTTAGTTTGTTTACTGGAGCTGGTTCACAGATCATGGTTGTTAACCTTGCTAATGGAGAAGCCGTGGATCTAAATGCTGAGCTGGAAGCCAAAACCAATAGGTATGTAGAAACGATATCCGCTTACAACTGGTCTCCGTCAAACCACCAGCTTGCGGTAGCTTACGGTGACACAAGTTTAAGCAATATTGCGATTTACGATGTAGACCAGAAATCACTTTCTCTTGTTTCTTCTCCTACACTCTTAATTTCGACGGCCCATGTCTTGTGGCAAATCAGCGGTGAGGTTTTGGATTATGTCAGTGAAAGTCCCTCTGATCATTATAAGTTGTACCGATATGATCTTAAAGCGAGCAAAGCAGAAGAAGTCGTGGATTTTTCACGGGATGAGGTTAACGAGTTAAATAGATTAAGTCCTGAGTATATTCAAGATTGAAGGGAGGGGAAATATGGATACTACTTGGAAAATATCCGCCTATGACCCTATATGGAGAGAAAGATTCATTGAAGTCGGGCGTCAGTTTCGTGAAACGCCAGGGAACCGTAGAACCCATGTCCACGTAAGGGAAACGGGAAGTTTTTCCGAGCAGATGTCCTTGTTATTTCGAGATTAATGAACTTATATCAACTTGATCGGATTAAATACGTGGAAGGCAAAGGACCGATTGTATGGGATATTTTAAGCCAAGCACATCTTTGGTCTCAGGAAACGGGCTGGAAAGCAGGGGAGGCGGATCTTTAGATGCGTAATAAAAAATATTGGATACTTCTTCCGCCTTTCTTGATAACGGGAATCCTGTTAGCGATCTATTTACCTCACAGGCCCTATGCCTTACTTACCGTAGTTGTGTTCTGGGTAGTGTATTATTGCTGGGTATATTTCGATAAAAACAAAACGAGCTGACTTCTTCTAGGCTTCTAAGGAAATAGCTGTTATCAAAAAGAAGGGCGACACACCCCTTCACCGCGTGCCGTTGTCGATCCAGAACCGAAGGACAACATTGCCGTCTTCTTCAACAAACTTCGTGTCCGGTCTTCCGCCGTTCTTTAGAATCGTTCTTGCGGAGGCGATATTCCACTCATCACAAACAACCAGAACTTTATCTATTCCCAATGCACGGGTTTTCTCCAAAGATAAGGCCAATAGCTTGGCTGCGTACCCTTTTCTTCTTTCAGAAGGTCGGATGCCGTACCCAATATGACCGCCGCAATTCAAAAGCCGTTCATTGAGTCTATGCCGGATGTTAACTGCTCCAACGACTTTGCGATCCTCGGTGATCAGCCAAAACGTGGAATCCGGAACCCTTTGGTCCGGCTGTTCGTCCTTCTCATTGTTGGTTAAAAAATGCAGCATGCCCTGGAAATCCGACGGGTCTTGACTGATCACCCAAGGAACCATGTTTTCTCCACTATCGATCCATTCCTGATAGAACTTTAAATATTCATCTCTTAATTCCATCGATGGCTGCACTAAACGGACATTTTCTGTCATGTTGGCTCTCCTTAAGGGGATTTTCTTTTACTGTATTATACTCAATATCCTTTTGGTAGCAAGCTGATCCCGTGATAGAATGACAGTGGTGCTTAGGCCTAAATTTTGCTGGCCGAACCCCATAAAAATTAACCCTCTGAGGTGTTTCTGAATGACAAATAACAGAACCAGTCCTAAAGTTGAAGAATTTCTGAGCAAAGCGACCAAATGGAAAGAGGAATATGTAAAACTGAGAGCCATTGTTCTTGATAGTCACAGCGAGCTGATCGAGGATTTTAAATGGATGCACCCTTGCTATACCTTTAATGGCAAGAACATCGTCATCATCCACGGATTTAAAGAGTATTGCGCGCTTTTGTTCCACAAAGGGGCTTTGATGAAGGATCCCGCAGGGATTTTAATTCAGCAAACGGACAAGGTCCAGGCGGCGCGCCAAATTCGGTTCACAAACATTGAAGACATAACAGCACTTGAAGCTACTTTAAAGGCGTATATTCAGGCAGCTATTGAAATTGAACAAGCCGGACTGAAAATCGATTTCAAACAGACTGCTGAATACAACGTTCCTGAGGAACTGGAGCAGAAGTTCGCTGAACTGCCTGCCCTCAAGACGGCTTTTGAAGCGTTGACACCCGGGCGTCAGAGAGCTTACCTCTTTTATTTCTCGGAAGCCAAGCAATCCAAGACCCGAGTGTCCAGAATTGAAAAATATGTTCAGTCTATTCTTGACGGAAAAGGTTTAAACGATTAAAACCTCATCATTCCATCGCTTTCAAGCGGCTGCCATAAATTTTCATATACATAAATAGGGATAAGTGCTTCGGTTTGTGTTATGATAAGAACAAATGTTCTTATTAGGAGGCTGATTTATGGCCAAAACGTATGAGCAGATTCATGCTAAGCAGACACTTACCAAAGTGAAAGAAGAACGTATGCCCTTTGAATGGTCCATCAATCCATACAGAGGCTGCGCGCATGGCTGCAGCTTTTGTTATGCCCGGGGGTTTCAGGGATTTATTGATAAGCAGGCCAATGATGAGTTCCAGAACCATATCCTGTTGAAAATGAATGCAGCCGAAGCGCTGGAAGCGCAGCTGTCCAAACTGGCTGTCCGGTATGCCCACGATTTGGAGGCGGTCCGCCGCCATATCGGACGTGTGGCTATCGGAACGGTTACCGATCCTTATCAGCCGGTAGAGAGCAAAACCCGCATTACGCGGGAATGCCTGAAGGTAATGGCTAAATACCGGATTCGCACGTCGATCACGACACGTTCCCCGCTTGTTCTGCGGGATCTTGATCTGCTGCAGGCGATGGACGATATTTTGGTCAATATCAGCATCGGTTCGCTTGACGCGAAGCTGATCCGTCTGCTGGAGCCTGGTGCTCCATTGCCATTTAAACGGCTTGAGGCGCTGGAAGCATTAAGCGGAAGCGGCATTCGGACGGGCGTGTTTGTTGCGCCGATCCTGCCTTTGCTGACCGATGACAAGGAGGGGCTGGAGTCCCTATTTGCAGCTGCCCGAAAGGGCGGAGCCGACTTTGTCATGACTTCGCTACTGCGGTTATCTCCGGATGTGAAAGGCTGGTATTACAAGACGTTGCGCGAACATTTTCCGGAGAAGCTGCAGGCTTACAGGGATTTATACCAAGGAGGGGCTTACACGGACGAAAGTTACCGCGAACGCATCCGCCGGATTACCGATGAGCTGCAGCGGAAGTACGCTTTAACGGGAGAAGAAACCTCTATGCCTAAGAGCAAGAGGTCGACTGCCGACGATAGCGGAGCATTATTGTCCAAAGCTGCTGCCCTGGAGGAGATAACCGGGGAGCTGCCCGTAGAGCAGCTGTCGTTTGGGTTCTAGCAGAGCATTCAACAACCCTCAAAATTTAAAGCAAACAAGATCCGGATGACAGAATTGAATCTGCACGGATCTTTTTTTGTTAAGACAAGTGGAAAGTTGTGATGGTATAATCAGGAAAATTATCCTTGGCTTAAAAATACAGATTAGGGAGGATGATCCTTATGCACTTCGTAATTCTTTTTGGCCCGCAAGCGGTGGGAAAAATGACGGTGGGCCAAAGTCTGGCTGCCAAAACCAATTTCAAGTTGTTTCACAATCATATGTCGATTGAATTTGTGGCGCCATTTTTTGAATATGGAACTCCTTCCGGTAATCGGCTGGTGAGCCTGATCAGGCAGGAGATTTTTGAGGAAGTTTCACAAAGCAGCATGGACGGCTTTATCTTCACGTACGTTTGGGGATTTGATCTGCAGCAGGATTGGGAGTATGTCGAAGGAATCACGAATTTATTTGAGTCCAGAGGATGGACGGTTTATTGGGTGGAACTTGAAGCGGAACTCGAAGAACGGTTATACCGAAACAAAACTCCAAACCGGCTTGAGCATAAGCCGACCAAACGTCATTTAGAGAAATCCGAAGCCAATTTGATCAGAACTCATGAGAAATACCGACTGAACTCTTTGCCGGGAGAAATATCGAGGGACCATTATCTGAGAATCAATAATTCGAAGCTTGGCCCGGACGAAGCAGCGGAAATGATTAGGGAACGATTTCAATTTTAATTTTGCAGTACATTTAATTTAGCCTGGGAATGGAGAAGTAGCAAATGACTGACTCTACAACAAGATATAAAAGTAGCCCTATATATAGTCTGCCTAGCTCTAGCCCGAGATTCTCGCTGTGTTTAAAAAAAGAAATGCTTGAAGTACGTGAAGTTTATGATCCGTGGAAAATGGGAAACGTCAAGAAAATTCAATAAAGAAAGAAATGAGGTTACGGATACAAATTCACATGAATCCAAATAACTGAACCTCAAGCTCATAACAATGGACATTGTTGATTAGGTTTTAACTTGGAGCAGAGATGATCAGTTTTGTCGAACGCCAGGAGCTGAACAGAACTTCGGATGAAATAAAGCAACGATGGGGGCGCGACGTAAGTTAGTTAGAAAGGATGTTTTTACGGATAGGATAAAAATGAAGACAAGCTCGTGCTCCTCTTCACCCAATACAAGTTTTTTATGCTTCCAAATAGGAACTTAAACCAGTGATTTTCGCAAGACTTTTGCAGCCCCCAACTTAGATGAATGTCCAGAAATGAAAGACAGGTTCACATATCCAAAGTGTAATGTAGAGGTTCCAAATCAACGGACACAGAATAGATGACTAAATTGGAGAATAGATAATCTATTATTCCACGTGTTTTCTGATAAATTAGAAATATGAGGAGGGTTTCGATCTATATTTCTCATTCAAAAAATAGAAAGCAACAAAAAAACTTAGACGTCCCTAACCTTATGGGTATGCTTGGTTTTATGCAAATGTTTAATTTGCCTCAAAAGTCTTGTTAATCTGTTATTATACACATTAGGAGGGATAATATGACAATCAATTATATTTCAATTAAAAAGCTTCACGGATTTAAAGATGTCTTTGTTGACTTTAATAGTGACTTAACCCTGCTTGTCGGAAAAAATGGATCAGGAAAGACGACAGTTTTAAATATTCTATCATCAATTCTTACTGGTCAGTTGGCTCCGCTGTTAAAATATGAATTCGAAATTGTTTATATTGAGTATTATGAAGGTGAGCTTTACAGGACAATAAGCTTGGAAAATTTTAATGGAAGTTATATCATTAGTGGCGAAACGGGTACACACGAGGTAGAAAAGTTAGATTTAAGAAATCAACATTTACATTCTAAGACTTCGTCTGCCTTCCTTCTGGGAAGAAAAAATGAGAGCAGTGACCTAACGAATTTCGAGCCTATAAAAAGTTTAAAGAAAGCTTGTCCAACCTATTTTCTTTCTTTAACCAGAGATATTCATAAAAATCAGACCGAGTACTCTACAAGTTCAAGGCCTGTTAGTAACTTAGATGAGTCGATTAAACATGTAAATGAGCTAGCGACTATAAAATATCACGAAATTATTAGTAAGTCTGAAAGATACAATAGAGAAATGCGAAATGAAATATTTCAAGCAATGTTCTCATATGACACACAGAATTATATTTCTCCTAAGAAGGTTCGGGGATTTCCTAAGGATGATGAAATTAAGAAATTAAGTAACGCTTTAAGAGAAATAGGACTCGATAGTGAGGCATTTGAAAGATTCGTTAATCTAATGAATAAGGATATGAAGAGTGTTTTAGATAATCCTGATGACCAATTTAATGAGAAAGAACGCAAAATACAAGCACGTTTGGTTGCTAATATGTCTCAATATTTTAAGATCAAAAGTCTATCAGAGATTGCTGAAAAGAAAAATCAAAAAAAAATTGATGCTAACAAACCAATAACTACTTTCCTTGAAACTGTAAATAGCTTCCTTGTTGATAGCGGAAAGAGTATCTTTCTAAGGACTGAAGATAAATTAGGCCTATTTTTTAAGTTGTTAGATCCTCAATCTAAAGATAAATATTTTGAATTAAGTAAATTGTCTTCGGGTGAGAAACAACTTGTAATATTTTTCGCTTATTTAATATTTCAAAAAGACAATAACGATGGTTCAACCTTTATTATTGATGAGCCTGAGCTGTCCCTTCACTTACATTGGCAACAACGTTTTTGTAAAGCAGCGTTAAGTATAGCACCAAACAATCAATTTATTTTTGCTACTCATTCACCAGAAATAATAGGGCCCTTTAGAGAAAAATGTAAGCCTTTAGGAAAGGAAATTTAAACTGATGGATGATTTAATTCCAAAGTATTCAGATGAAGCACAATTAAATCTTGCAATTTTTTATGGAAGTTACGATGAAATGATGGTGTATATAGAGGATGTAAATGGGGTCAATATTTATGAAGCTATTTTTGAAAAATTAGAAGTACAGAAGGTAAAGGTTCACCCTACCGAAGGAAAACCAAATCTTATTAATCTATATGGTAAATATAAAATGAATCCTTCTAGTTTTCCAAATCCCTGTTTATTTATTGCCGATAAAGACTTTGATGATATATTAGGTAAAAAACTAATAGTTGATCAAAATTTCTTATATCTCGAAAGATATTCAATTGAGAACTATCTTATTTGTGAAAAAGCTGGTTCTTTTTATTTAAACGGACGGTTGCAAGTGGGAAGAACTGAATGTGTAAATAAACTTTCTTTCTCTAGTTGGAAAAGGGAAATCGAAGATAATTTAAAAAAAATTTTGTATTTATTTCTTGCTATTCAGAAACTTCAAATTCCAGTTGTAAACACCAAGTTGAAGGTGAAAAGATTTTTAGATGAAAAGACTCATCAACTGGATAGACGGAAAATATCCTCATATGTTAACGAAGTATATAAATTCTACAAACAAAGTGGTTTAACAATTGGTCTTAAAAAAACTTTTAAGGAAATGAAAATTTGTGTAGAGCAGGGAGAATTTGATTTTATATTTATATATCCTGGTAAGCAAATTTTAGAGGCATTCCAAATGCATTTAATTAAACTTACAGGTGGTCCATTGCCAAATAATATGGATTTCATTAATTTCCTTGCAACCAATATTAATGTCAATGAACTTAATTTTATAAAGGAAAGAGTTACACAGTTAAGAAGTGTTTCTTAGCTTTGATTAATATTTGAACGCACTGTCTGAGTGGGTATTTTTCTCGATTCTCCATGATGGAAGGAATATATGGAGTTTCTACCTGATTTATCTTCAATTATCATCCTTTAAAACAATGGAAAGGACGGATCAGATGAAGATTGCTTTCGTTTTATTTAATGGCGTTACTTTTCTTGATTTTGTCGGGTTCTACGATGTTGTCAACCGGCTCCGCCAATTTGAACGGACTAAGGGGACTACGTGGGAACTCTGCGCCATGTCGGAGGAAGTCAGGGATGAACTTGGAATGCGGGTGAAGGTGGACGCCGTAAAACCGGATTTATCGGGTTACGATCTTGTTTTTATTCCGGGAGGAATGGGGACCAGAAAGCTAAAGGATGACCTTGATTTCATCAATTGGATTCGGACGGCTGAGCCTGCCGAGTATAAGGTTTCCGTGTGTACGGGATCGTTAATATGGGGAGCGGCGGGTTTTCTAGAAGAAAAGCAGGCGACCACCCATCCCAATGTGTATGAGCTCTTGGAACCTTACTGTAGAGAAGTGATCAAAGCACGAATCGTCAGAGACGGGAAAATGATCACGGCAGGCGGTGTGGCCACCTCTATCGACCTCGGATTGTACGTCGTTGGGCTGCTTGCCGGGCCGGAAGCGGCGGCTGTAGTGAAGAAACAGATCGATTACCCTTATTCGGTCGTCGGAATCGTGGTGAGGGAAGGAGGTTAGTGAAATGGCATTTCCGACACATATCGTATCGGCAGGCGGAATTGTAGAAGATGGGAACGGAAATATCTTGTTAGTCAAAGCTCATGACGATGGCTGGGTTTATCCGGGCGGGATCACGGAAGTGGGGGAGAACCTGATTGATGGCGTGATCCGTGAAATCAAAGAGGAAAGTGGAATAGATGCCACAGTCAGCCATTTAATTAGTGTAATTTCGAATACAGCGGTACATAAATGGTATGACGGAGTAACTGACGTTCCTACTAAGGTTATGTTTGATTTCGTGTGCCGAGCTGTAGGCGGAGAGCTAGCTACTTCAGATGAAACAAGCGAAAGCAAATGGGTTCCCAAGGAACAGGTGCTGGACTGGATTACTTTACCGGCCATTCGCATGCGTTATGAATCTTATTTGAACTATAACGGCTCTGTAAATTATATCGAATACGTCACAGCGACCACTTCAGAATGTAGGGTCAAGCTTGAAAGACGTGTATAAAGGTATTGGATATCGTTTAATGGGAGGCCCTTATTTTTAATAAAATTCCTATGATCCGATAGCAGAACAGCCAAACGAACCGCCTTCATGGCGGTTTTATTATGGCTAACTATCCACCAAAGAAGTTGAATCAGTCATTAAAAATAAAATTAACGGATAGAATCGCAATTTTACGGGATATTTTCAAAGTGCGGACCGGTTTATTATAGAATTAATCCGAACATGGATCAGAAAAAGAATGCCATTAAACATTATAACGTTATGTTTTATGCTCAAACCCATCGCTAGATTTCGGATGATTTCGAAACTTTCTGGGATAGGAGTGGCCGGAAGGCGGGGCTATAATGGCTTTAATTCTATGTACTGGAACAAGGAGGCGGAATTCATGAAAATCACTAGACATCCTGAAAACCCGATCGTCGTCCCCGGCGAATATGAATGGCGGCTTGCGACTGTATTTAACCCGGCCGTTGTGAAGGATAACGGCAAATATTACATGATCGAACGGACTGCGGGTTCGCTGACACCGTGCAAGAACTTCCTCGGTTTGCTGGAGAGCGAAGACGGCGTGCATTTCAAGCATGTTACCGATCAGCCGGTTGTAACTCCGGATATGCTCGGTTTTCCGTACGGAAGCGTACAGGATCCCCGGATGGTCAAAATCGAAGACACATTCTACATGACCATTGCGGTCCGTCCTTGCGCCATGAACTATTACCCTACGGGTACTGGTATTCCGGAACGTTCGATTCCTACTTATCCGGATGGCTGGGGCGAAGAGGAAGGGCACTGGCTGACCCGCTCCGTGCTGATGTCCTCCCGCAATCTGATCGATTGGGAATATGTCACGACTACTACTCCGCTTGAGATCAACGACCGAAACAACGTATTGTTCCCGGAGAAGATCAACGGCAAATACGTCCTGCTCCGCAGACCGGAAGAATATATCGGCGAAGCGTTCGGCACTGACCAGGCCGCAATCTGGATTACTTATTCCGATGATCTGATCAACTGGGAAGCACCTGTTCTGCTGGCTAAGGCGGAGAATGAATGGGAAGGCAAAAAAATCGGCAGCTCCACGCCGCCAATCCGCACCGAACACGGCTGGCTTCTGTTGTACCACGGGGTGGATCAGAATACCGTTTACCGCGTAGGGGCCATGCTGCTGGATCTGGAGAATCCGAATAAAGTGCTGGCCAGAACTTCCAACTTCATTATGGAGCCAGAAACCTATTACGAGAAATTCGGCTACCAGATTCCAAATGTCATTTTCCCGACCGGCTGTGTATTGGACGAAGGCATTCTGCACATTTATTACGGGGTTACCGATACGGCGATCGCCTTGGCGACCGTTCCGCTCGAAGATATGCTTAACCATCTGCTGGAGCAGAAGGCATAGAGAAGAAAGTATAAAGACAGTCCGGATATTGAAAACCTATATTATGGAGCATCTGAAAAAGAGAGGAAAGGCTTGGCTTAGCTAAGCATAGCCAAGTCAAGTCCGGCCTCCTTCCCTAAGCGTCGGTGTTACATTTAATAACCGCTTGCAACAAGCGGTTATTAAATAACAAACAATGCAACCGCTTACTATATTTTTAATACTAAATTTATTACATTGTATGTTATGATTAATTACTTAAAAATTTGTTTTCCTTTGAAAAAAGAGCGATTTTGGCAAATCAGCTGAAGAATTACGGATATAATCTAACATTTGTGGGATATAGCCTAACGGGGATACCTTCTATAATTGAACCAACAGATCGAAAGCTTGTAACGAAACAGCAAAGAGATCTGGAGCAGGAAAGGAAAGGCAACGATAAAACTTTAGGAAAGAGGGTTGCAAGATGAAAAACAGAAAGATAAGCAAAAAAGTAGCTCTTTTAAGTCTGGTTGGCCTGCTTGCCTTATTCACCGCCGCATGCGGCAACAACAGTTCGGGAAGCGGGAACGGCGCTTCTGGATCAGGTGACGGCGATAAAGTCACGCTGACAATGATGCATCCGTGGACGACGCCGAACATCGACAATGATGTATACAAAGCGCGGATTGCTGACTTTGAGAAGGATCATCCGAACATTACGATCAAAACGGATGAAGTTCCTTCCGCTCAATACAAAACGAAGCTTCGCACCTTGGCTGCAGCCAACAACCTGGCTGACATTAGCGTTGTTTGGCCGGGAGCGGAAATGGATCCGCTCATCGACGGGAATTTGCTTGAGCCGATCGACGATCTGATGGACAACTGGAATTCGATTCTGCCGGAAGCAGCGCTGGAAGGCTTTAACGTGAATGGCAAGCAATATGCCGTTCCGACCAAACAAACTTTTGTAGACATTGTTTATTACAACAAGGAGCTTCTCGCCCAAGTCGGCTATAACGAGTTTCCTAAAACCTACGATGAATTCATTGACCTGATCAAAAAGCTGAAGGCGGCTAACATTACGCCGATTGCCCTCGGCAACAAAGAGCAGTGGCCGCTGCAGTCCTCCTACCTGTCGATTATCGGCGACCGCTTTACAGGCAGTGATTTCCTGCAAAAAGTCTTGAACAAGGAAGCGAAATTCACCGATCCGGAATTCGTGAAAGCGATTGGCGTCATCGACGAACTGTCGAAGCTGGGCGCGTTTAACGTGGATGCCAACAATATGGATTCCGTACAAGGACAGGATTATATGATTCAAGGCAAAGCTGCCATGCACATTTCCTCTTCGACGGTTGATGCCCGGATTCGGATCAACAACGAAAACGGTGACAAGTTCGGTATTGCTCTGTTCCCGAGCGTGAACGGCGGCAAAGGAGATCCGAAGAAAAGCGCCGGCGTCGTGCAATACGGCATCGCGATCAAGAGTGGTCTCGATGAGAAGAAGAAAGCGGCAGCCGAAGAATTCCTTAAATATTTCGTAAGCGAAGATCTGTATAAAGCTTTGATCAGCAACGGTGTAGTGGTTCCGGCCAAAGTGGACATTCCGGAGGACGCAAGCCCTTACCTGAAAGAGATGCTTGAGCTGACCGGCAACGGAACGGCTCCCGTCTTCGACAGCCTTATTCCAACCCAGGTGGTGGACGTCATCCAAAACGGCCTTCAGGCCTTGACCGTAGGACACGGTACACCGGAAGAAGTCGCTGCGGATGCGCAGAAAGCAATGGACAATATCACTAATTAAGTTAAGGCTCAGTTGAACAGGCTTGAACCGATACAAAGAAAACCCGGCTGCCGGGTTTTCTTTGTATCAAAGCCAAGGGCTGACCGAAAGGAGAACGGCTCATGCAAACCTTGAAACGAAGCAGATTCGCCATCTTTATCGGCTTGTTCCCCGCACTGGTGATCTATCTAGGCATCGCGATCGTGCCGATCGGCATCTCGCTTTATTATTCGCTCATGAACTGGAACGGTATTGGTTCCATGAAATTTATCGGACTGGACAATTACGTCCAGATGCTGCAGGACGACACATTTTGGCTTTCGGTTAAGAACAACGTCATCATTATGGTCACCGGCCTGATCGGACAAATTCCCATTGGACTGCTGATGGCGCTGCTGCTGAACCGCGGAATGAAAGGCTCCGGTTTCTTCCGGACCGTAGGATTTATGCCGGTCGTCATTTCATCGGTTATGGTATCGCTGATTTTTGGTATGGTCTACAACACCGAATACGGCCTGCTCAACAACTTGTTAGGCTTTTTCGGGCTTGAAAGCTGGCAGCAGAACTGGCTGAGCGATTCCAAATGGTCGATGTTGTCCATCAGCGTCGCTTATATCTGGCAAAACTGCGGTTTATACATGGTCATGTTCCTGGCCGCTTTGCAGAACATTCCGGATGAGGTGAACGAAGCCGCCGAACTGGACGGGGCGACCGGATTTAAAAAGACGCGGTTTATCACGATTCCCATGCTCCGCAGCACATTGATGGTCACTATCGTCTACAGCATAAGCAACTCGTTCCGGGTATTTGACCTCATTCAGGTGCTGACGGGCGGCGGACCGGCTCACCAGACGGAAGTCATGACGATTTATATGTACAACAGCGCCTTCATGAACCTGCGCTATGGTTACGGCAGTGCAGCTTCGATCCTGATTCTGCTGTTCAGCCTGATCGTCATCTCCATCGTGAACCGGGTTACCCGGGAGAAAGATTAAGAAGGGAAGGAGGAATACGCAAATGAAGAAAAAGTCTCCGGTATTCCAGATATTCGCATACACTTTTTTAAGCCTGTTCGCTATCATGAATATAATCCCTATTTTTTGGATGGTTATCAATTCGTTTAAATCGGAGCAAGAGTATTCGGCCGATCCGTTTTCGATGCCGACTGGACTGCATTTCTCGAATTACGCGGAAGCGTGGAGAATTGCCAATATGAACGTTTATTTCTTGAACAGCCTTTTGATCACTTTTGTCTCGCTGATCGTGACCGTGCTGCTTGGATCGCTGGCCGCCTATTTCCTTGCCCGCTTCTCGTTTAAGCTGCGCGGATTGACTTACAGCTTGTTTCTGCTTGGTATGCTGGTTCCCATTCATGCCACGCTGATTCCGATCTTTCTGATTATGCAAAAGCTGAGCCTGATCGATACGTATCTGTCGCTCATTTTACCTTATACGGCATTCCACCTGTCTTTGACGGTGTTTATTCTGGAAGGTTTCATGCGGGGTTTCCCGAAAGACCTGGAGGAATCGGGCATCATGGACGGAGCCGGCATTTTCCGGATCTTCTGGTCCATCATTCTGCCGATCACCCGTCCGGCGATGGCAACTGTGGTTATATTGAACTTTATCTATAACTGGAACGAATATTTATTCGCGCTCGTCTTGATTACATCCAATGCGCTGAAGACGCTGCCGCTTGGCCTGGCCAACTTCGTCGGCATTGAAACGGCCAGCTATACGCTGCAGATGTCCGCGCTGACCATCGCGCTGATTCCTATTATTGTTTTCTATCTGCTGCTGCAGAAGCAGCTGGTTACCGGCATGACGGCAGGTGCGGTGAAAGGCTGATCCGGCTCCGGCAAACCTACCCCGACAGCAAAGGAGAGATGGCATGAAGACTAGCTATATCAGGCGCCTCGGCAGTTTAAGTTTAAAGCGCAAAGCGCTGGTCATCTTCCTGCTGTTCGTCATTTTGCCGACGATCGGGGTAGGCGTTGTTGTGCAGTACAAATACAATAAGGTGCTGCGTGAGCAGTTTATCAATTCCACGCGCCGTAATCTGGACAATGTAACCAGCCAGCTGTCGGAGCAAACGAAGATGGTCGAGGACATCGCCGACTATCTCATTTTAAGTCCGGATATGCGAAGTTACTTAAGGAGCAGTCCTCCTCTTGATAATGACCTCAAAAGCGATCTCAAAAATAATATCGAAAATTTTCTTACCTTCCAGCTGATGTCCAAAAGTTATATTCGATCTATCGAAATTACGGGATACAACGGGAACGAGATTCGGATGGGCGAGCCGTTTACCGGCGATGAAAGCCGATGGGAGGCAGAAGCCAGGCAGCGGAGGGGAGGCATCTTCTGGAGCGAAGGCCATACCCTGGCAAGCTCCTGGAACGGTCAGGTGCGGGTGCTTTCGATGATCCGCATCTTAAATTCTTTTATCAAGATTACGGAGCCGCTGGGGATGCTGACCATCCGCCTTGACGAAGCCAGCATTGTGTCCCAGCTGGAGAAAGGCGTTCTGGAAGCCGAGGCGGGGGGCGTGTTTATCGTCGGACCGGAAGGCAACCTGATTTTATCGTCCAAGGTCCAAATGCCGGGCGGATATGTCCCGGACGAAATGCTGCTGAAGAAGCTTGCGGCGAGCAAAGACGCTTTTCTCAGCTACAAGGTGCAGGGCAAACGTTATCTGACCTTGTATAACCAAATGGAGAATACAGATTGGAAAATCATCACGATGATTTCCGAGACGAACATTTCCGAGCAGCTGCGCGGGGTTCAGGTCATTATGCTGTTTATTCTGACGGCAATCCTGCTGCTCGCTTTAGTTGCTTTATTCGGATTTAATCTGACGATTATCCGGCCAATTCTGCGGCTGAAGAAACAAACGGGCCGGGTAGCCGGCGGTGATTTCAGCGCCAGGGTTCCTGTGGATTCAAAGGATGAAATTGCCGAGCTCAACCGAAAATTCAACGAAATGGTCATGACCATTGAAGAGCTGATCGAGCATAAATACAAGCTGGAGCTGAGGGAGCGGGAAACCGAACTCAAGCTGATGCAGAACCAGATGGACCCGCATTTTCTCTATAATACGCTGGATATGATCCGCTGGACGGCCAGGCTGGAGAATGCGGATAAATCGAGCCGTCTGATCGAGATGCTGTCGAAGTTTTTCCGTTCCAGCGCCGGCAACAAAAACTATCAGACTACGCTCGCCAAAGAAATAGAGTTCGCCCAAGCTTATTTGTATCTTCAGCAGTATCGTTTGGGCGATAAGCTGACGTATAAGCTGTATTTGGAGCCGGGCATTGAAGACACGCCTGCTTTAAAAGCTTCAATTCAGCCGCTGGTGGAGAATTTCATCAAACACGGTATGGACAAGAAGAAACCTGTCAGCCTGATTGAAGTGATCGGTTACAGATCGGGTGGCGAAATCTGGATCGATGTGACGGACAATGGGAAAGGCATGCCCCCGGAACGGGAACGTGAAATCAGCGAGGCACTATCCAGCAGGCGTCTGAACCGTTCCATAGGCCGGATCGGAGCGCTGCTGAATATCCATGAGCGGGTGACGATCTTTTTCGGGCAGCAATACGGTTTGGAGATCATTCATAATTCGGCTGAAGGCACCGGAATCCGTTTAAGACTTCCCGGGCCGGAGCTGGTAGGTTAGGGGGAGCATCTCATGGGCAGAGAGGAAGCAGCAGGGCAGCGGCGGATCAAAATGCTGATCGTGGACGACGAGCCGATCATTTGCAAAGGGCTGCGCTGCACGATCGATTGGGAGGAACTGGGCGTCGAAGTTATCGGTGAAGCCTATGACGGAGAAGAGGCGCTTCATAAAATGGCCGAGCAGCCGGCCGATTTTCTGCTGTCGGACATCCGGATGGACGGCATGGACGGTTTGGAACTGGCCGAGCAGCTTAAGCAGCGTTATCCAGCGACGAAAATGGTCATCATTAGCGGATATGAGGATTTTGGTTACGCCCGCCAAGCGATGCGCATCGGTGTGCACGATTATTTGCTGAAACCCGTGGAAGTGGAGGAATTGACCAAAGTTGTGCAGAAGGTAGTAGAAGACATCCGGCGCAGTGAAAAAGAAGATGGAACTCGGGAGGTCAAGCTTTGGCTGGCCAATATGGCCCGCAGCGGCATCGCATACGGGAAAATGTCACCCCCGCCGCTGCATGGCGCCGAGTTCCGGATTCTGGCCAGCCAGCTGGCCTGCTTCCACGAACTTTATGAAGAACTTGAGCTGGATCAGTTCGAACAAATCCAGGAGCAGTGGATGCAGATGCTGCACCGGCGGTTGAGTTCTTCTGAGATCCGTCCTTTCTCGATCTTTGACCATGAAAATATGCTGATCACCCTGGCCGTATCGGACCGGCTGCTGGAAGAGGAAGAGTGGGAGCGCCTGCTGCGGCATGGCGCTTTGCTGCCATCCGGGCAGCCGCAGTTCTACTGCGGGCTCTCCAAGCCTTACAAGAATCTGGGAGAAACGGCTGAACACTGTACGGAAGCGGCATCGAGACTCAAATATTACGTCCTGGAGCAGGAACCGGTGCTAAATGCAGCGTACGAAACCAAATGGCAGAATCTTCGTCGGCCGGAAGCCCTGGATGTATCGGCAAGCGTGCAAAACCTGGTCGCCGCTTTGTTCAAGCAGGACGAGCAGGAATTAAGGGCACAGGTTGCGCAGCTGTTTCGCTTCTTTAAGCAGGAAGCTTACCTGCTTCAGGAAGTCCTCACCTCCTGCGAGGAGCTGTTCGCGCTGCTTCGACAGCGGCTCAGAAAAAGCAGCATGACCGGGCTTGAAAGCAGCCGGCCTCTGCCAGACCTGAACCTCTATAATTCCTACCTTGCGCTGGAGGAAGCGGTGAACCGGGATATGGCGGAGCTGCTTGCGCTGATTGACCGGAGCGGTATAGACCGTTCTTATTGGATCATCGAGAAAGCGAAACGATATATCGAGGAGCAGTACCGGAGCGATCTCAAGGCTTCGGAGGTGGCGGCCTGGCTGAAAATTACGCCGAGTTATTTCAGTTATATTTTTAAGCAGAGCACGGGCAAAGGGTTTACGGAATACATGAATGAGCTGCGTATTGAGCAGGCGAAAACGCTGCTGGCAACCACCCATGATAAAGTGTTCGAGATTGCCGATCAGGTCGGCTACAAGGAATACAAATATTTTGTTTCGGTCTTCAAGTCGTTTACGGGCATGACGCCGAAGGAATACAGGGGACTTCGGGCAAGTACAACCGATAAGGAGTGAAGCGGAAGGTGGAGAAATACAAACAGGCCGGACTTCCGGCAGAGGAGCGGGTACAGGACCTGCTGCCCCGGATGACGTTAAAGGAAAAGGTCGGACAGCTGAACCAGCGGATGTATGGCTGGGATGCTTACAAGATGGAGGATGGGAAAATCCGGATCACGGAGGCTTTTGAACAAGAAGTGGCCGCTTATGGCGGCATGGGCGCTTTATATGGCCTGTTCCGCAGTGACCCTTGGTCCGGGGTAGATTATTCGAACGGCATTACCGCTGAGAAAAGCGCGGCAGCGGCCAATCAAATCCAGCGTTACGTAATCGAGCATTCGCGCCTGGGCATTCCGGTGCTGCTGGCCGAGGAATCCCCGCACGGCCATCAGGCGCTGGACGGGACGATGCTGCCGGTGAATTTGGGCGCGGGCTCGACCTGGAACCCGGAGCTGCTCGAGCGGGCATACGAAGGGGTAGCGGCCGAGATCCGCAGCCGCGGCGCGCATATCGGACTTGTGTCCGCGCTGGATATTCTCCACGACCCGCGCTGGGGGCGTTCCGAGGAATGCTACAGCGAGGACCCTTATTTGGCAGCCGCCTTTGCGGCGGCGGCCGTGCGCGGCATGCAGGGTGGACCCGCAGAGGAACTGGCAGGACAGGACCGGATTGCGGTCGTGCTGAAGCATCTGTGCGCGCAGGGAGCGGGTCAGGGCGGCCGAAACGCCGGACCGGCGGAAATCGGCGAACGCGAGCTGCGCGAAATCCATTTGCCGGCAGCCAAAGCGGGCGCCGCAGCCGGAGCGGCCGGCTTTATGGCCGCTTATAACGAAATCGACGGCGTGCCTTGCCATGCGAACGACAAGCTGCTGACCGGCATTTTGCGGGAAGAATGGGGATTTGACGGCATTGTCATGGCGGACGGCCAGGCGGTTGACCGCCTGCTGGCCTTAACCGGCAGCCACGAAGGGGCTGGAGCGCTGGCTTTGTCGGCGGGCGTGGATTTGAGCCTTTGGGACAAGTCTTTTACGACGCTGGAGGAAGCGGTCGATCAGGGGCTGGTCTCCGAGGCGTACATAGACCGGGCGGTCGCCCGCGTGCTGACGCTCAAGTTCCGGCTGGGCCTGTTCGACAGCCCTTATGCCGACGAGCAGCGTCCGGCTTCCGTGGTCGGTAGCGACGATATGCGCGAGCTCAACCTGCAGGTGGCCCGGGAATCGGTCGTCCTGCTGAAGAACGAGGAAGCCATCCTGCCTTTGAAGGCAGATAAGCAGCGGCGCATCGCCGTTATCGGTCCCAACGCGGACCGGCTGTATAATCAGCTTGGCGATTATACGAGCGTGCAGCGCAAGGGACGGGGCTACACCGTGCTCGAGGGCATCCGCCAGGCGGCACCCGCCGGCGTGGTGGTCGAGCACGCGATGGGCTGCGGCATCCGCGATACGTCGGATGCCGGCCTGGCCGCGGCGGTGGAGCTCGCCGCGGGAGCGGATGTCGCCGTGCTGGTGCTGGGCGGCAGCAGCGCCCGCCAGTTCGGCGGCGACTTTGACGGCAACGGGGAAGCCGTCATTTCCGAAGGCAGTCCATCCGAAATGGACTGCGGCGAAGGCGTTGATCTGGCCGACCTGCGTCCGGGCGGCCTTCAGCAGCAGCTCGCGGAAGCGGTGGCCGCGACCGGAACGCCGGTCGTCGCGGTCCTGATCCAAGGCCGCCCGCTGGAGCTGACCGACCTGGAGCCGCTTGCGGACGCCCTGCTTTGTGCCTGGTATCCCGGCATGGAAGGCGGGCTCGCTATCGGGGAAATCCTGTTCGGCCAGGTGAACCCGAGCGGCAAACTGCCGGCTTCGCTGCCGCGCTCCGCCGCGCAGCTGCCGGTTTACTACAACCAGAAAGCGACCCACCGGCTTCGCAACTATGTGGACCAGCCCTCGGCACCGCTGTATCCGTTCGGATACGGACTCAGCTATACAAGTTTTGCCTACAGCAACCTGTCCCTTTCACAAACGGCCATGACTTCGGCTGAGCTGGCGGAGGGCGGGACAGTCAAGATCAGCGTCAAAATGAAAAACACCGGCTCTGTCAGCGGCGCGGAAACCGTTCAGCTGTACATTCAGGCGAGCGAATCGGGCATCACCCGCCGGTATGCGGAGCTGAAGGGATTCCGCAAGATCAGCCTGCTTCCCGGCGAAGAGCAGCTTGTCCAGCTGGCGCTTGGGTTCGAAGAGCTGGCCGTATGGAACCGGCAAATGAAATTTATGGCTGAACCGTGCCGGGTCGAAGTCAGGGTAGGAGGCAGTCAAACCGATACGCTTTCCGCCGAATTCAATGTAGTGCGATAATTCCAATATGGTGTACGAGTGTACGATCACGGTCTGCGTTCCTTAAAGGGCGCAGGCCGTTTTTCTTTTGCGCTGTCATTTGTCCTGAAGCAGCCAAAGAATAAAGGATTTTAACATTTTTAGCGAGAAAGTATAAAGATGAAGTTAAATATATAAGGAAGAAACTTTCCTAGAGGGTGAATGCAGCTATGAATATCAATGAGAATCTGGAGAAGGCGATCGGGCTCCGGCAGTCTGGCAACCCAGCGGAGGCCAAAACGCTGCTGGAGCAGCTGCTGCGGCAGGAGCCTGTAAATGCCTCGGTGTGGTATCAATGCGCCTGGACCCATGATGTGATGGGGCTGGAGAAAGAGGCGGTGCCATTTTACGAGAAAGCTTTAGAGCTGGGCTTAGGCGGGGAAGAAAGGGAAGGGGCGCTGCTCGGACTCGGCAGCACTTACCGGACGTTGGGTTTATATAATGAGGCCGAGCGGCTTTTTGCACAAGCGAACCTGGAATACCCGGAGAACAAAGAATTTCAAGTCTTCCGGGCGATGGTGAAATACAATCTCAAAGCCTATAGCGAGGGAATGGAGCTGCTGCTGAAGCTGCTCGCCGAAACCAGCGCCGATCCGGGCATTCAGGCTTACAAGAGAGCCATTCTTTTTTATGCGGACAAACTGGACGAGCGCTGGGATTAACCTTTTTGGGTACAGTTCAGGCAGGAGGTTAGATATATGCTTATAAGAATTTTGCAACAAGAAGATGCTGCCGCTTACCGGAAGCTGCGCCTGGAGGGGCTGCTGAACAGCCCGGATGCGTTTGGTTCAACCTATGAACGCGAGGCGGCGTTCTCCTTGGATCAGTTCATTGAACGGGTTACGCCAACCCCGGACAAATTTGTGCTGGGCGCTTTTCTGGAGAAGGAAACGACGCCGGGCACGGAGGGAGAGCTGGCCGGAATCGTCACCTTTATAAGGGAAACGGGCTTTAAGACCGCTCATAAAGGACATATTGTCGGGATGTGCGTAGCTGCTGAAGCCAGGGGACAAGGAATTGGCAACAAACTGCTGCTGGCGCTCATTGACCAAACCTCCCGGCTTCCCGGGCTAGAGCAGCTGCAGCTAACCGTTGTGGCAGGCAATGATGCCGCCAAACGGATGTATTTATCCGCCGGCTTTCAGGTGTTCGGCGTGGAGCGGCGGGCTTTAAAGGCCGGGGATCGGCACATGGATGAGGAATGGATGGTTTTGCATTTGATTTCTGATTAGTCAGCCGCATAAGAATATCTTAAACGATATAAGGAGATGAGGACTGTGATGATCACCCGTTCAAAAAATCTCGTAATCAGAAGCCTGGAGGAACAAGACGATCTTCTTCTCAGCAGGTGGCTCAGTGATCCGGCGGTACTGGAATATTATGAAGGCCGGGACCGGCCGCATGATGTGGCTTTGGTGAGGGAGCATTTCTATCAAGACAGGGAGGAAATCACGGGTTGCATCATCCGGCATTACGGGCGGGACATCGGCTATATGCAGGTCTATGAAATCGAGGAAGCGGAGCGCAAGCTCTATGGGTACGCGGATCTTCAGGAAGTCATCTATGGCATGGATCAGTTTATCGGGGAACCGGATTGCTGGAACCGGGGACTGGGCACGGAGTTGGTCGATGCGATGGTTGCCTATCTGGCGGAAGAGCGTAAAGCCTCCAGGATCGTGATGGATCCGCAGGCCTGGAATGCAAGGGCGATAAGGGTTTACGAGAAATGCGGATTTGTGAAAAAGCGGCTTCTGCCGCAGCATGAATGGCACGAAGGGGAATTCAGGGACTGCTGGCTGATGGAATATGAAGCGAACAAGGCGGTTTAGGCGCCGTGCTGGCGCCCCTTTTTTGCTTAGGAGAACGGATTGAATGCATGAAGCCGTTTGCTCCTTCCGGATTGCGGGAGGGGCTTTTTTGATGTTAACCTGACATCTTATTGTCAAGTTTAAAGGGGTATACTGAACCGTAGAGGTGAGAAAGATGCAGATTAGCCGGTTGTTCCAGGTCATCTATATTCTGCTTGAAAAAGGAACCGTAACCGCCAATGAACTTGCTGAACGGTTCGAGGTTTCGGTCCGGACCATTTACCGGGATGTGGAGGCGTTAAGCCAGGCGGGAATCCCGATCTATACGAGTCAAGGCAAGGGCGGAGGGATCTCCCTCTCCGACCGGTTTATTCTGAACAAATCCCTGCTTTCGGACACGGAACAGGATGAAATTCTGTTTGCCCTGCAAAGCTTGTCGGCCGCGCAGCATCCCGGCTATGACGATGTGTTGGCCAAGCTGAGCAGCCTGTTTATGAAAAATAACGCCAGCTGGATTGAAGTAGACTTCTCTTCCTGGGGGAACGAGCGGAAGCAGACAGAAATTTTCGGCCTGCTGAAGAACGCCATTTTGGGAAGGAAGGTTATTTCTTTTACTTACTATAGCGCCTCCGGGGAAAAAAGAGACCGAAGCGCAGCGCCGGTGAAGCTGCTTTTTAAGAACAGGGCATGGTATTTCCAGGGATATTGTCTGGAGCATATGGCCATGAGAACCTTCAAAATTACCCGGATGTCGGACGTCCGGCTTGCTGGTGAACAGGACGGAGAAAGGCCGCCAATGCCTGACAAGATGGAGACGGTGGAACACAAGGTTACTCTGCGTTTAAATTTTGATGCCGCAGCGGCTTATCGGGTGTTGGATGATTTTCCGGAAGAAGAGGTTTCCAGACTCGAAAACGGTTCCTTTCTGGTCACAACCAACATGCCTGCAGGCGAATGGCTTTATGATTATCTGCTTTCATTCGGGCCGCTGGTGCAGGTAGCCGAGCCGGAATGTATCCGGTCAGAGCTGATTGTCCGCATCAAGAAGATGGCTGAAAAATATTTTTAGGACTGTTTTAAGAGAACTGGACATCCTGTTGTCAGGTTTTGTTCGCTAAACTGGCCATGTAACCCAACTTAAAGGAGGCGTTCAGTAAACCTATGGATAACAGTTACTTTTTAACGGATATGAGCCAAGAATTTGCAGGCCAACGTGCGCTTGTCACCGGCGGGACCAAGGGCATCGGCAAAGCGATCGTCCAAAGGCTGCATGCGGCAGGGGCGGAGGTTATAGCTACCGCGCGTTCGCATCCGGATGATCTGCCGGAAGGCGTTCATTTCATTCAGGCGGATGTCAGCAGTCCGGCCGGAACGGACAAGCTTATTCGGGAGACGCTGGAGAGAGCCGGCGGCCTCGATATTTTGATCAACAATGTCGGCGGATCTTCTACAAGCACCGCCGGTGCTCTGGCTTTGACGGACGAGGATTGGCTGACCACGTTTAACGCCAATTTATTTTCTTCGGTTCGGCTGGACCGCGGATTTCTGCCCCACATGGTTAAACAGCAAAGCGGGGTAATCGTCCATATCTCGTCGATTCAGCGCAGGCTGCCTGGTAACATGACTATGCCGTATTCGGCGGCCAAGGCGGCGCTGGTGAACTACAGCAAAAATCTCGCAACCCAATTTGGCCCTGACGGGATCCGAATCAATGCGCTGGCTCCCGGATTTACGGAAACGGAAGCGGCAGAACGTTTAATCGAACGAATGGCCGAAAATGCCGGAACCGACTACCTTACCGCCCGCCAGCAATTGATGGATGCGCTCGGGGGCATTCCTTTGGGACGTCCGGCCAGACCGGAAGAGGTCTCGGAATTGGCGGCGTTCCTGGCTTCCGGCAGGTCTTCTTACATTACGGGCTGCGAATACGTAATCGACGGCGGAACGATCCGGACCGTCTAATCAACCGAAATAAAGGAGCAGATGAACATGGAGATTGAGCAACTGCCGCAAATCATCAAAGATTTTATGTCTGCGGCCAATAAACCCGATCCGGAGGCTTATGTCGCTTGTTTTTCAGAGGAGGCGCTGGTCGTGGACGAAGGCCAAGATTGGCTGGGTAAAGCAGCTATTAAACAGTGGAGCGACAAACACCATTTTGAACCTAATGTGACGCTGGAACCGCGCAGTTTCACACAACACGGCGAGAACATAGCCGTCCTCTGCAAGATCGACGGCGATTATGACAAAACCGGACTTCCCGATCCTCTGCTGCTGACCTTCCATTTTAAGACACAAGGCGGGAAGATCGCAAAATTAACGATTAAATAGGAAAAAGAAAGCGAGGCTAACGAGGAAATGATCATCAACCATTTGCTGCTTAAACTTAAGGACCGCTCCCCGGAGCAAATTGAACATACCCGGTCGGTTCTGCTGGGCATGAAAGGGAAGATCGACGTCCTGATCGACATCCAGGCAGAAGCCAATGTACGCCCGGGTCCGTCTGCCCATGATTTGATTCTGATTACGAAGTTCGAATCCATGGCTGATATGGAAAAATACCTGGCCCACCCCGTGCACCTGGACGTGGCCAGGTTCATCGGCAGCGTGCTGGATACGCAGGCGTCCGTTTGCTGCGAGGTTTGAGGATGTGATCTAGGAAAGAACAGGAGTCCTGAAAGGTTTTTCTTTCGGGACTCCTGTTTTAATTTTTGGTAGGGAATCTCTATTAAATGACTTAAGACAGGAATTGCCGGATCTCTTGGTTTTGGAATGAAGCAGGCATTGCTTTTTTTATGTCGAAGAGGGTTATAGAAGAATTAAAGAAAAGGGGCGGAAGCATGAGAAGCAAACTTGAATCGGCTGTTCTCGGTTTCTGTGCAGGCGACGCCTTAGGCGTTCCGGCCGAATTTAAGCCGCGGGAAACGTTGGATCTTGATCCGGTTACGGAAATGGCCGGTTACGGTACCCATCACCAGCCGCCCGGTACTTGGTCGGATGACAGCTCGCTGATGTTTTGTCTGATGGAGAGCCTGATTATACAGGAGAAAATAGATTTGTATGATTTGGCTGACAGGTTCGGAAATTGGCTTGAGCACGGGGACTGGACGCCTCACGGAGTCGTTTTTGATGTTGGCATCGCTACACGAAAAGCGATCCAGAATTATCGCGAAGAGGCGGTTCCACCTGAATTGGCGGGCGGGGCCGGGGAATTCAGCAATGGCAATGGTTCCTTGATGCGAATTTTGCCATTGGCTTTTTTCCTTCGGAATAAGGAGCTTGAATCTCGCATTGAGGGGGTTGCACAAGTCTCATCGGTGACGCATAGACATCCGGTTTCGATCATCGCCTGCTTGCTGTATACCGAAATAGCCATTCGTTTGCTTGACGGTGATCCTTTGCCGGATAGTATATCCAAAGCCGTAGAGACCATCGGCGGGATGAATCTGCATAACGAAGATTTACAGCCTTTTTCCCGGATTTTAAACGGCGAGATCTCCAAGCTAAAACGTGAAGAAATTCAATCTTCCGGTTATGTCGTACATACGCTGGAAGCCAGTTTATGGTGTTTGCTTACTTCCGGCAGTTTTGATGAAGCGGTATTAAAAGCAGTCAATCTGGGGGAGGACACGGATACTACCGGCGCAGTTACCGGCGGGTTGGCCGGTCTGATCTACGGCTTGGACAGGGTCCCTGAGGATTGGGTGACGGCTTTGGCCCGGCTGGACGATATTAAAGCGTTATGCACCCGGTTTAATCGGCTGATCTCAACATCTTAGTACTCACGAAGGAGGAATCCGATGAAAGCCTTGATCTTAGCCGCTGGTTATGCGACCCGCTTATATCCTTTGACACTTAACAGACCTAAAGGCCTGCTGCCGATTACGGATACATCCTGCGTAATAGATTTTATACTAGACAAGCTGGAGATGCTGGAGCAGTTAAGTCAGATTCTGATCGTGACCAACCATAAATATGCAGGAGCGTTCGAATCCTGGCTCGAAGGACGGCGTTCTGCCAAGGAGATCCGCATCCTTGATGACGGAACTTCGTCGCTGGAAGACAAACTTGGGGCGATCGGTGACATGCAGTATGTGATCGAACGCGAGAACCTGCAGGATGACCTGCTCGTGCTGGCTGGTGATAATATTTTCACCTTTGATCTGCAGGATTACGTGGATTATTTCCACTCGGTGGACAAAGATTGCATTCTGGTGAGGCAGACGGATGATCTGGAGGAGCTGCGCAGAATTGGTGTAGCCGAGCTTGACACAGAGGGAAGAGTGACCGGGCTGGTGGAGAAACCGGCCGATCCCCGCTCAAATATTGGCGTCTTCGCTTTGTACATGTACAAGAAAGAAACCTTGAAGCAGGTCAAACGTTATCTGGAAGAAGGAAACAGTCCGGATTCACCTACCCAATTCCCGGAATGGCTGGTCCATCGGCAGGAGGTCCGGGCTTTCTTCGCAGACGGGGAGATTTATGATATTGGCACGCATGAGGCTTATAAGGAAGTTCAAGAACGATTTGCGAAAGGGGAATAAGTTCGGATATGGAGAAACGGCTGGAATCACAACAGACGGAGACGGTGTTATATCAAGGACAGGCCGACTATTGGAAAAGCAGTAAAGAAACCTATACCGGGCAGCTGACCATTACCGGTGAAGCCGTAACGTTTAGAATCTTTAAAGGAGCACTGATGAAGGAAGAACTGGACCTTCGGGTCAGCGAGCTGCAGGGCGTTAAGAAACGGAATTCCTTTTTCCTTATCCCCAACAAAGTGAGTTTGACTTCGGGAAGTCAAACCTATTTGTTCCGGACAATGGAGCAGGAGAAGATTTATCAGGTGCTGCTATCCTTGATCTCAACGCCAAAGCTGAAATCGGCGTTCCCTTGATCCGCCAGCCATTCACAGTGAATGAGATAATAATAAGTTCCGGCTTGGGCTGGAGTGGTGTAGCTGCTGTCTTCAGCTAACTGTCCGCTACGAGGATCTAACCGCTGTATGGACAGGTTATTGATTTGCTTCGGAGCTTGTATTTGAATCGGTGAATTAGGCTGCGCGACAGCTGTCTTTAGTCCACTAGGTCCGGCAGTTTCAAATAAAGCTGCACTGTCTGCGGAAACGCAGGATCGGTCTGACAAGCTGGAGATTGACTGGCACCAACTGTATGATTCTCTACGTATCTGTAACTTTTGGCCATTGATCAGAACCTCGGGAAGAGGCGGCTTATCCGCCGACAGCCAGGTGAAAGCTGCGGTATCTCCTGTATGTTCTCCGCTGCTTGAATGGGACACCCAGGTGTGATTCCAGTACCCGCCAGCCCACGCGGCAATGACCAAAGCGAGCAGGAGAGCTGCGATATAGGTTTTGCGTTTCAAAAGTTTCACTCCCTTCTTAATATCTACAGACGGGCCAAAATTCAAAAAAGTTATGTTCACACTCTAAATTAAGGGGAGAGAAAGGGGGCTTTTGATGACAACAAATTTTCAGTTTCGGCCTATGGATGAACCTTGCGCGCGCCAAATTTCTACTTGGACTTACGAGCCTCCCTATGCCTTGTACAGCTGGGACGGCAGCGAAGAGAATATTGCCGAGCTGATGAGCGGGGCTTTCTGGACCGCTAC